>NZ_CP046052.1:3055000-3382500 GCF_004802635.2 Methylocystis heyeri
ATGCCCGAGATCGGCGGCAAGCGTCGACACGAGCGCGAATCGCAGACCAGGCTCGTCGAGACGATCGACGATCGACGCCGTGTAGTTCGCGAGCCCGCCATGCGTGACGGCGACGCCTTTGGGTTCTCCTGTCGAGCCGGAAGTGAAAATCACATAGGCGAGATCCGCCGCTCCGATCTCCACTCTCGGCGGCCATGAAGGCTCGGCGTCGAGGTCGGCCGCTATATCTTCGAGGACGATCGGTTGTGCGCCCGCCACGGCCGCTTCGGCGAGCCATTCTCTCGAGCCACATAGGAAGCGGGCCGAAGCGAGCCGCAACATGGCGGCGACCCGCGCCGGCGGATGGTCGGGTTCGATCGAAACATAGGCGACGCCCGCCTTCAGCGCCGCGACGATCGCAACGATCGTGTCGATCGAACGCGTCGCGCAAATGCCGATCGGCTCGCCGCGCTCGACGCCCCGGCGCCGAAAATAATGCGCCATGCGGTTCGTGCGGTCTTCTAATTCGGCGTAGGTCAAGCTTGCGTCCGGGCCGACGATCGCGGCATCCCGAGGCGATCCGCCCGCGACCCGGGACAGCGACGACGGAATGAAGACGGCGTCCGAGAGGCTTCTCTGCGTCCCGCGCAGGATCGAAAGCCGCTCCCCCGGCAAGCAGCGGAACAGCGCGCCGATCGGCGTCTGCGGCGATGCGACGATGCGCTCGAGAAGCACACGAAAATCTTCGGCGAGGCGCGCAATCGTCTCCTCGAAGAACAGCTCTCTGCGATATTGGAACGAAAGGACGAGACCGCCGTCGGAAGAGATCGCGGCCATCAGCTTCAGATCGAAACGTTCGACGCGCCGGTCGATCGCAACCCCGTTGATCGTGAGGTCGGCGAAGGCGAAGGGGGCCGTGCCTTCGCCGAGAGCAAGCTCCGCAAATTGCGCAAGCTCTGTCTCCTGCGCCTGCTGCAGAACGAAGAAGGTCTGGAAGATCGGCCACTGGCCTTCGCAGCGGTCTGGACGCAGGCGCTCGACCAGCGTCGAAAACGGAAAGTCCTGATGGTCGAGCGCCTCGGCGACGCAACGTCGCACATCCTGCAGATAATCGACAAAAGGCGCATCGCCGCGAAGCCTGGTCCGCAGGGCCAGCGGATTGACCAGATTCCCCACGAGAGACGAGAAGCGGCCCTGGCCGCGGCCGCTCGCCGCCGTTCCCACGACGATCTCGTCCTGGTTCGTGTAGCGGCGCAGCAGCGTCTTGTAGATCGCGAGCAGAACCACGAACAGCGTCGCGCCTTGCTCGCGCCCGAACTCCCTGAGGCGCGTGGCGCAATCGGAATCGAGCCGCAGCGCGACCGCCCCGCCGGCGGCGCCCGGCGAGGCTGGACGTCGCCGGTCGTAGGGAAGCGCCAGCATCGGCGGCTCGGCCGTCAGCCGATCTCGCCAATAGTCCCAGTCCCGGGAGGCTGCGTCGCTTGCGAGATAGCGCTTCTGCCGGCTTACGAAGTCGTAGTAGTCCGCCTGGGGAGACGGAAATTGCGAAGGCTCGCCTGCGCGCGCCGCCCGATAGGCCGCTTCGAACTCCTTGAGGAAGACAATCAGCGACCACAGATCCGCGACGATGTGGTGAGCGCAGAGCAGCGCCGTGGCGCTGGCCTCCGACCGTCGATATAAGGCCACCTTCAAGAGCGGCCCCTGCTCGATATCGAAGCCTCGAGCGGCGCGATCGCCCATCTCCGCCTGCAAGGCGTCATCGCTCCAGCCCCGCGCGTCGATGATCGCGAAGCCGCTCTGACGCGACGCATGCGGACGCTGAACGGGACCGCTCGCGCCCTCGTGACAGGTCATGCGCAGGGCGGCGTGCCGTTCGACCATCAAGTCGAACGCATGCGCAAAGGCTTTCGCGTCCAACGGACCGCGAATATCGAAAGCGAGGTGCAGATTGTAGGCGTTGCTGTGCGGCTCCAGCCGATGCGTCGTCCAGATCGCCCGCTGCGCGAGCGACAGGGGGAAACCTTCGGCGCCTGCAGCGGCGCTCTCGGCCGCCGTGGCGCAAGGAGGCGCCTGAGTCGCCGCCTCCGCGATCTCGACGATCGTTCCGTCGGTCAGGAGAGGCGACAGGGGCGTCTCGACGCAGAGCGCCGCGTCGAGCGCGTGTTTGAGCTCCAGGGCCCGCAGCGAGTCTAGGCCAAGGGACGTCAGCCGCGAACCGGGCCCGAGCTCCGACTCCGCAATCCCCAATAGCCTCGCGGCCTGTGAAATCAGGAAGCCCGTGGTCAATTGCATGCGCTGCGGCGGCGCCAGCAATGTCAGCGCCTGCTGCAGCATCGCCTGCGCGCCCGACGCGCGCGCGCTCGGGCGTTCCGTCGGCGCCGCGGCGCCGCTGCGCGCCAGCACGGGCCATCGCCCTTCGAGATATTCCCGCCGGCATTGGGCGCGGCGGATTTTACCGCTCGACGTGCGCGGGATGGCGCCGGCCCGCACGAGCACGATTTCGTGCGGCGCGATTTCGCATTCGGCGGCGAGGCTATCGCGAATCTGCGCGAGCAGGGCGTTCGCGCCTGCGCTCTCCAGCGTCTGCGCGGCCTGGCGTTCCAGCTCGGCGACGATGACGACCGATTCCCGTTCGTCGATCGTGACGGAGAAAGCCCCGCTGCAACCGGGCCGCACCGCATCGATCGAATCATCGAGCACGCGCTCGAAATCCTGGGGATAGTAATTGCGCCCGGCGACGATGATGAGATCCTTGAGCCGCCCCGTGACATAGAGCTCGTCGTCGTCGATAAAGCCCAGATCTCCGGTTCGCAGATATTCGTCGGCGTCTTCGCCGACGATCCGCGCAGAAAAGACGTTCGCCGTTTCTTCGGGCCTTCGCCAATAGCCTGCGGCGACGCTCGGACCCGCACACCAGATTTCGCCGACTTCCCCATCCCTGCTGGGCCGACGGCTGTCGGGATCGACGATGCGCAGCCGATGGCCTCGCCAAGGACGTCCGCATCCGACCAGCGCCGCGGCGTCGCGACCCTCGGCCGGCAATATCCGGTTTCTTTCGAGCGCCTCTCGCTCGACATGACGCACCGCAGGCGCCTCGCCGCGCACCGGCGCGGTGACGACGAGCGTTCCCTCCGCGAGGCCGAAGCAGGGGAGAAAGGCCTCTCTCCTGAAACCGCATTCGGCAAAGGCCTCGGCGAAACGATCGAGCGTTGCGGCGCGCACCGGTTCGGCTCCGCTGAATGCGACTTTCCAGCAGCTCAGATCGAGATCCCGCTTCTGCTCGCGCGTCACCTTGCGCACGCAGAGGTCGTAGGCGAAATTTGGCCCGCCGCTGGTATGAGCTCCGCACGCCGCGATCGCCTGCAGCCAACGCGCCGGCTTTTCCAGGAAGGCGAGCGGCGACATCAGATGAGCGGCGGCCCCGACGAAGAGGGGCTGCAGAACGTTCCCGATGAGCCCCATGTCGTGATGGAGGGGCAGCCAGCCGACGAGGTTCGATCGGCGGGTGTGATGAAAACTGTCCCTGATGACCTGCTGGTTGGCGACGAGATTGCCATGGCTGACCATGACGCCGCGCGGATCGCCCGTAGAGCCGGAGGTATATTGCAGGAATGCGATGCAGTCCGGGGTCGCCTCATAGGGCGTCCAATCATCCGCCTCAGCGGAATCGACGGCATCGGTGGCGAGCCAGGGAAGAGCATTCGCGTCGAAACGGCAGCCCGGATCGGCGCCGAAGCGATCGCGAAGCTCGGCGATCGTCAGAATGGCCGCCGGCTCCGCGTCGTCCATGATGGCGTGCAGACGCTGGCGATGATGGCCGGCCGGCGGATAGGCCGGCGCTGCGATCACGCCGGCGTAAAGACAACCGAAGAACGCCTCGATATAATCGAGTCCCGCCGGATAGAGCAGCATGACGCGGGCGCCGGGCGCCGTCGCGCGCGATTTTTGCAGGCGCGCCGCTATCGCGCGCGCGCGCCGATCGAGCGACGCAAATGTCAGACGCGCGGTTTCGCGCTCTCCGCGCGCGAGAAATACGAAGGCCGTGTCTTCGGCCTGAAGCGCAGCGCGCAATCGCAGCAAGGACGCGAGATCGACCGGGTTGCGCAACGCCATTTCATCTTCGACGTCCAGCGTGGCGAAGTTCGACATTTCTGCGTTCATCCTCACTGCAGGCCGACGCCGCGCCGCTCAGGAAATGTAGCTGAGATAGGAGCGGTAATAGGGAAAGAGCCTTTGCGCGGAGGCGCCCGTCCATAGCCCCAAGGCGATGATCGCGTTGTAATAGACGTTCTTCAAAGGCATGCCGCGCGCGGCCGCGAACACCCCCTGCGCCGCGCTCTCCCTGGTGTGCCAGTCGACGTTGAACGAGAGGGCGCAATCGAGGCCGCGCACATGGTGGAGCGTTCCCGGCGGCATATAGAGACAGTCTCCCGGCTCGACGACCACTTCCGCCGGTCTGGCGTGGCGATACAGCGGGAAACGTTCGTAATCGGGCTTCTCGACGTCGATCTCGCACCATCGCCAACGGCTCGGATAACAGTATTTCAGCTCGTCATGCGCAATGAGCACGAAGCGCTTGCGCCCCCTGATCTGAAAAAAGAGGTTATGGGTGAGCAGGCAGTCGAAGTGCAACGGCGTCAGGCTGTGCGTGGGCCCGAGGAACACTTGCGCAAATTGGGGCCAGCGCTCTCCGTACCACGCCGGAAAATAGTCGGTTGGAAATTGCTCGAGGTCCTCCTGCGCGTTCGGCAGCAGCGCTGTCAGCGGAATGTCATGGAGATAGGCCGGCGCCGACGGCCGGTCGGAGCCCGCGGACGCGGCATGCTTTTCGAAGGCTTCGAGCCCGTCGAGATAATCGTCGAGGCGCTGGTTCGTGACCTTGATGCCGGATTCGCTCAGCGTCTTGAGCGGCACGATACGGGCTTCCGCCCGCTCGCGCAGATGATCGAAATCCCAACGGGAGAGCGCCGAACTGCCCGCGAGCGCATTCTTCACGAGCACGGGCCTTCGTCTGGCGACATAGCTCTCCGCGAATTCCTCCGCGCCGAGGTTCTCGCGCCTGTCGACATTCAATTCCGCACTCATCCTACCCAACCTCCCGTCGGAAACACCGGCGTCTCTTCGATTCGCACTGCGCGGCGCGCGGCGCGTCAGCCCGCAACGCCTTCAGCTTCGGCCTCCCGCTCGGCCATCTGCTTGCGCAGGCTGAGCGGCCGCATGTCGGTCCAGACTTCCTTGATGTATTCGAGGCATTCAGCCTTGAGTCCGACCTTGCCGACGGCGCGCCATCCTGCCGGAATCTCTTTGTAGTCGGGCCAGATCGAATATTGTTCCTCGTGATTGACGACGACCTTGTACACGGCGGTTTCGTCTTCTTCCCAAGCCATGGGCTCGCTCCTCTCGATTGTTGCATTCGGCTGCGTCTCGCGCGGCCTGTCGTGATTCATTGCGAAACGCGAGACGCCTCGACCGCCTTGACCGCTTCGCCAAACCGCTGGGCTATCTCGTCGATTTCGGCGAGCGTCGCGACGAGGGGCGGAAGAAATCTCACGACGACGCCATGGCGTCCGCCGAGCTCGACGATCAATCCGCGACGCAGGCATTCTTCTTGAACGCGCCGCGCAATCGCGCTCGCAGAAGGGACAACACCGACGCCGGCGGCGGCGCCGACGCTTCGCGGATCGTGAATCTCCACGCCGCGCATCAGACCGCGGCCTCGCACATGACCGATGCAGGACGTCTCGGCGGCGATCCCGGTCAAGAGGGACTGGAGCCTCGCCCCGGCCGCCTGGGCGTGCCGCTCGAGATGGTTGGACATGACAAAGCGGATAGCCGCCGCGCCCGCTGCGAAGGCGAGCTGATTTCCCCGAAAGGTGCCGGCATGCGCTCCTGGACGCCAGACGTCCAGCTCTCGGCGGTAGAGGATCACGGAGAGCGGAAGCCCACCGCCGATCGCCTTGGAGAGGATCACGACATCCGGCAGGATGTCCGGCTGCTCGAAGGCGTAGAGACGTCCCGTCCGCCCCAATCCCGTCTGAACCTCGTCGACGATGAGCAAGACGCCATGACGCGCGGTTATCTCGCGCACTTTGCGCAGCCAATCGTCCGGCGCCGGATTGACGCCGCCTTCGCCCTGAACGATTTCCATAATCAGCGCGGCCGGCGGCAGCAGTCCGCAACTCGGATCTTCGAGCGCGGCCTCCAGGGAGCGCGCGCTGATTTCCGCGCTGGCCTGCGCACCCATTCCGAAGGGGCAACGATATTCGGAAGGAAAGGGCAGAAACTGAACGTCCGCGGCGCGCCCTTCGGCGGGGATTTTCGGCGCCGTGTCGCCGGTCACGCTCATCGCGCCCTGCGTCATGCCGTGATAGGCCCCGTGAAAGGCGAGTACGCCTTTTCGCCCCGTAGCGGTTTTCACGAGCTTCAACGCCGCCTCGACCGCGTCGGCGCCGGTCGGACCGCAAAAGTGAATCTTGTAATCCTCGGCGAAGGCCGCAGGCAGACTCTCGAAGAGCGTTCTCGTGAACTCGTCCTTGAGCGGCGTCGGCAAATCGAGCGTCTGAAGCGGCGCCCCATCGTCCAGCGCCTGACGGATCGCCTGGATCACCGCGGGATGGCTATGACCCAGCGCGAGGGCGCCGGCGCCGGCGAGACAATCGATATAGTCACGCCCGTCGACGTCGCGCACGACGACGCCGCGCCCCGATGCGATCACGATGGGCAGGCGGCGGGGATACGCCCGTGCGTTCGACTCGATCGTCGCCTGCCTTTCGAGATAGGCGACGCGCGAAGAGACGCCCGCAGCGGAAGGCGCAGCCGCGCCATTCCCGACCATTCCGCCACAGGCCTCTGCGGACGAAGCCTGCTCCCGATTGATCGGCGCCGGGGAATGAAACACATTGACCTGCTGCAATCGTGCGACTCCACTCGGTTCACACGCGAGAGGGCCCGGGCGCTCTATCGTCCCCACTCTGCTTCCCCCTCGCAGGATCCTTTTCGGCGCCTTTTGGGCCGACTTTTTTTTTGCGATGGAGCAGCGCACCGCTCGGCGCGCACTTCACCTGACTAGTGGAGACGTTCGTCCGCGCCCAAACACGACAGGTTCAAAAAAATATTCCGGCTCTTGATGTTTTTCGAGCCGGCGCAATCGATCCGCGGCCGGTTAAAACGTTATCAGGATTGGTTGAAATTCAGATTCCACCACGGCTTTGACAATGGTTGACAGCAGTTGACGGGATCGTCGACACTCTCTTCTACTGCGCCGGTCAGAGAAGTTTCCCCAGCGCGCGCACGGCTCCAAAGCGTAATCTGAACGAATTTGAAAACTCTCCGGTCGACGCGCCGCGCGCTTGTCCGGGTTAGATTGAGAAAGTTGTCGTCCTATGCGGCGTGTGTTCGTCTGGCTGCATCGATATGTCGGGCTCGCCCTTGCGACCTTCCTGTTCATCGAGGGGGTTACAGGCGCGCTGATTGCCTTCAGGGCGGACCTGCAGGGCGTATTTGATCCCCGCCTCGTCGCCGCCAAGCCGGCGCCCGACGCCCGGCGCCTCGACCTGGCGACGCTCGCAAAGCGCGCCGAAGCGCTGGAGCCGAAGGAGCATGCCGCATATTTCGCCGAGAATTCCGAGGATCGCGCCACCATTCGCATGTATGGCCGGCGCAATCCGGAAACCGGCGCGCGCTACCCGGACGAGCCGTTTTTCGTCTTTCTCAATCCCTATACGGGAGAGCGCCTCGCCGCGGCCGAGCCGACGACGGCGACCGCTCGCTTCCTCGCCGCCGTGATGCCCTTCGTGCTCGCTCTTCACGTCAATCTCGCGATCGGCGAAACCGGATTGTGGATACTGTTCGTCGTCGCTCTGTGCTGGACGATCGACTGCTTCGTCGGCTTTTATCTCACGCTGCCCGTAACGCTCGAGAAATTCTGGGAGCGCTGGAAACCAGCCTGGCTCGTCAAATGGCGCGGGAGCTTCTATCGCATCAATTTCGATCTGCATCGCGCCGGGGGCCTCTGGCTGTGGCTGATGCTGTTGGTCTTCGCATGGTCCAGCGTGCAGCTCACCGACCGGCTCGACGTCTATGACTGGATCATGAGCCGGGTCCTCCCCTATCGCGGCGGATCGGAGGACAGCGCGCTGTTCCCTCAGCGCGAAAGCAGCGCGCCCTTCACGCTCGACTGGAAAGAGGCGCAGGCTGCGGGCGAGCGGCTGATGGATGAAGAAGCAGTCAGGCAGGGCTTCAAGGTCGTGCGGCCGCATTCCTTGAACCGCTTCGAGGAATCCCGTCTTTACAACTATACCGTGGTCACCGACCGCCCATTTCCGCAGGACCAGATGGCGACGGTGTTCTTCGACGCGGACACGGGCGCTTTTCATGCGCGGATGTACGCGAGCGATGGAAAGATCGGCGACTTGCTCACCAGCTGGTTGCGCGGGCTGCACATGGCCAGAGACCCGATGGACTTTGCAATCTACCGGCTTTTCATGATCGTGGTCGGGCTGGGAGTCGCAACATTGTCGGTCACGGGAGTCTACATATGGTGGAAGAAGCGGAGCGCGCGACAACGAGCACGCGACTCGTCCACTGAATTGCGGAGCGCGCGGGACGCGCTGGCTATCCCGGGCGAGAGATCCTGAACTGTGAACCACGCTCCAGGCTCCCTTGTCGTTCGCGCCAGATCCATGTTACTGGCGCCGCTTGCGAGCTTTCCCGCCGCACGTCTCCAAGGCTTTCGGCTGACTGATTTCCATCGCAAGCGCGGTTCGTCGGGACACGCGGGATTGCGTCCCGATTACACGGCTAAACTTATGGGGCCTTTTAAAAAATTCTTTGGGTCGAGGCGAGGCTACGCTCTCATTGCGCTTGCGGCGGCCTTCGCGGCCGCCTATTTCGCGGGCGTCTGGCTCGCCGCAGCCCCCGCGCCGAAATACACGACCGCGAAAGTCCAGCGCCGCGACATCGAAAGCACGGTGCCGGCCACGGGCCTCGTCCAGCCGATCCGCCAGGTCGACGTGGGAACGCGCGTATCCGGCCAGTTGAAATCGCTCAAGGCCAAGCTGGGCGACCACGTCCGCGTGGGCGATCTCCTCGCCGAGATCGATCCGCTCGTGCCGGAAAACGAGTTGAAAGCGGCGCAGGCCAATCTCGCCAATCTCGAGGCCCAGAAGCTCTCGGCGGTCGCCAAGCTGCGACGCGCGAAACTGGAATTCGAGCGGCAGCGCGGCATGATGAAGGGGGCCGTGACCTCGCGGCGCGACCTGGAGGCGGCCGAAGCGGAGCAGCTCGCCGACGCGGCCAGCGTGAATGCGCTCGACGCGCAGATCGCCCAGGCCACCGGCCAGGTCGGCGTAGCCGCCGCCAATCTCGCCTACACGAAAATCACCGCCCCGATAGAGGGCGAGGTGGTCGGCGTCCTGACGCAGGAAGGCCAGACGGTCGTCGCCGCGCAGGTCGCGCCGGTGATTCTGCGGCTCGCGCGGATCGATTCCATGACGATCAAGGCGCAGGTTTCGGAAGCCGACGTAGTCGAGGTGAAGGTCGGCCAGAATGCCTATTTCACCATCATGGGCGACCAGGAGAGACGCTATTCGGGCGCCTTGCGCGCGGTCGAACTGGCGCCGCAGAGCTACTCGGAGGCGTCGACCTCTCAGACCGGCGCGCAATCTTCGGGCGCTTCGAGCGCCGCCAGCGGGGCCGTGTTCTATAGCGCGCTGCTCGACGTTCCGAACGCGGATCGTCGCCTTCGCATCGGCATGACGGCCCAGGTGTCGATCGTCGCCGGCGTCGCGAGGCAAGCGCTGATCATTCCCTCAAACGCATTGCGCGGCCAGGGGGACGACGGCCGCTATATCGTTCGCGTCCTCGGCCCCGGCGGCAAGATCGAACAGCGAAGGGTGCGCGTCGGCGTCAACAATCACATCGAGGCGCAGGCGCTCGACGGACTCAAGGAGGGCGAGGACGTGATCACGGGGGAGATCCCCCCCTCCCAGGATGACAAATCATGAGCGGCGCGGCGACGCCTTCGACGAACGACGCGCTTCTCGAGCTGCGCGGAGCCGTCCGCCGCTACGCCTCGGGCGATCAGCAAGTCGTGGCGTTGCGCGGGATCGACTTCTCCGTCGGGCGCGGAGAGATGGTGGCGCTTATCGGCGCCTCGGGCTCGGGCAAATCGACGCTGATGAACATCCTCGGCTGCCTCGATCGCCTGAGCGAAGGAAGCTATAGGGTCGCCGGACAGGATACATCCGAGCTCGGCCCGGAGCAGTTGGCGGAGCTGCGGCGCGCGCATTTCGGCTTCATCTTCCAGCGGTACAATCTGCTCTCCCAGCTCTCCGCCCAGGCCAATGTCGAAATGCCGGCCGTCTACGCCAATCTCGACGCGCAGGAGCGCCACGCCCGCGCCAGGGCGCTGCTGGAACGGCTCGGTCTCGGCGGCCGAGCGACGCATCTCCCCAGAGAACTCTCAGGCGGTCAGCAGCAGCGCGTCTCGATCGCACGGGCGCTGATCAACGGCGGAGAAGTGATTCTCGCCGACGAGCCGACCGGCGCGCTGGACAGCGCCAATGGCCGGGAGGTCCTCGAGCTTCTGATGGAGCTGAACCGGCAGGGCCACACGATCATCGTTGCGACCCATGACTTTCACGTAGCAGGATGCGCCCAGAGGATCGTCGAGGTCGCCGACGGCGTCATTGTCTCGGACCGGCGAACCGACCGCGCCGCGCCGCGCCCGATTCCTCACGACTCCGAGCCCACGCTGGTCCCGGCCCCGATTTTTTCGCGATCGCCCTGGGAGCGTTTTTTCGAAGTCACGAAAATGGCCTGGACGGCGCTGCTGGCGCATCGTTTACGCTCCGGGCTGACGCTGCTGGGCGTCGTCATCGGCATCGTGTCCGTGACGATGATGGTCGCCGTGGGGGAGAGCGCCTCGAGAGTGTTGGAAGACAAGTTCGGTTCCGTTCTCAAGCTGAAGGAGCTCATCATCTATCCCGGCCATGTCGCAGGAGACCCGTTCGGGCCGAGAATTCGAACGCTCAAGCCGTCTGACGTCCAGGCGCTGCGTCGAGAGCCCTATGTGCTGAGCGCCACCTTTCAGACATATACGACGGCGCTTTTGCGCTACCGCTCCTTCAACCGCGACGGCTCGGCGGTGGGGGTCGGTCCGGGTTACTTCGATTTTCAAGGCTTTCATATCAAGCTCGGGAGCGGCTTCACCCAAGAGGACTTCGACCGGCAAGCGCCCGTGACGGTAATCGACGATAGAACTCACAAGCAATTCTTCGGGGACGGCAATCCGTTGAACAAGGTGATTTACATAGGCTCGCTTCCCTGTGTGGTGGTCGGGGTCGTGGCCCAGAAGCCGGGTTGGGCGGAGCCTGGGAACCGTCTGTCGGTCTTCCTCCCCTATACGACGAGCAACGCCCGTCTGACGGGCCGCAATTATCTCGACATGGTGTGGGTGCGATTGCAGCAGAACACGACCGGAGAGGAGGGAGTCGAGAGGATTTCCAACCTTCTGGCCGAGCGCCACCGCGCCAAGGACGTCTGGGTCGACAACAACGACGCGAGCATCCGCGCCATGGAATCCTTTTCCTGGTCGCTGAGAATGCTGCTCGCGGCGATCGCGGCGATCTCGCTGATCGTGGGCGGCATCGGAGTCATGAACATCATGCTCGTTTCCGTCTCTGAAAGGGCCCGGGAGATCGGCGTGCGGGTCGCCGTGGGGGCGCGCCAGGCCGACATCCGGCGTCAATTCCTCATCGAAGCCGTCGTCCTCTGTCTGATGGGCGCCGTGCTCGGCGTCCTTCTCTCCTTCATTCTGAGCTATGCCGCGACCTATGCGCTGCCGCCAGGCTGGGATATTCGACTCTCCGCCACTGCTATTTTGGCTGCGACGCTTTGCGCGGCCTTGACCGGGCTCGTGTTCGGCTATTTCCCAGCGCGCAACGCCGCCGCGCTCGACCCCGTGGATGCGCTCTCCCGTGATTAGAAGCTGGCGCACATCGGCGCTTTGCGGCTCGGCGCTCACAGCGCTGCAAATCGCGGGCTGCGCAGTGGGTCCCGATTTCGCGCCGCCTGCGCCGCCGTCGGTCGAGCGTTACACGCCGCAAAAAACCGCATCGCCCGGCGAGGGCCAGCGTTTTCGCGAGGGGGCGGAGGTTCCCGCGCGCTGGTGGACCGTGTTCGCGTCGCCGCGTCTCGACGAGCTCATCGACGAAGCGATCGCCGCCAGCCCGACCCTCGAAGCGGCCGAAGCGGCCATTCACGCCGCCGATTTCAACGCCTCGGCGGCTGCGGGAGCCTGGTTTCCGCAACTCGCATTGACCTCCGGCTCGACCTACAATCTCTCTTCCGGAGACGCGACCAATTCCACCGTCCTGCAGACCCCCTTTTCCTACTTCACCAAGCAGGTGCAGGTCAGCTACACGCTGGATGTCTGGGGCGCGACGCAGCGCCAGGTGGAGTCCCTCGAGGCGCAGCGCGAGAGCCTGACCTATCTGAAGCAGGCGGCCCAGATGATGCTCGCCGCCGATATCGCCCATGCCGCTATCGAAGAAGCGATGTTGCGCGATCAGATCGCCGCGACCCGCCGGATCGTCGCGCTCGAGGAGGAGCGTCTCAGGCTGCTCGAGCGGCAGTTCGCCTATGGCGCCATCGCCTCGCCCGAAGTCCTCTCGCAGCGAACCGCACTGACGCAGGTTCTCGAGACCCTGCCGGGTCTGGAGAGCCGGTTGGCGCAGCAGCGCAATCGGCTCACGGCGTTGGCAGGACGTTATCCTTCTCGGGAGATCGAGGCGACCTTCGAACTGTCTCAGCTCGCTCTGCCGCGGGATCTTCCCGTGAGCCTCCCTTCACAACTCGTGAAGCAGCGTCCGGACATCAGGACCGCCGAGGCCAACATCCACGCGGCGAGCGCGCTCGTCGGCGTTGCAGTCGCGGCGAGATTGCCCAACGTCACTCTCACCGCCGTGGGCGGCACGAGCGCATTCCAGCTCGCCCAGCTGTTCGCGCCCGGGACCGGTTTCTACACGCTGGCGGGAGCCGTCGCGCAGCCCGCTTTCGACGGCTTCGCGCTGCTCGACAGGCAGCGCGCGGCCGAGGCTTTGCTCCAGCAAGCCGAGGCGCAATACCGGGATGTGGCGCTGAAGGCGTTCGAAAACGTCGCAGACTCGCTGCGAGCGCTTCAAAGCGACGCTCGCGCGGTCGCTTCCGCAAGAGCCGCGGAAGCGACCTCCAAACTATATCTCGACAAAGTGCGCTGGCGACTGAAGCAGGGCGATGTCTCGCAGCTTGTCGTCGTCGACGCCCAACGCGCAGTTTTAAACGCGACGAAAACGAGAATAGAAGCCGAAGCGCAACGCCTCGCCGACTCGGTCGCCCTCTTCGTCGCGCTCGGCGGCGGATGGGGGAAGAAAGAAGATCGATGACGCGCCGAACAAGAGTTCAGGCGCTTCCCTCATCCTCGGAGAGCCCTCTGCACGCCGTCGCCGGGCTCGGCGCTCGATCAGAACGTCGGAAGCCGACGACGCAGATCGCTCCCGCGGCGGCGATTACGGCGGCCGCAAAGAGACACCACGCCGTTATGACGGCCCGAGCCAGAAGCGGAGCCTCGGCTGCTGCGCCAAAGCCGATCGAGAGCCACAAAATGTCCGGCGAGCCCTCGGCGAAGTCCTCGACATGGGATCGCATCTCCGCATCGTCGAGCGTCGCTCCATAGGAGTTCAGGCTGCCGTTCAAGAGACGATAGATGTTCCTCGCTCTGATCAGCGGAACGACCCGCCACGGATCGCCGAGAAAATAAGCCTGATTTTCGAGCAGCGGCGAATAGGCGAGGGCTGCCGTCTGACAGGCTAGAGCTATGACGATGTTCATGGCGACGAGGCTTCGCGTCAGCGGCCTGAAGGACGCGAAACCTTGCGCAGCGAAGGCGAAGCCCAGGAGACAGAGCGCTTGGGCAGGCGGCAAGTGATGTCTCGGCCCCCAGGATCCGGCTCCCCCGTTCCAGTAATAAGACCCACCGTAGATCAGCGCCAATCCCGCCAAAGCGACGAGGGAGGCGACGACTGCGAGCCGCCGGGAATGGGAAACGCTCCTCCAGTTGAAGGCCAGGAACATTACCGTGAAGACGAGGAATGGCGAAAAAAGAAAAAGCGACCGATCCGCGGAAAAGAACGGCCCGAGAAACCCCGCCGCCCTATCGTAGCCGAATGGATAGGCTTCGGGATAGCCGCCGACGGCCGCATAGGCTTCCGCGCATTCCTTCATGTAAGTGCTGAACCATTCCCCGAAACGAAAATATTGATAGTATCGATCGACGAATATGAAAGCGCAAAGTGGAGCGAAGAGGCATACCATCCCTTTGAGGGCCTGCCGGGATATCGCCCACCGCAGCCTCTCCGGCCAGGAAAGATCGCCCTCTTCCGCAAACAGAAAGACGAGGACAAGCCCCGGGGCGTAGACGAGGTTCGGCAATTTCATCAACACATTGAAGCCCGCGAGCGTCCCGCAAATGGCGCAATTCAGATAGAGTCTGTTCCGCCGCGCTTTCAAGGCGAAGACCATGGCCCCGACGTAGAACAAATACATCTGGTTCGTCTCGGCGACGTCCTGCATGTAGACGATAAACGGCGTCGCGAACAATAACAGCGCCGCCGACGCCATTGATTGCCTCTCGGAGAAACCGAGCAACAGCAGCAAGTCATATGACAGAACTATCGCGAACGCGTTCAATATGGAAAAGGTCACGAAATTCACGACCGTCATACGCTCCTGCGAAAAACGATCCGCATCTTCCGATCCTGCTGCGCCGTGAAGGCTTCCGATAAGGGACGCCGCCAGAATATCCGACGGCGCCATCAGCAATGACTGGCCGAGCGCGAATTGCGCATAGAGCTTTCCATCTTTGCCCGGCAGGACGCAAAATCCCGGGCGGGCCATGATGTTCCAATAGGTCGGATGCGCTGGAATGGAGCCTCGGCTCTGGTATTGCGCCACCTGGGGCTGATCCGACCACAGCCAGTGCGTCACTTGAAGCCGCTGCTGGGTGTCGGCGTCGGAGAATTCGCCGCGCGTGACCGCAAGGAACGCGGCGAGCGTCAGAAGCGCCAGAAGCAAGCGAGGTCGCCGCATAAACAGATCTCTTCTCTTCCGCTGAAGCGGGCGATGCGTAGCCCGGGCTCATGGCCCGGACTGTCCGAATTATCGAAGACCGCGAGGAGAGCGATCTAGGGCTTGTTGAGATTCATCGCGAATTGATGAGCGCGGCGGCGAGGCGGATCATGGCTGTGAAGCTTTGATCGGTTTTGTCGGCGCGCAGGGCGATCCGCTTGAACTCCTTGAGTTTGCCGAAGAAGTTTTCGATGAGGTGACGGGCTTTGTAAAGCTCGATGTCGATGGCGAGAGGCGCGTTTCGTCTTGGATGTTGGGAGATGACGATTTGCGCGCCGCGCTCGTTCAGTTCGGCGACGATCCAGTCGCTGTCGAAGGCCTTGTCGGCGAGCAGCGCGCCAAATTCGACGCCCTCGATCAAAGGCGCGACGCCGACCGTGTCGAAGCGTTGCCCCGGCAGCAGAACGAAGCGGACCAAATTGCCGAGCGCGTCGGTGAGCGCGAGGATTTTGGTGGTCCAGCCGCCTTTGGATTTGCCTATGGCCTGGCCCTGAGTCCCCCTTTTGCGCCCTGTCCATGGCGGTGGACCTTGACGATGGTGGCGTCGATCATGGCGTATTCCATGTCTGGATCGTCCGACACGGCGTCAAACATCCGCTTGAACACATCGGCCTTCACCCAATCGCGAAAGCGTTTGAACACGGTGTTCCACTTGCCGAAGGCGGGAGGCAGATCGCGCCAGGGGCTGCCCGTGCGCGCAATCCACAAGATCGCCTCTAAAAACAATCGCCCATCGCTCCCGGTCCGGCCGGGATCGGAGGGCTTGCCAAGACAAAAGGGCTCCAGCTTCGACCATTGGCCGTCCGTCAGACAGAATCGGGGCATTGCAAACTCCTTTCGGAGCTTGAATCATCCTTCCACCAAAATGGGAATCCTGATTCTCAACAGGCCCTAGAGCGCGTTCGGTTTAAACGCAGTCGAACGGGCTCCAGGCCTCATTGACGGGGCATGTTCTTTTCCAAAAACCGCTTCGCACTTTTTGGGAACATGCTCGAGACCGGGCTCGGCTCGATTCCGGCAGAGTTGGGTCTTTCCAATCATGTCCCCGGGGAGCGGCCTGTCTTGTGATAGACATGTCTCCACGCCTTCACCATATGACGGTCGATCGTGCGCACGGAAACGCCGAGTTGCTCGGCGATTTCCGGGTAATTCAGCCCGACCACCCTGCTCAGCAGAAAAGCTTTCCTGCAAAGGGGAGGCAATTCGGCGAGCGCGCTTTCCAGCCTTCGGAACTCCATCGAGACCTCCATCGAGGCTCCGCTGTGCCCAATCTCGAAATCCCCGCATTCGAGTTCGCACTGCCCGGCTCTGACCTTGGCCCTTCGCAGTTGATCGATGGTCAGATTGGCGGCGATCTTGAACAAATAAGCGCGCGGAGATTGCAGCAACGAAGCGGCGCCGTTCTGCATGACGTGCAGATAGGCGTCCTGCACGATATCCTCGCTTTCCTGGGGGCCCAGCCGGCGGCGGACGAACCTTCGAAGTTCGCCGGCATGGTTGTGGTAGAGGGCGGCGATCCCGGGGTTAGCGGTCGACATGGCCTGCTCCTTCAGAACGAGACCAGGTCGGCAGTCCACGCGTCGGCGAACGCTCGGATTGATAACGCGGTTGTTGAAACATGAGAAATCCCTGCAACGAGCAAAAGGCGACCGGACAGGCCGCGGAGGCGAAGAAACTCATGCGGCCGCGTCGCCGGCTTTGAATTCGCAATCGAAATCCCAGACGCATATGCGCTGCGGCGCTCGCGTCGCAAGCGAAGCCGCCACAGGCCCTTGCCGCATCTTTCGAAGCGCAAAGCCGCGTTCAGGATTTTAGTCGCGAGATGCCTGGGAAGTTTGGCCGCGTCACGCCAGTCGGGGCGGTCCTCGCGCGGCGAATCGAGAAAGAATGAAAGAACGCGGAGGCGTTTCGAGCGTCGAAACAAAAACGGTTGCGCCCGACTCTGGTTCGGCGAGGATCTCCGCAATGACTGCGACGAAGCCGATGAAGCTCAGTCCGCCGCAACCTAAAATGCAACAGTGACCCGCATGGCTTCCGGAAGCCGGAGCGCCGGGAAAGCCTTTGCCGCAATCGGCGCTGTTTTCAAATGCCGGAGAGGATGTCGCATGGAGCGCGTTGGGCAAGCCGAGCGCAAAGAAGACTGCAAGCGCTATCGCAAGAGCTGCGATGCGTTTCTTCCAGCTCCTGAGCAGGTCGCTCCCCATAGGGTCCCCTACAGCGCTTCCACGACCGACCCGTCCAGCAAGCGCATATTCGATTCAGGATGTTTCGAGCGTCGCCCGATCATAGTGAATTCGAACTTACGAAATTTGTGAACTGTCAGCCTTAACTTCCATAACATCGAACTGCAGAGCTTGCAATATATCCGTAATGTCGGTTGTCGAAAGTCGGCGCGTCGCGCGAGAACTTTTCGTTTTCAACTTGGCGGCGAACATTCATTCCATCCGCATTGTGAGTTTCATCGCTTCGCGCGCGCTCGGAGAGCGCCGAGTATCCCGAACAGCCTGTCGAGAAACTCGCTTTCCCGACGCTGCAGGAAGAAGTGCCCGCCAGGGAAAAGCTCGACGGCGGATTGCCGAGACGTTTCCAGACCCCAGGCGTCCAGCGCTTCCGGCGTCACTTCATCGTCCCGCCCGCCGAACGCGAAGATGTCGACGTCGAGAGGCGGGAGGTCTTTTTTCCGAAAGCTTCTGCATGCGGCGAAATCAGCGGTCGCGACGTCGATCGTCAGACGTAGCAGCTCGGGATGCTCGAAGAGCTCTTTCGGCGTACCCTCGAGACTGCGCAGCTCCGCGACGATCGCATCGTCGTTGTCCAACCTGGACAGACGCTCGTCGTCGCGTCGTGTCGGCGCCGAGCAACAGGCGACGAACATTGCAAGGGGAAGACTGCAACCCCGTCCAGCGAGTTCATGAGCGACGCCATAACAGAGCAAGGCTCCAAAGCTATGCCCAAAGAATGCGAATGAACGCGGCAGGTCGCGCTGCCGCTCTTCGCTCAGTTGCCGTGCGAGGCGTTCGAAATCGAAAATGAGCGGCTCGCCGAAACGCGCGCCCCGCCCCGGCAGCTCCACCGGCACGACCTGCAGCCAGGGGGGAGACCTGCGGCGCCATGAATAATAGACGGAGGCGCTGGCGCCGGCGCAGGGAAAGCAAAAGAGCGTTATCTCTGGCGTGGGCATGTTTCACGGGGCGTGAAGAACGGGTTGGATGCGCGAGGGTGACGGCGCCCTGAGCTTCGCTTCGTCTAACTGATGCAGCGAAAGAAGGGAAGCCGGATCCTGCAACATTGGGCCACGCGCGCGGCGGGCGAAAAAAGTTTCCGCGCGCAGGATCGAAGATGTCGTTTTTTGGCGCTTCGGCGCGTCTTATCCGTCAATGCGGCAGGCCCGGAGGGCTCCTCATGCGGAGCCGCGCAACGACCTGTCCGCTTTGGGGTTGTCGCCCTCGCTCAACTTTCTCGAAAGGCGCGTCAATGATTTCAAAGGGCATAACCGTAGCATGGCGATTCTCGTCACGCGCGCAGGCGCCCCAGCGCCGTATAATGGCGGCGATTGGAGCCATCCTGCTCTTCAGCCTCGTCCTCATCTTTCGGTTTTTGGAGCAGAGGTTGGGTTGGAGCGTCATCCATGAATTGCTTTCGCCCGAGCGCCAGCTCTGCTGGATCGATATTCTGACCGCAGCCTCCTGCATGGCTCTCTTTGACCCCGCCCAACTGCGGCATGCGCGATCGCCGTCTCGATATGCCGACGCTAAGGCGGGAGCTCCGATACTATTGCACGCTTACGCAGAGGCTTCGGCTTCGGGCCGGCGCCGAGTTCCAGGCGCACACTAGAGCGTTTCCAGCAGAAGTGGACGCCGGTTCGGCGTGGGAAACGCGTTAAAACAAGAGCCTAGAGTGTTTTCAGTTTTCCTGAAACGTGAAAACACTCTAGCCGTCGCCTTCGTTCAGGGACGCAAATTGCGCAGAGCCGCGAACTGCCTCAGCATCGCAGACAGGGAAAATCGGGCGCATGCTGTTTAATTCCTATGCGTTCATTTGCGCTTTCCTCCCTATCGCCCTTCTCGGCTACCACCTGACGTCCAAATTCGGCCCGACCGCCGCCGCGGCATGGCTCGTCCTGTCCTCCTTCGTTTTCTACGCCTATTGGAACGTCGCTTTCGTTCCGATGCTGATGCTTTCGATCCTGTTCAATTTCCTCCTGGGGAGGTTCCTGCTCGGCTTCGGCGACAAGCTCGAAGGCGACGAAGACAGTCCGTCCATGAAAGCCGATATCGCGCTGGCGTTCGGGATAGTCTGCGACCTGATTCCTTTGATGTATTTCAAATATCTGACAGCGATAGTGGACTTTTTCCATAATCTCGTCGGAATCCCGGGCGACGACCAATCCATCATCCTGCCGTTGGGCATTTCCTTTTATACCTTCACCCAGATCAGTTACCTGGTCGACTGTCGACAGGGACAGGCGAAGGACCTGGACCTCGTTCGCTATGCGTTGTTCGCTTCATTTTTCCCGCATCTCGCGGCCGGGCCGCTCCTGCATGTCCGGGAAATTGCGCCCCAGCTCCTCGATCGCAGAATCTATGCGGTGAGAACGGAAAACCTCCTGTTCGGCGCGCTCTATTTCGTCATCGGCCTTTCGAAGAAAGTGATCCTGGCCGATCCCCTGGCCCGCGAGGTTGCGCTCGGCTTCGCCCATCCGGCTGCTTTCGGGACGCTTTCGAGCTGGGGCTATGTTCTGGCCTATTCGATGGAGCTCTACTTCGATTTTTCGGGTTATTCCGACATGGCGATCGGGCTCGCCGCCATGTTCGGGATCAAGTTCCCCTTGAATTTCAATTCGCCATACAGATCGCGATGCATCATCGATTTCTGGCAGCGCTGGCACATGACCCTGACCCGCTACCTGACGCTTCTGCTCTACAATCCGATCTCGCTGCTCGTCGCCCGCCGCAGGCAAAAACAGGGCCTGCCCCCTTTTCGGCGCGGCGTGGTCGACATGCCCGCTTTCCTCGAATGCGTCGCGGCTCCGACCCTCGTCACCATGGCCCTCGCCGGCGTGTGGCATGGAGCCGGACTGCAATTCCTCGTTTTCGGCCTGTGCCACGCATTCTATCTCACGGTTAATCAGGCGTGGCGCGCCTATGGCCCGAAGCCTCGGGAGGCGGCGCCCATCGGGATCAAAGCCTCGATCGTCGCGGCTCAGGTGATCGTGACCTATCTCGCGGTTCTCGTCGGCCAGGTTTTCTTTCGCGCCGACTCGATAGGCGAGGCGATGACGACGCTCGGCGGCATGCTCGGCCTCAACGGCTGGACGACGCCGGACGACGCCGGGATGCCCATGCCCTATCTCGATCTGGCCGAACGTTTCTTCATCGTATGGGCTCTCCCCAACAGCCAGACGATCATGCAATGGCTGGCCTCGCACGCCGCCGCTGCATCTTCGCTGCGTTTGAACTACGCCACTTCGCTCGCCGCCGGACTGCTGCTCGGCTGCGACCTGCTCATGCTGCCGGGTTCCGCGGTTTTTCTGTACTTCCAGTTCTGAGCGGGTTCGCAAAGAAAATTTCATTCTCCGGCCCGCCGCACACGCATGAGCGCCTCTCGCGCCTGGAAATCCGCCAAGGTCAGCGCATAGAGCGCGGAGCCGTCGGCGCGGCGCTCCAGGGTCGAAAACCCCAGCTTCTCATAAAGGCCTGCGACCATGGCATTTTTTTCTGTCGGAAGATATTCGCCGACGAGTTGCGTCGCGCCGAGGCGCCTCGCCTCCTCGGCGACGATGTTCAAAGTGGCCTGCTCGACCATGCGGCCCAGCACCCGGCAGCTCATGAGCCAGGTGTCGATCACGCAGCGTTCCTCTTCGTCGAGGCGGCCGATGACGACCGCGATGACGCCGTTGTCGCCGAAGCGATCCTCGAGACGCAGCTGAAGACCGAAGGCGCGCGGATCTTCCATCACCGCGGCTGCCTCAGCCTCGGTATAGCGCCGGGTCCGCAGATTGAACTGATTGGTCTTGTTGATGAGCTGCGCCGTGCGCGCCAGGCCCAGGGAGTCGAAGCGGCGCCATTCGAGCTCCATCTCCAGGCTGCGAAGATAGGTGGGAAGGTCCGTCGCCGCCGCCTGCAGTTGCGCGCGCACTCGATTTTGCCGATACATGGCCATACGCGCGCGATCGTCGTCGGTCGCGCCGAGGGACTCGAAATAGCCCGCGTCCGAAAGAATTTGCGGCGTCAGGGCGGGATCGTCGTCCGGGATTTCAGGAACGGCGACCTGCGGCAGCTCCTTGCGCACGAGATTGCGCTCAAAAGGATTGTCGTCGAGGAACACGAGGCTGTCGAGGCCGATGTTGAGCTCCTGCGCAATGCGGCGCAGATTGGTCGCCTTGTCGTCCCAATTGGCCATGAAACAGGCGATGTGATCGCGCTGGAGGATCATCTCCGGATGTCTGTCGAAGGGCGCATAGGCGTTTTCCGCGTCGTTCTTCGAGCAGACCGCGAGAATGACGCCGCGCCGCGCCAGCCCCAGGGCGTAGCTCTGCACGGAAACGTAAGCTTCCCCGAGCGCGCTGCCCTGGCCGAGGACAACGCCGTCGAGCCCGTCGTCGCCGACGACGCCGCCCCAGAGCGTGTTGTCGAGATCGAGAACGAGGCATTTTTTGGAGCGTCCCTGCATCGCCGCAAGAATCCGCGCCACCAGATCGCCATAGAGCGGCGATGCGATGGGGCTGATCTCCTGCTTCGCGCGTAGCCAGAGCGCCGGATCGCACCATGCGCGCACGCCATCCTGTGCGGCCCGCTCGTCGAGATTCAGGATCGAGACGCCGCTGCGATCAGCCCTTGCCCGCAGCGCGGCGTTGAGTCTCGCGACGGCGCGCGCGGGCGAGGCTGCGAGGCGATGCTCATTGGCGCCGAGCAGATGCGGAAACACAGGCGGCAGGGTCTGCTGGATGACGGCGGCGCCGAGGCGCGCGGTAAGCCGGCTCCAACACAATTCGAGACGCGCGAGAGTTTCGCCCAGCGCCGCCTCGGCCTCGGCTTCGTTCGCAGCGGAGGCGACGGCGCCCGCCAGATGGCGCGCGTCGAGCGCTATAAGCACGGCATTCGGCCTGAAGGCGTAAAGCGCCGAACTCTCGTCCAGCGACTCCTGCAGATATTGGCCATAACCCGCTTCGTAGATCGACGCCCACAATCCGCGGCGCGCCGCAGCGATGCGAATGCCGGAGCGTAAATGCGCGAGCGTCGAAGAACCGAGCAGCGCGAGTCTGATCGGCTCGCCCGCGACGCCGCGAGGCGGATCATGGGCGAAATATCTGCCGAAGATTCGGTCGAGCCGCTCGGTCTCGAGAAAACCGAGCCGCGCGCCGGCGAGCGCCACGAAGTCGGACCAGGAGGCGCCCTCCTGCTCCATTTTTTTGACCGCGATCGCCCAATCGTCGGAGGGAGGCGGAAGCCAGGAGAGTTCGAGTTCCAACGGCCTTCGCCCCCACTGTGACTGCTCAATCGCTTACGCGCGGACAGGACGCAATGCGCGCGCTAGAACGACACCTTGATCAACCCCCGGATCGTGCGCGGCGTGCCGAGCACCGAGTTGTTCTGGTAGGCCAGGCTCCAACCCGCTTGGGGCGACGACAGCTGATCCCAGGACATCGGCACGAGGCCGCCCTGAAGGTAATAGGTCTTGTCGAACAGATTATCGACGTTGAGCTGAGTGTGGATGTTGTAGCCGTTGTACAGGAAATCATAGCCCGCGAAGACGCCGACGAGGCCGTAGCTAGGGGTTCCCTGTCCATAAATATAAGTGCCGTCGTTGTTGTAATGGAAGAACGGCAGATATCCGGTGTAGTCATATCTCGCGCCGACCTTCAGACCCTGCAGCGAGCCGTTTCTGAACTCATAGGATGACGCGATGCTTCCCTGGTTGCGCGGCACATAGGGAAAGGGCGACCCGATCGCGGGATTGTAGCCGGCCCCGAAGGGCGAAGCCTTGGTGACCAGGGCGTCGGTGTTGGCGTAAGCGAGATTCACGCTCCAGCCGGGCATGATCTCGCCGCCGATGTCGATTTCGAGTCCCTGCGACCGTCCCTGGCCGACCAGAATCTCGTGTATCTGGTCGTTGGGAATGCCGACCGGAATATTGGTCTTGACGAGGTGATAATAGGCGAGCTGGGCTTGCAGCCTCTGGTCGAAGAACTGAAATTTGACGCCGGCTTCCTCTTGCTGGCCTGCGCTCGGAGGATTGGGCAGGTTCGAGCCGAGGACCAGATAGCCGTTGTAGTTGGGGCTGTAGGATTCGACGTAATTGCCGTAAAGACTCATCCACTCGTAAGGCCGCCAGAGCAGAGCCGCACGCGGCGTGACCCTCTGGTTGACGGTCTGGGTTTTCATTGTCTCGAGAGCCTGTACGCAGGGGATGGAAAGGCCGTAATTGTTCGGATAGCCGCAGGTGTCGTCAGTGGTCGTCTGGAAGCGGCTGTTGACATACTGGTAACGACCGCCGGCGAGGATCTCGAAATCATAGGGAAGCTTGATCTGGTCCTGAATATAGGCGCCGACATTGTCGCCCTGCTGGCCCGAGGCCGCAGAGGGAGCATATAGCGAGGGCGTCGTCGCAGGAGCGGTCCCGAACACGGTCAGCGACCCGAACGAATTTGCCAGAGTGTTGAGGAGCCGACCGTTGTAACGGTAGTAGTCCGCCCCGAGCAGCATGGTGTGCTGGAGCTCGCCGGTCTTGACGTGGCCGACCACGTCCAGATTGGTGACATAGGTCTGCTGGGTCCCGAAGCTGGGATAGCCGCTCTCCACAAGCTGCGCATTGCCGGGCAGGAAGGCGCCGGTGAAGTTGCCTGCGCCGCAATAGCCCCCGGGCGAGATGCAATCCGACACGAGGATGGCGCCGGTCTGGGTGTAGGTGTGGTTGACGGTCTGCCACAGAAAGTTCTGCTGGACCGACCAGTCCTTGTCGAAGTCGTGGTGCCAGGTCACAGTGGCGAAGTTCTGCTTCTGGGCGTCGGGAGACGGCGGCCCCGGATTCCAGCTGCGGCCCAGCCAGAGCGGAAGAACGTTGTTGTAGGTCAGATAGGACAGAAAGACCTGGTTTATGCGGTTTTCCTGATATTGATCGCTGACGCGGATCCAGGTGTTGTTGTCGACGTTCCACTTCACCACGGGATAGAACATCACGTTCCGATTGTAGCCGTAGTCCTGGAACGATCCGTCGTTTTCGTAAGAGGCGATGAAGCGATAAAGAAGGCTTTTATCCGCGGAGAGCGGTCCGGTCGCGTCGAGCACCGTACGATAGGACTGATAGCTGCCGACCTGCTGCTGAATCGAGTAGGCGGGCTTTTCCAGCGGCTGCTTCAAATTGAGGTTGACGATGCCGCCGGGCTCCACGGCGCCGTAGAGAATGGCGGCCGGACCTTTGAGCACCTCGACATTTTCGACATTGGCGAAGAGCGTGCCGCCGATCCCGGAGGTGCCGCCTTGATAAGTGTCCAGCCTCACGCCGTCGCGGTAGTAGGTGCTGGTGGGGAAGCCGCGCAACACGACGGCGCCGAAGGAATAGCCGAAGGAGCTGCCGCCGCCGCCGGAGAAATAGACGCCGCTGACATTGCGCAGCGCCTGCTCGATCGAGGTGACCTGCTGGTCTTCGAGCATCTGGTTGGTGACAGTCTTGGTCGAGAGCGGCGTTTCGATGGCTGGCGTGTTGACCTTGGTGCCGATCGACTGGACCGGCGCCGCATAGGACTTCGGGTTGTTGCAGATGTCGCCGGCGCACATCTCGCCGTTATTCCCGATGCCGATGCTCGTGCCGTTTCCGCCCGCCCCTCCGGTTCCGCCGCCGTCGCCGCCGGCTGGACCGGGCGGCGCGCCCTGGACAACTTTCTCGGCGCCGACATCGATCATAGGCAAGCTCTCCTGCGCCCGGGCCTCGACGACGACCGCGGCTGCGGCGATGGCCGCCAGGGATGCTTCCAAGAAAAGGCGTTTGGTTTTCATCAGGGATCTCCCGCGCCGCATCGGCGGCGCCGTGACAGGACAAATTCTCAAGAAAAGAGAGGCGGCGCGCATGACGAGACGCCCCCTCGAGCGAATGTCAGTATTTCGCGACGACCGGGGCGGGCGCGAACCAATGCCAGTGGTAGTTGACGCCGGCGCGCACGGCGTGGCCGTTGAAGCGCACAGACGACCGATAGCCCGCGGAATAGAGCAGGGTCGCCGCGCCATTGGGCGGGGCCGCCGCGAAATTGATCGCGGCTGTCTGCGCGCCGAGGTCGTAGTAGAGATATTCGACCTTGGCGCTCCAGTCCGGGCGGAACATCCATTCGAGCCCGCCGCCCGCCGCCCATCCTATTTTCGCGTCGTTGAACTGGGCGGAAAGCGCTGAAGCGGTGAAATTCGGATTAGCCGAACTTATGAAGAGGGCGTTCGAGAAATTCATTCCGCCATAGGCGAGGCCGCCGGATCCGAACGCCAGCAAAGTGGGGGTGACGAGATATCCCAGGCGTCCGCGCACCGTGCCGAGATAGTTCAATGACTTGTTGAGGCTCGACGTCGTGGTGAGGAGCGCCTGGGTCGTCGGCTCCAGCGCGGCGCCGGAGAGATTTTTGTAACTGCCGAGCGTCGAGCCTTGCACATCAGCCTCGACGCCCGCGAGGAAAGCGCCGAACTGCCAGTTGAAACCGGCCTGGCCGCCGCCGATGACGCCCACATTGCTCAAGGAGCCGCCGAGCGGCGTGGAGGCCGCGACGGCGGAGCCGAAATAGGTCGGACCAAAGCCCAGTCCCGATTGATCGGCGAGATCGTTGTAAAGCGGATAGGCGCTGGTGGTGACGCTCGGGCTGGCGTCGAACACGGCGCCGACGTTGGCGCCGAAATAGAAGCCCGTCCATGTCGGCGGCGACGGCGGAACGACGGGCGGAGCCTTGAGAATGGGAAGATCGGCGGCGAGAGCCGACCCGGCGGAACAGGCCGAAAGGATCACGGCCCACAGGGCGCGAGTTTTTTTCATCGTGCGAAATCCTTGAGTGTTTGCGACGTCGACGCGCCGCGTTCCACCCGCAACGGAGCCGACTGCAATGAGCGGACTCCGAGTCACGAGTTTGCCGCCTCGAAGCCGCCGAAGCGCTCGAGGGAAGTTTCAGCTAGTGAAGGGAAAGGCGCAGTTGTGGCGGGAGAAACGCCACTGCACGGAACTCAAGCCGACGCGGGAGGCCCCTGCGAAGACCATGAGCTGACCCAGCCCGCCGACGACAGCGGGCGTTCCGGGCCGGCGGCCGGCGCTCCGGAAGCTATTTCGAAATCATGGAATTCGAGGATCGATTCCCAGATGCGCGCAACCGCGAAGGCCACTGCCGCGTCGGCGTCGCGCGTGCAACAGGCAAAGCAGCAGTGGTCGTAATCCTTGCCTTCGCGACGGGACTGGTCGCCGTCCGGCGCATGCAGACAATTTGCTTCAAGCGAAGCCGCGACGACGCCGTTGGCGTTGTAGGCGGCGTGACGGCACGGCGTCGAGAGGATCAGGAGGCTCTGCGCGGCCAACAGCACGAGAAGGAGCGCAGCCAACATCGGCTTCGCATTCCCGCGCCAACGGTCTCTTTTGTCCCCCAGCCCAAACATGTTCAACGCTATGAGTCTTGCAAATTGCGTCGCCGAACCCGAGACAATCCGGGCTTCAGCATTCGTTTACGTTATATCCGCAGGTAAGCCGGCGCAAGCTTGAACTGCTCCCGACCAACATTTTCATATCATGTTTCATTCTTCATCATTGAAGCCGCGTCGACGGCTTTCATCCATGCAGCCGTCACGGCCCGGCATGAAAACGCCAGCGGGACGCAGGACCCCAAGCCGGAGCGGCCTGGATCAATCGAGCTGCCTCGGCGTCGAAGACGAAGCTCGACAGCCCCTGAGAAACGCCTTCGCCGGTCGCTTTGATATAGGCTTCCGCCAGGGTCCAGAAGCGGAAGAACATTCTTGTTCTGAGAGTTTCATTCGGACAGGCGCTGAGCTCAGCCTGCATCTGCGGCGCGAAGGCGAGGCGCGACAGGTCCATCAAATCCGGCAGATGACGCATTGGTTCGACATCGACGCCCACGGGGCTGCCGGCGATGGCGATGGCGATGAGGCCGCGCGTGTGGCTCACATTGAAATGGATCCGCCCCGACGACAGCAGCGGTTTGCCTTTGGGGCCGGAAAGAAAACTCAGACCGAGCGGGGCGGCCCCCAGCATAGCGCCGAGCAGCGCGCGCAGGCAGGCGCGCGAGGCGGCGCAGGTCCACCGGTCGGCCTCCACGCGGAAGCCGAGCGCGCGAGCCTGCTCGGCGGAGTCCAGATGCGCGAGAAATTCGGCGAAGCTCGCCGTCGCCGGTTCGCCGAACCACAGCCAAAGCTCCCCCCGCGTCGGAGGACGGCTCGGGACGTCCGCGATTGAAGGCAACACCCGATGTTCCAGCGGCTCGGCTGCGTTGCGCTCCAACGCCCACGCCCAGGCGATCGTCTCCGGCGGTTGAGGCCGCGTGCGCAGGAGAGCGTCGAGTTCGAAAGACATTTTGCTGCGCTACCCTCCACGCGATCCCAACCCGAGCATTTGAGGTTTTTGGTTTCCACATTGCATCTTGCGTGGCCCTACACGGACGTTCCGCCTCTCCTATTTGGCTGCGAAAAGGAGAACCCGACAATGACAAAAGCAGGCGTAGCGATGTTCGCGCTGGGGATGTTGCTCGGCGCGATCCTGCCGGCGGCGGCTTATGACGCCAGGCCGGCTCCCTATGGACTTTACTCCCCTCCGCCGGCGGCTCTCATATCGCCGAACCAGCACCGCCATCGTTGCTACGCGTCCTATACCCGCCGGGAGCAGGACAAGGGCATTCGGCACTGGACCGGGCTTTGCCGCCACTGGGGCTGAAAACACAAGCGCAGCCACCGCGCCCCGCGGTCTCAAGGGGTGTTTATCGCCCCCTGAGGCGCGGGGGCCTGCGGGGATTCGCCTGTCGGCGCGCTACCCTCCCGAAACCCGCTGCAAGAAGGAGCTTCCGCGAGCCATTCGGCGCCCCTTGAAGCGCCGTCTCAGCTCCTGGTCGCGCCTTATTTTATAGGCTAACGCGTTTTCGCCCCGCCGCTCAGGCAATGCTTGGGTTCTGGCTGCTGTGCGCCGCGTCGGCCCAGTGTCGAGTTTGCGCGGCGGTTTCGGGCTCCCCCCGCCCAAATACCCGGTTTCCCCGGCGATCCCGCCTAATTCCGGAGGATCCCGCCTGGTCCCGCCGTGTCCCCATATGATCCTGCGCATGACACGTGTCATGCGCAGGATCATATGGGGACACGGCGGGATTAGCCGGAACTGGCCGGGATTAGCCGGGAAAACCGAGGGTTTTGGCGGGAGCATCGGAAAAGGACCGCGCAAGATCAAATGGGGTCACGACGGCCGAGGCCGACGGCGTGTGGCCAAGAAAACCGGGGCAATCGAGCGCCGCGGTGGCGCAAACTCGGAACTCGGACGAAGCAGCGCGCCCGAGCCCCGGAAACTGCTGAATCCTAGCATTGCCTAAGCGGCGGGCGCGAGAACGCATTAGTCTACAAAAACGCTTAAGTAGGAACTGGAGAGGCGCTTCAAGGGGCGTTGAAGGGCTCATCAAAGCTCCTTCTTGCAGCGGGTTTCGGGAGGGTCGCCGCAGACGCTCTTGATGTTGTGGAAGCCCACGCAGCGGCCGTCGGGGCCGCGATAGCCCGGGCCTCCCTTGCATCCGCAGCCGGTGCATTCCGGCTCCTCGACCTGGGCGGCGCCTTCCTTCGCGCAATTGGTCTCGGGAGGCGTTCCGCAGACGCTCTTGAGATTGGCGTAGCCGACACAGCGGCCGTCCGGGCCACGATAGCCGGGACCGCCCCGGCACCCGCAGCCCTTGCAGGCGAAAGCGGGCGACGCAGCCATCAGCAAAAGCGCGAGGGCGAGAGCGCATCGTTTCACTGAGAATTGGACCGACTGCGAGTAAAGACGCCAGCGGTCTTTGCACCCAACCACCGCAGAACGCGCGGCCCGAGCAAATCGGCGTCTGATTCCTCGTGCAGGGCAGCGGGGGGCTCTTCTTGCGACGGAGGAGTCGGACGCTGCAGATCAACCGGCTCGGCGGCCATCAGCGCCCAAACGAGCGCGCCGACCCATCCCAGAAAGGTCCAGCCCAACAGCAGATCGAGCGCGATGATCGCCTGCGCATGGCGATGCTTGTAGCCGACGGCGACGACGCTGGGCGCGACGTAGATCAAAATCGCCGCAAGGGCCAAGGCGAGAAGCTCCAGGATCGAGAAGAGCGTCTGCGCGGGCGCAATCAGGTTTGGATAGCTCCTGAACCAGGTCGGAGCGCTGTAATAGGCCGCCAACGCCGTGAGGAACCAGCAGGCGAGAGCGGCCAGACCTAAGAAAACGATCTTCAAAACACGCATTTAATGCGCCTCAAACTCTAAAGCCTATTGTCCCACCATACCACCCGGCCGCAGATTTTAAACCGCTTGAGATCGGGGCCGCCGAGCACCTCGGGATCATAAGCCCGGTTGTCGCTAGAAACGACGATCTCGCCCTTCGGCGTCTTGCGCAGGCGTTTCACCCGCAGCTCGCCCTCTTGGAGGAAGACGTAAACGTCGGGGTTGTCGAACTCGTTCTTCGGCCTGGGCGGCTTCGTCGGCAGGGTTCGCTCCGCCTCGTTCACGAGCAGGAGCGCTCCATCCCCGATCGTCGGGACCATGCTTTCGCCCTTCGCTCGCATGAAGCGCAGCTTCGCGCCCGGCGGCGCCAGCGAGCGGATCATCCAGGTCGGGAATATCAATTCCTCGTCGACGGCGACGGCGCTGTTGGTCGCGCCCGCGCCCGCGGCAGCGAGGGCGTCGAGCTTTTGAACGGGCACCATTTGCGGTGGAACGATCTCGCTCTTCGGCGAGGTCTGCTCCGCAATCCCCAGAAGATCATTCAAGGGGACTTCCAGCTTTTCGCTCACGGCCATCAAGAAGGGCGCGCGAGGCTCATTTTTTCCAGCGAGCGCATTGCGGAGCGTCTGCTCCGGAATTTCGAGGAACTTCGCCGCCTCTGCGGTCGATTTGAACCCCTTGGTCAGCTCCCGCATCCGCGCGCCGAAGCGCTCCTTATCGAAAAGTGGATCGCGCGCCATCAATCCACCATACAAGGTTGACGCATCGCCAAACTTGAGCTTAAATCCACCTTAAATAGTGGATTCGAGAGGTTGGACGTGCCCAAGGCGAGCAAAGAGGGGTTGAACCGCCACGAAATAATGGCGGCGATCCGCATGAAAGGATCGAGTTTCGCGGCGATCGCCCGCGACCACGGCCTGAAGCGCCAGACCATGTATTGGGCGCAAATTCGCCCCCATCCGCGCGCCAACGCCGCCATCGCCGATTTTCTCGGCGTGCCGCTCTGCGAATTGTGGCCGGAATGGTTCGACGCGGACGGCAAGCTGATCTCCACGGCTGCGCTTCCGCGCCCGAGCGCCCAGCCTATCCCGACAGCGTCCTTCCGGTCGAGGCTACGCCGCCGCGCCGCTTGAGCTTTGGTTAACCGACGCCCTTTCGCCCCGGAGGCAGAATGCAAATCCCCGAAAAAATCGCCATCGCGGACATAGACGCCACGGACCGTCTTCGGCCGGTCGACGTGGCGCATGCTCAATTCATCGCAGATTCGATCGAGCGCAAAGGCAATGGCGTTGTCGGCGAAGGCCTCGATCAGCCGATCATCGTCCGCCCCAAGTCGGCGGGCGGCTATCAGCTCGTCATCGGCGGCCACCGCCACTGGGCGATGGTCGATCTCGGCTGGAAAGAACTGGTCGTCGGCAAGCACGTCATGGTGCAGGAACTCGACGATCTCGAAGCGAAAATCGCCGAGATCGACGAGAACGTAGCCCGCCGCGACCTTAATCCATTGGATCGGGCGATCTTCATCGCCAAGCGCCGGGAACTCTTCGTCAAAAAATATGGGGAGACGCGCGGTCGCAAGCGCAAAGACATTGAATTCAAAGAGGAAGAAAAAAACCCCAACTTGGGGGTTTTTCTCTCCTCCCGCTTTTCCGAGGAGACGGCGAAGCGGATCGGCTACAGCAAGGGCACTATCGATCGCGCACTCCATATCGCTAACAATTTGTCTGAAGAGATCATCGCCGCCATTCGCGGCACCGGGGTCGAGACCAATCAGCAGGAGCTGCTCGCCCTGGCCGAGGCCGAGCCCGAACAGCAGCTCGCCCTGGCGCGCAAAATCTCCTCGGGCGAGGCCAAAACGGTGCTGCAGGCCAAATGGGCCTGCGGCTTCGAGCGGCAGCCCGCCAACGACCCGCAAGGCCGCCTGCTCACAAACCTCTCCGAGTCCTTCGACAAGGCCAGCAAGGCCACGCGCGCCTCTTTCATGAAGAAGTTCGGGCTCGCCTACGCGGAGACGCGGAGATGACGGTCGAGCAGGTCTATCTCCTTCGCGAGACCTTTCCTCCAGGCGCTTCGGGCGTCCCCTTGAGCGAGTTTGACGGCACGCCGTTCTGGGCGGTGCGGCTGCAGCCTCATCCAACCGTGATAGGCCAATGGCTTCATGCGGGCCTCTATTTCCATGACCTCCCAAGCAACTGTTTTCGCCTGACCGAGGCCGGCCGCAAGGCTGTCTCCGACGCCCGCATGCGCCTTGAGGCCGCCGGAAAATGAACAGCTGGCTCTCGCTCCAGGAACTCGCTGACCTCGCGCTGCCCGGCCTGCCGGCGACGCCGCGCGGCTGGCGTGACTGGGCGGAGCGCAACGGCTGGGACGAGCGCGCCGGCATGGTGCGGGCGCGCTCGGGGCGCGGCGGCGGGCTCGAATACCACATCGAGCTGCTGCCGCCCGAAAGCCTCGCGGCCTATGTCGCCGGGACCCTTGGCCTCGTCGACGCCACCAAGGAGAGCGCCGCGGGCTGCGACCAGCTCTCCCTGCCGATGATGGAGTCCCGCGACGCCCGCATGGCGCTGGTGATGGCCGCGGACCGGCTCGCGGTCGAGGGCTCCATGAGCCACCGCACGGCGGACCGGCTGTTCGCGGCGCTCTACAACGCCGAGCGCATCGACGTCGCGGCCTGGGTGCGCTCGCAGATCAAACAGACGAGCGCAAAGACGCTCCAGCGCTGGCGCATCGCGGCGCGGCGCGACAAATCCCGCCTCGGAGTCGATCGAGGCGCGGCGCGCAGGGGTAAGGGCGCGTTGGACGTGGCGGAGGATGGTAAGGTGAAGGCGTTCATCCTCGCCCATGTCGCCCATCAGCCGCATCTTTCCGCGGATCATGTCCGCACGCTGGTGGCGGATCGTTTCGCGGGGCTGGAACTGCCCTCGAAGCGCACCTTTCAGCTCTATTTGACCCGGCTCAAAGCCGACAATGGCGTGCTGCTGACGCGGGTGACGAACCCGGATCGCTTCAAGAGCGCCTTTCGGGTTTCCGGCGCCAACTCCCATCCCGTCACGCGCCTCAACGAGCTTTGGCAGATCGACGCTTCGCCCGCGGACGTCCTCTGCGTCGATGGCCGCCATTCGGTCTATGTCTGCATCGACATTTTCAGCCGCCGGCTCTGCATCTATCTCTCGCGCACGCCCAAGGCTGAAGCCGTCGCCCTGCTGATGCGCAAGGCGATCCTGGAATGGGGCGCGCCGGAGCGGTTGAAGCTCGACAACGGCTCGGATTTCATCGCGAAGGCCTCGCAGCGCCTCTTCGCCAGCCTCGAAATCGAGGTCGAATTCTCCGCGCCCTTCAGCCCCGAGCAGAAGGGCCATGTCGAGCGCGCCATTGGCTCGATGCAGCGCGATCTGATGCCGCTGCTGCCGGGCTTCATCGGCCACAGCGTCAAGGACCGCAAGGTCATCGAGGAGCGCAAGGCCTTCTCGGCCCGCCTCGGCCAGGATGACGCCCGCGCCTTCGGCGTGGAGCTCACCGCCAGGGAGCTGCAGGCCTATCTCGACGATTGGGCGCGGGGTCGCTACGCCTCGCGGCCCCATAGCGGGATCGACGGCGTCTCGCCGCAGGCCAAGGCCGCCTCCTATGCCGGCAAGGTCCGCCGCGTCGCCGACGAGCGCGCGCTCGATCTGCTGCTGGCGCCGCTCGCGGGCGCCGATGGGCTGCGCATGGTCGGCAAACAGGGCGTGCGCATCGACGGCAGCTTCTATCTGCCGACCACCGTCCTCCCCGGCGATCGCGTCTTCGTGCGCATGGACCCTGCCGACATGGGCCGCGCCTTCCTTTTCTCACCCGATGGCGAAACCTTCCTCGGCGAGGCGATCTGCCCCGAGCTTGCCGGCGTCGATCCGGTGGAAGCAGTGGCGCGCGCCAAGTCGGCGCAAAAGGCCTTGCTGGAAGAAGGCACGAAAGAGCTTCGCGCCGGCATGCGCCGCATCAAGCCGCGCGACATGGCGGAGGCCGTGCTGCGCCAGGGCGCATTGGAGAGCGGCAAGCTCGCCATCTTCCCGCGCCCTGCGGAAACCCACGAGACCCCGGCGCTTGCGGCGGCGAAAGAGGCGCTGAGCCCGGTGGAAGAGGTGAAGGCCTATCTCGCCGAGAAGACGCAGGAACAAGCCCCCTCGACCTCCGTCGTTCGCCTCCCCGAGACCAAGCAGCAGCGCTTCAAGCGTGCATTGGAATTGGAGGCCGCGATCGCGCGCAGCGAAGCGATTCCGACCGATCTGGCCCTTTGGCTCGGCGGCTATCAGGCCGGCGCCGAATACGCGGCGATGAAGGCCATGTTCGAAGACTTTGGTGAGCAAGCGTTGAAGTGAGTTTTTCAAAAGGAAAGGCGCGCCGTTGCAGCGGCGCGCCCCTCAAAACCGAAAAGGATACGAGAGCAACTATGTCAAACCTGTCCCCTCCCGTCAAACCCCGCGGCAGTATCGCGGCGTTGAAGAATGTTTCGGGATTCTTCGAACTGGTTTCGCGCGTGCGCGATCGCTCGCCGTCGCTGCCCAATATCGGCGTCATGCACGGCCGCTCCGGCGACGGCAAAAGCTACGCCTCGATCTATGCGCAGAACAAGACGCGGGCCATTCGCGTCGAGGTCGGCGACAGCTGGACCCGCAAGACTTTGCTTTGCGCGATCCTGCAGGAATGCGGCGTGCACCGGCCTTCGGGCTCGGTGGCGGAGCTGTCGCAGCTCGCGATCCAGACGCTGGCGGAAGAACCGCGCCGGCCGCTCTTTGTCGACGAAGCCGACAAGATTTGCGACAAGAATTACATCGAGCTGATCCGCGAAATCGCCATGGGCTCCAACGTGCCCGTGCTGCTGATCGGCGAGGAGCGGCTGCCCTCGAAGCTCGCCCAGGTCGAACGGCTGCACAACCGAATCCTCGCTTGGTTCGGGGCGGAGCCCTGCGATCTCGCCGATGCGCGAAAGCTCGCCGAGCTGCTCCTGCCCGAAAGCGTCACGATCGAGGACGCTCTGCTCGACGAAATCCGCGTGCAGGGCGACGGCCGCGCCCGCCGCATCGCCACCAGCCTCGACGGCGTTGGACATTGGGCCCGCAACGCCGGCGTGAAGGCGGTTTCAAAGGCCAATTACGACGGCGCGATCTACACCGGCGAAGCGCCCAAGGCGCGCGCCGCCAAGCTCATCGTGAAGCCCGAAATCGTCGCCTCCAACACGCGGAGGGCTTCGTGACGCGCAAGCCAATCGCCATCGAAATCGCGATGCCTTCCGGCCCGGCGCATTACTGGTCTCTGATGCAGGCCGCCGGACCGAAGGGCTTCACCATTCGCTCCATCGCGCTGGCCTCGGAAGGCGTCGCCTATAAATCGGTCAAGCGCTACGTCGAGTTCCTCAAGGCCGAAGGCTTCGTCGTGCGCATAGGCGAGAAGCGCGACGGCTTTGCGATGCAGGCGGTCTATGCCGTCAAGCGGCCCCAGCGCAACGCGCCGATCAGGCGCGCGGAGGGCAAGACGGAGCCCTTCACCGCGCGGCAGGCGCTGTGGAACGCCATGCGCACCCTGGCGCGCTTCTCGATCAACGAACTCGCCATAGCGGCCTCGACCGAAGAGCGCCCGGTGGCGCAGCGCACGGCGGACGCCTATGTGCGCGCGCTGCTCAAGGCCGGCGCGGTCATCGTGATCGACCCGCCGCAGCGCCTCAAGGGCAAGGGCTCGACCGTCGGCGTTTATCGACTCTCGCCGCGGGCCAACAGCGGCCCGCAGGCGCCTAAGCTCTGCAACGCGAACTTCATTTTCGACATGAACACCCGCAAGCCCCTGGGCGAGGCGGTAGTTACGGAGGCGCGTCCATGACCGCGGCTGTTAAGGTTAATTCTTTACCGCTTGTTAAGGCTCTGTTTCTCGACAAGGCGCGCGAGGCCTATGGCGCCGCGCTTCCCCAATGGATCGAGGAGCTGGCCAAATATGCCGACGCCAACACTGCGGCGGCGGCCGGGCGCAAGATCGGCGTGTCGGCATCGACCGTCTCGCAGATCCTCTCCAACAGCTACGGCGCTCGCGACTGGGGCGGAATCGAAGCGCGCGTGCGCGGCGAGCTGATGCGGGAGACCGTGGTCTGCCCGGTGCTGGATGAAATCACCAAGGGCTATTGCCAGGACGAACAGGCCAAGTCCTTCACCGGCACCAGCGCGACGCGCACCGCGCTGTTCCACGCCTGCCGCGGCGGCTGCGAGCATTCGCGGCTCAAAGTTGCGGGAGGCGTCGATGGCTGAACCGCAAACCCTCGTCTCAAAGCTCGCCGATCTCGAAGCCTGCCTGCGTAGCCTCGGGGCCTCGCCTTGTCACTTCGAACCGCAGGCGATGGAAGCCCTCGCCGATGAAATCTACGAGATGGGACGAAAGGCCATCGAACTTGGCGTCGAACGCCGTGCTTTGGAGCGCAAGGCCGCGATCGCCGACGCGCTGGACGAAGCCCCCGATCTGCCGCTTTCCAATGCGCTGAGCGAGATGGCCAGCGGCTTCGGGGATCTGCGCGACAGCCTCATCGAACTCGCGCCGCAGAAGAGCTTCGAGGGCTATGGCGCCGTCGGCGAGGCGCTCGAAATGCTGGCACAAAAGGCCAAACGGCTGGAACTCGAAGCCCATGTGCGGGAGCGCGAGATCGAGCGCCTCCGCACCCAGCTCACGGCGATGGATTGCGCACTCCTCGCCCGCAAGAGCTGCGAGGAGATCGAGCAGCGCCTGACCGACCTCAAGGCCCTGGAAGGCGGCGCGGCGATCGTCGATCTGCGCGAGCATTTCGCACGGGAGAGCCGATACAACGCGGCCAAGCGAGAGGGAGCGGGTCATGACGGCGCTGCCTGATCCCGCGCTGTTCCACGCGCCCACCATCGCCGAGGTGAGCGAGGAGATATGCGCGCATTACGGCCTCACCCGGATCGAACTGGCTTCGAGCAGCCGCCGCGCATCGGTCACGGGGCCTCGGGCTGCGGCCTATTACCTCGCCGCGCGCCTCACCGGCAAATCCCTGCCGGCGATCGGCTCGGCCCTCGGCGGCCGTGACCATACCACCGTGCTCTTTGGCCGCGATAAATTCGCCGCGCGCCTTGCGGTCGATCCTATCCTCGCGGAGGAAGTGGCGGAATTGGAGCGGCGCATCCTTGAGCGCGCTGCGGCCAGGGCGAAGAGCCTGCCGCCGGACATGGCGGATATCGATCTCCCCGCCGTGGCCATGCGCGTCGTCAAGGGCGGCCCGCGCGCCGCGATCTCGCTCTCGGTGATCGAGATCATGGCGATCTGCGGGGCGCTGCACGAGCATTTCACCCAGGAGAGCGACTGTGACGTGAATCTGGACGTAGACGATCCCGCGTCTGCGCCCGTCCGGTCTCCCTGCGCTCGCGAGCTGCTCCGCGCTCTCGTCTTCGCCGATCGGAGCCTGCGGGCCCGAGATTCCCGGGCCAATCTCTGGCGCCTGCGCTACGCCATAGACGCAGCGCGGGACTCCGGCGATCGGCGCTTCGCCGCCTTCCTCGCCGCCCATGCCGCCGTCGAAAAGGCGCTCTGGACCGCAGGCGAACGCAACGCCCGCGAGCGGCGCGAAGCCGCCCTGCAAAACCTCATTGAAACCATTGAAAGAGAGGATTGAACATGGACCCCGTGCAGATCATCAACGGCAAGCCCTATCGAATGGACGCGAGAGGCGCGCTGGTGCCCGAAAGCGCGATCAAGCCGATGGACCTTCTCCTCGACGAGACGGTGCGCAAGATCATGGGATTTGCGACCGACATTTCGGCCCAGATCGCCCGCTTCAAGGGCCATTGCTACGACGACATCGGCTCGCTGCAGGCCCTCGTCGCCCAGGACTATGGCGCCAAACTCGGCGGCCAGAAGGGCAATCTCACCCTCACCAGCTTCGACGGGCTGATGCGCGTCCAGGTCCAGGTGCAGGATCAGCTCGAGTTCGGGCCCGAGCTGCAGGCGGCCAAGAGCCTCGTCGACGAATGCCTCAACGAATGGGCGGCCGATTCCCGCGACGAGATCCGCGCCCTGGTCACCCGCGCCTTTCAGGTCGACAAGGAGGGCCGCATCAATCGCGCCGAAATCTTCATGCTGCTGCGCGTCGAGATCGAGGACGAGCGCTGGACGCAGGCCATGAACGCCGTGCGCGACAGTATTCGCGTCATCGGCTCGCGCTCCTATCTGCGCTTTTCCGAGCGCGACACGCCGGACGGCGCATGGCGCCCGGTCACGGTCGATCTCGCCAGCGCGGAAAGGGCTTCAGCATGAGCCGGCCGTCTTTCCTCTACACCCTCGCCGCGGCTGTCGCGGCACATGGCGTCGTCGCCGTGGCTTCCGGGCTCGCCGAACAGGCCTTCGGCTTTGCGTTGTTGCTGGCGCTGCTTTCGGGCTGCGCCGCCGTCGCGCTCGTCATGATCGGCCTGCGTTTGCAACAGGGAGCGCGCCAATGACCACTGCCGCACAAAGCCGCGCCATCCACGCCGCGCTGCGCAAGCAGGGCCTCGACGACGCGCTCTACCGCGACATGCTGTGGAGCCAGTTCGGCAAACGGTCTTCCACAGAACTGACCGACGAAGAAGCCGCGCTGTTTCTCAAGGGGCTCGACATCCCGCCCGTGCATTGCGGCTCGGCGCGGGGGAAAGCGGTGAGGCTCCAAGGGCCTTATGCCAAGATCCTTCAGGCGCTCTGGATCGCGGGATATAATCTCGGCCTGATCCACAACCGCGACGACGCCGCTCTGGCGCAGTTCGTCAAGCGCCAGACCCGGATTGATCACACCCGCTGGCTCACCGACGCCAAGGACGCCAGCAAGGCGATCGAGGCGCTGCGGGGCTGGCTGGCGCGGGCCGGCGGCGTCGAATGGCCGGTCGGTCGCGATGCCGGGTCCTTTGCGCAAAAGCGCGCGGTGTGCCGGGCGATCGCGAAGAAGCTCCATGCGCTCCAATCCTTCGGCATGCCGGGCGTCTCTTTCGATTTCGCCTTCCAGGCGGAGATCGCGGGGGTGAGCCCGACGCGGATCGACGATTTCGCCAACCGCCTCGGGCAAAAACTGCGCCGCGCGATGGCGGAAGAGAAGAAGCGGAGGGCCGACAGAGGCACGGATGCGATCGGCGGTTTCACCCTGTTTCGCTGCCGGCGCTGCGGCGGCGAACTCAGATATCGCGTAGACCTCAACATCAAAGATACCCTCCGCGGCGTCCCTTGCGGCGCCTGCAACGGCGAGAGAAATCCCCCATTCAAAGGCTAGAAAGGCTTGCAGATGATTTGGTTCAAACGCGAAAGCAAGGAAGTCCAGCGCCTGGAGAAACGCGTTCAGGAGCTGCTGGTCAATCAGGCGCAGCTGCTGGAGCAGGCGCGCTCAGCCGGCCGCGCGAGGCAGTTCGCGAAGGTCGGCAATATCGAAACCCTCATTCTCGATCTTCCTCTGCCGCGCGAAATCGCCTGGAGGCTTTGCGACGAGGTGAGATTGGCGGTCGAAAAGCAGTTCGAGGAAGCCCCGGAGTTCCGCCGGTGAAGCGCCTCTCGCTCCTCTCCCTCATCCTTCTCGCATCGCCGGCGCTCGCCGGCCCCTGCGAGCTGCGGCGCATCGCCTATGCGCCGCAGGAGAACCTCGAACAAATCGACGTCGATCTGCTGGGCGCCGCCAAGCATCGCATCGACATGGCGGCCTATGTGCTGACCTCGATTCCCGTCATCGACGCGCTGACCGAGGCGGCGCGTCGCGGCGTCACGGTGCGGCTCTACCGCGACGGGCGCCTCTCGCGCGAGCCCAGGGCGCTCGCCGCCGCCATGGAGCGGCTGCACGCCGAGCCCTCGGCGGAGATCCGCTACAAGGCTTCCCCTGCGCCCTTCATGCATCTGAAGGCCTACGCCGCAGACGGAATCTTGCGCGAGGGCGCCGGCAACTTCACCCACAGCGGTCTCATGCGCCAGGACAATTCCCTCGTCGCGCTCCAATGCGAGGAGGCTTTGAACCGCTTTGAAAAGGCCTTCGAAGCGATGTGGAGGAGGCCTTGAACGATTTCAGCAAGCCTTCTCCGCGCGGGGTGCAGGAGGAGCTGGAGCATGTGCTCCAGCACTACCGCGGCGAGTTCGCCTTCATGCCCTATCGGCGCACCGGAGATCGCCAAGATGCACGAGGCCCGGCTGGTCCAGGGCATCGAGGTCATGAAGTTCCTCGTCGTTCATGGCGAGGCGTTCAAGCGGTTTCTCGAAGAGCAGAAAGCCAAGGGAGCGACGCCATGAGCGTTAAGGTGACGGACCACGCCTTGCTCGATGTGCTGCGCATCGCCGGAACCCTTCCGGTCGAGACCCTGCGCGCAGCTCTTTCCGAGAGCCTCGGGCGCGCGGCCGATGCGGCGGAATCGATTAAGGCGCGTGATTACCGCATCGTCGTCGGCGGCCTTTCCTATCGCATCATCGAGGGCTCCCTCGTCAGCGTCCGCGAGGCCGGACGTTGAGCGAAGAAACCTTCTTCCTGCCCCCCACGCTCCAGGAGATCGCCGACGCGGCGGGGCTCGTCGCGGCGCTGAAACTGGCCGAGGCAAGAGGCGGAACCGGCGTCTATTTCCCGCCCCGCGCGCGCGACGGCCACTGGCTGGTCGAATGCGTGGGACGCGAGGCCGCGGACAAGATCTGCGCCCACTTCAGTGACGACATCGGAGTCCGCCTCCTGATTCCCCTGGGCCCGCACCGCTTCTACCAGCGCGCCTGCCGCACGGCGGTGAAACTGCTCGAAGAAGGGGTCAATCAGGTCGAGGTGGCGCGTCGCCTCGGCGTGCATCTGCGCACCGTCCAGCGTGTCGCGGCGCGCCGCCGCGATCTCGACGACCCGCAGGGCCGGCTGTTTTAGGCCGCTTGCTTTAAAGCCGATTCACCCTCACGATTAAATCAGCCTCGTTGCTGCGACAGCTGTCGCAGTCGAATTGAGGAACCCGCCTCGTCTAGCTTCGACCCATCGAAGCAGAGGCGTCCCCGGTGAAAATCAAATCCCTCATTTCGGCCCTTCTCATCGCCGCCGCGTCTTGCGCGCCGGCGAAGGCCGCTTCCGTGGGCGATTTCCTCTCTGCGCTGTTTTCAGGGTCTTCCACGGGAGGCGATCATGTGACCGCTGCGCGCAAACGGGCGCCGCTGCGCCTCGCCGTCCGTCAGCCGCTTATCGGCCACGCGATGCTCGCCTCCTTCTATGGCGGCGGCCCGCGGAAATACGAGCCTAATTCCCACACCGCAAACGGCGAGCGCTTCAATCAATGGGGCTTCACGGCGGCCCATCGCACGCTGCCCTTCGGCACAAAGCTGCGGGTGTGTTTTTCCGGCTGCGCGGTTGTGCGCATCAACGACCGCGGCCCGGCCAGATGGACCGGGCGTTCTCTCGATCTTTCGCGCGGCGCCGCCAGCGTCGTCGGCCTTGTCCGCCGCGGCGTCGGAACCGTGCGCGTCGCCATCCTGGGGAGATGATCCATGGCCAAAGCGCCCGTCCAGAAGCCTGTCGCGAAGCCTATAGCCAAGCCTGCCGCGCCGGCGATCCCGCCTTCGCGCCCGCTCCAGAGCGAGTGCTTAAAGCTATTCGGGAACCCCAGCCGTCCGCAGTTCGGCGTGCATATCGAGCATGTGCAGCCGCCGTGGCAGATGCGCATGGGTGATCTCGATATCCATTTTCTGAAGGTCAACCGATGCGCCGCGCCGTCGCTGGAGCTCGTGCTCAAAGACATCTGGGAGAGCTGCGGCAAGAGCCAGGCCAAGATCGAAGCGCTGCACATCGACCGCTTCTCGGGCGATTGGGTTGTGCGCCAGATGCGCGGCGGCTCCATGACCTCCATGCACGCCTACGCGCTCGCGCTCGATTTCGACGCCGGCGAAAACCAGCTCGGCCAGCATCATGGTTTCTTCAAGTCCGTCAGCCTGATCGTGCAGTGCTTCGAAAAGCACGGCTGGATCTGGGGCGGACGCTGGGAAGACCGCCCCGACCCCATGCACTTCCAATTCGCGACGGTGGACTGATGGACGCTCACGCCTTTCTGCGCGTCGCGGCGTGGTCCGTTTTCGCCGGCCTCTGCGGCTCGGCGCTTCTGAGGGTCGGTCTCGCGACCGCTTACTGCTTTCGCTGGGGCTGCTGAGCCCTCGGCGTTTCAACGGAGAGAGAAAATGGAAAATACGAAGCCTTGGTATCAGAGCACGGGCGTCTGGGGCAGTCTCGTCGCGATCGGCGCGGGCACGGCCGCGACCTTCGGCTACACCGTGAGCCCGGACGATCAGAACGCGATCTCGCAGGCCCTGGCGCAGGGCGGCGGCCTCGTCTCCAGCGCCATCGGCGTGGTCTCCGGCGCCGTGGCGCTCTATGGCCGCATCCGCGCCACCCACAAGGTGACGGCGTGAACCCCACGCTGCTCGCCGCCCTCGCGGTCGCCGGCCTCGTCGCCTATGCGCTCGGCCGCGCCGTGATGGACGCTCTCGGCAAAGCCGGGAGCGAGAAAGAGCGGGCCGATCGCGCCGAGGCGGATGCCTCCACCGCCAAGCGGCAAGGGCAGATAATGGCGCAGCAGAAGGACCTTTCCGATGTGGAGGACGATCTTCGCAATGGTCGGTTTTAGCCTTCTGGTGTCGGCCTGCGTGAGCGCGGGCGGCGGTTGTCCGCCGCTCGTGACCTACTCGGCCGCCCAGGAGCGAAAGGCCGCCGACGAACTGCACGAGCTGCCCAGGAACTCGCAGCTCGCCAGAATGATCGGCGATTACGGGAAAACCCGCGCCGCCTGTCGATGAGACAGGCGGCGCAAACATTGGGCGCGTCATGGGAGCGGCGCGTCTCCTCATGCTCCTCGGCGCCGCCCTGCTGGTGGCGACGCCTTTCATCATCGTTTTCACTCTCGCGGGCTGTTGGGGCAGATAATGGATGTCGGAACTGGGGCACAATGGGCGGCCGTCGCTACAGCCCTCGGCGTTGCGATCTGGGGCGCATTTTACCGCCGCGATCAGAAGGCGATCGACGATCTGTCAGGGGAGTTCAAGGAGGGGCGCAAGGATATCACGCGCCTGTTCGAGCGCGTCGACGGCATGGAAAGCCGCTTGGCTCGGGTCGAAAACGAGATCGAGCATCTGCCGACGCAAAAGGAGCTTCACGCCCTTGCGACTGCGGTCGCCACGCTGCAGGCGACAGTGACTGCGAAGCTCGACGCGCTGATCGACAACGTAAAGACCATCTCGCGGCAATATCAGCGCGCGGAGGAGCGTGCGATCGAAGCCGAGCAGCGCGCGGCGGCGGCGGAGGCGCGGGCGAAATGAGCGCCGATCAGATCATCCGCGAACACGCCCGCCTCATCATCCTGCGCGATCTCGCCGAACAGCCCGACGGTCGCTGGAACAGCGAGGCGCTGCGCGAGGACCTCGAAGAGCGCTGGGCCATCACCAAGACCCGCGAATGGGTCCACGACGAGCTGCGCTGGCTGGCCGAAATGGGCGCCGCCACCGTCAACGAGATCGGCTCCGTGCTGATCGCGAAGCTCACCCAGAAGGGGCTCGATCATGTCGAGCGCCGGCGCGTCATCACCGGCGTCAAGCGCCCGAGCCCGGCGGAGTGACCCCATGGCCGAGGGACGCGGGCGGCTCTCCTCGATCGACCTGCTGCCCGAGGAGGCGCGGGACGACATCGTCTGGGCGATGGCCCAGCTCAACGAGCGCTCGCGCACCCAGGAGGAGATTCGCTGCGAGCTGAACGAAATGCTCGAAGCCAAGGGCCTCCCCGGCATCAGCAAGAGCGCCTTCAACCGCAAGGCCGTGCGGGTCGCTTCCGCGGCGCGGCGGCTGGCGGAAAGCCGGGCCTTGTTTGAAGGCCTCGCCCCGCAGTTCACCCCCGAGCGGGTGGATCAGACCAATCTCGTCATCGGCGAGCTGATCAAGGTCCTGATCACGGAAATGCTAGACTCCGACGGCAAGGATTTCAGCCCCAAGGGGGCGATGGAATTGTCGCGGGCCTATCTCGCCACCATTCAGGGGCAAAAGCTTTCGACCGAGCGGCGCTCCAAGGCCGTAGAGGCCTTTAAGGAAGAGGCCGGCAAGGCGGTCGACAAGGTGGCGGCGAAGACGGGACTCTCGGCCGAGACCCGCGAGCGCTTGAAGGCTGAACTCCTCGGCATCCAGAGGAAGCCATGAATGACCGGCCCTTCGGCGATCTGCAAGAGGGCAGCTATGGGCTGATCCACGCCGACAATCCGCACCGCTATATCACGCGCTCGAAAAAGGGCATGGGCAAGAGCGCCGAGCGCCACTATCCCACCATGAGCCGGGAAGAGCTTTATGAGCTTCCCGTCTGGCGGCTCGCCGCGCCCAATTGTGCGATCTGCTTTTGGACCACATCGGCGCAGCTGCCGATGCAGCTCGACCTGATGCAGCATTGGGGCTTCGCCTACAAGAGCTATGGCGGCTGGGCCAAGCGCTCCCCGACATGGAAGCGCGGTTGCGAGAATCCGAAGTGGGCATTCGGAACCGGCTATTGGGAGCATTCTTGCCTGGAAGTCTATCTCTGGGGCGCGATCGGCGCGCCCAAGATCGTCTCTCGCTCCGAACGCAATCTGATCGAGGCCGCGCGGCGCGAGCATTCGCGCAAGCCCGAGGACATCTACGAAAAATGCGAGCGGATGTTTCCCAAGGTCAAGAAGCTCGACCTGTTCTCGCGCCAATCGCGCCGCGGCTGGGACAATTGGGGCAATGAGCGGACGAAGTTCGACGGGGAGGAAGGATGAGCGGCCCGACCGAAATCCGCTCGCCACGGGCGATCACGGAGGCCGAGTGGAAAGCGCTGCGGCAGGAAAGCCTCAAGTCGCTCCCGCCCGACTTCGACTCCGAGCAGCCTGAAGGCGTCCTGATCGAATGTCAGAAGACGCTGCTCTCCACGACCGCGCTGTTTCGCGTCACGGTCTGCGAGAAGAGCCGCCGCACCGGGGCGACCTGGGCGGTGGCGGCCGAGGCCGTTCTGACCGCCGCGAGCGCGAGTTCCGCGCGGGGCATGGACGCCTTTTATATCGGCTACAACCTCGAAATGGCGCGGGAGTTCATCGACACCTGCGCCATGTGGGCCAAGGCTTTCGCCGAGGCCGCCGCCGAGACGGAAGAATATCTGTTCGAGGACGAGCCCGAGAAATTCGTCAAGGCGTTCCGGATCAGATTCGCCAGCGGCTTTCAGATCATCGCGCTGCCCTCGCGCCCCCGCAGTCTTCGCGGCATGCAGGGCTTCGTCATCATCGACGAGGCAGCCTTCCACGACGATCTCGCGGAACTCATGAAAGCGGCGCTCGCCCTGCTGATCTGGGGCGGCCGGGTGCTGGTGATCTCGACCCACAACGGCGACGCCAATCCCTTCAACCAGTTGGTCAAGGAGGCCAAGGGCGGCGCCAAGGGCTATGGCTATGTGCGTTTCGATTTCGACGACGCCATTAAAGACGGGCTTTATCGGCGGGTGTGTCTTCGCACCGGCGAGGAATGGACGCTGGAAGGCGAAGCGGCGTGGCGCGCAGGGATCGTGCGCGAATATGGCGACGCGGCCGACGAAGAACTCTTTTGCATCCCGCGCGAGGGCGACGGATCGTGGCTCACCGCGCCGCTAATCGAAGCGCGCGCAAAGAAGGGCATTCCTGTAATTCGCGTCGCGCGACCCTCGGAATTCACGTTTTGGCCCAAGCATCTGCGCGAGGTGGACATCAAGGAATGGTGCGATCGTGAATTGAAACCGCTGCTCGACCAATGCGACCGCAGGGTCTCGCATCACCTCGGCGGCGACTATGCCCGCGTCTCCGACCTCACAGTGCTCTGGCCCTTGGCTACGACACGCGGCCTTAAACGTGTCACGCCTTTTGTCGTCGAGATACGGAGCATGCCTTTCGATCAGCAAAAGCAGATTTTGCAATATGTCTGCGATCGCCTCCCTAATTTCGCGGGCTCCAAGCATGACGCCACCGGCCTCGGCATGTCGATCGCCGAATTCGCGATGCAGCAATATGGCGCGTTGCGCACCGAAGCCGTCAGCCTGAACATCCCTTGGTATCGGGAAAATACGGAGCCTCTAAAAAAGGCCTTCGAAGACGACATGATCGAGATCCCGATGGACGCCGACATCCATTCCGATCTCCGCCTCGTCGCGGTGAAAGCGGGCGTGCCCCATGTGCCGGCGCTGAAGTCGGGCGTCGCCAAGGATCGCCACGGCGATTCCGCCGTCGCACTGATGCTGGCCTATGCCGCATGCCGCACCGCCTTCATCGAATATGACTACGAGTCCGCCTCGACCCTGCGCGAATCCCGCGGCGGCGAGGACGAGGCCGACGATCTGAGATTGCCGCAGGGAGGGCTCTATTGATGGACGATCTCACGGCGGACCAGGACGCCATCGGTATGCACGGGCCGCGGCCGATCCTCGGGCCGGACGGACGCCCTGTCCGCCGCGAGCTTTCGCCCTCCGATCGCCGCAAGGCTTCGGAAGAGATCGCGGCCCCCGAGCTCGTCGGCGTGCGCACGCTGTGGGATCAGTCCGTCGCCTCGGGCCTCAAGCCGGAACGCCTGGCTGCGCTGTTGCGCGGCGCGATCCGGGGCGATCATCGCCCCTACCTCGAACTCGCCGAAGAGATGGAGGAGCGCGACAACCATTACGCTTCGGTGCTCCGCACCCGCAAGCTGGCGCTCGCCGAGATCCGGCCGTCCGTAATCGATGGGCCGAAGGATGACCCGAAGATCGTCGCCGCCGTGCAGCAGCTGCTCGACGATCCCCTGCTGCCTGACATGATCGAGGATCTGATGGACGGGCTCGGCAAGGGCTATTCCGTCGTCGAAATCCTGTGGGGCCAGGGGCCGCAGCCCTGGCTCAAGCCCTATTATGTCTGGCGCGACCCCAAATATTTCACTTTCGACTTCATCTCGCGCAGCGAAGTGCGGCTGCAGGCGCTGGGCACGATCGATGGACTTGAGCTGCCGCCGTCGCGCTTCATCGTCCATGCGCCGAAGATCAAGAGCGGCATTCCGATCCGCGGCGGCTTCGCCCGCGCCTGCGCCTGGGCCTTTTTGTTCAAGAACTATGCCCTCAAGGATTGGGCGAGCTTTTTGGACATCTACGGCATGCCGATCCGCCTCGGCAAATACAACCCGGCCGCCACGCCGGAGGATCGCCGCAAGCTGCTGCAGGCGGTCACGCAGATCGCGGCCGACGCCGCTGCGATCATCCCCGAGAGCATGATCATCGAGCTGCTGGAGACCAAGAGCGCGGGCTTCGGCGCTTCGACGCCTTTCGAGAGCCTGTGCCGATTCCTCGATCAGCAAATGTCCAAGGCGATCCTCGGCCAGACCATGACGTCCGAGAACGGCGGATCGCTCGCCCAGGCGCAGGTCCATAACCAGATCAGGATCGACCTGAAGCAGGCCGACGCCCGCCAGCTCGCCGCGACGCTCAACCGCGATCTCATCGCGCCATTCGTGGCCTTCAACTTCGGCGACGGCGCGCCGGTCCCGCGTGTCGTGATCCCGGTCGCCGAGCCGCAGGACGTCGCGGCGATCTCCAACGCCCTCGCCATCCTCGTGCCGCTCGGGCTCAAGGTGAAGGCGGATGAAGTCCGCGAGAAGATCGGGCTCAGCAAGCCCGAGGACGGCGACGAGGTTCTGGCGCCGGCTAAACCAAAGGAGCCCGCGCCCAAGGCCCCCGGCGATCGCGAGCTGGCGGATGCCGCGACCAATAGCCAGCGGCTGCGTGGCGGCTGCCCCTGCTGCGGCGAGACCCGCGTCTCCCTCAACGCCGAATCCGCCGAGCCCGACGCCGTGGACGCCATCGGCGCCGAGGAGGCCGCGGACTGGGAGGAGCAGCTCGGCCCGCTCAAGGATGCGATCCAAGACGCGCTCAAGGCGAGCAGCTCTTACGAGGAGTTTCAAGCCCGTTTGAACGAGCTTCTCAGCGACCTTCCTACCGAGGAGCTGGAGCAGCGGCTGGCGATCTCGGCGCTGAAGGCCCGCGGCTTCGGCCTCGCCGGGGGCAAGCGTGACTGACCCCTTCGCTCCCGAGGCCTTCAAGCACGCGCCGAAAGAGGTCACGCGCTATTTCGACGAGAAGGGCTTGGCGCCGTCCTGGCACTGGCAGGACGTCATGGGCGACGAACACGCCCGCGCCTTCACCGTGGCGCGGACGGCCGGCTATGATGTGCTGGGCGACGTCAAGGACGCCCTCTCCAAGGCCATCCGTGAGCGCCAGGACTTCGAGGATTTCAAAAAGGAGCTGGAGCCGGTCCTGAAGGCTAAGGGCTGGTGGGGCAAGCAGGAAGCGATCGACCCGCTCACCGGCAAGGCCCAGACCGTGCAGCTCGGCTCCTCGCGGCGGCTCAAGACCATCTATTGGGCCAATGTCAATTCGGCCTATGCCGCCGGCGAATGGGAGCGCACATGGCGCACCCGCCGCGTGCTGCCCTATCTCGAATATCTGATCTCGACCGCAGGCCATAAGAGACTCGAGCATTTGGCGTGGGTCGGCACGGTGCTCCCGGTCGAAGATCCGTGGTGGGACACGCACTATCCGCCGAGCGCGTGGCTGTGCCAGTGCCGCACGGGCCAGCTCTCCGAAGACGACGCCAAAACCAAAATTCGCTTCGGCCAGCAGCCCGAGGATTTCGGCTCGCGGACCTTCGTCAACAAGCGCACCGGCGAGGTGTCGCGCGTGCCCAATGGCATCGATCCGGGCTGGGATCACAATCCGGGCAAGTTCCGCATGCAATCGGCGGCCGATCTGATCGCCGGCCGGCTGGACGGCATGGACGAAGAAGCCCGCCGCATCGCGGCGGCCGATCTCGCCGGCTCCTCGCTGTTTCGCCATATCGCCGGCGGCGGGGTCAATTTCGATCCGACCTCGACCGATCCCGAACAGGTCTCGCGCGGCCAGATCGCGATCCCGATGGCCGAGATCCCCGAGGCGACCGCCAAAAGGATCGGCGCGACCTCGCGCACGCTGCGGCTCTCGGTGAAGGACGCCCAAAACATCCACCTGGAGCCGGAGCTTTATCAACCCGTGCAGGCCGCGCTCGACAAGGGCGCCATATCCGAGGACGGGGTGGTGACGGCGACGCTCGCCGGCGTCGAATGGCGGCTGCGGCTGCGGGTCGAGAATGCCGGCGCGGCGGTCTATCTCGAAGAGCTTGAGAACGACCAATAGAAACGCCCAGGGAGGGCCCTGGGCGCTTCGAGGCTCCAACCGGAGCCGTTTATGAGAAACACGCGCCCAGAGCCTTCAATGGGCCTTTAACGCGCGCGCTGGAAGCGCCGATTGCTTCCACTTCGGCCGATCAGTAAGCCAGCGACGGATTGCTCATGAGATGACGGGAGCCAGTCGCCGTTCCCTGGCCAAAAATCAGCCCCGCTACGCCGAGCGTTCCGAGCGCCGGGTTGGTATTGTAAAAATACTCCCCATCCGCTCGTGTGATTATCGAGGCGTCCGCCCTGATGTCCATGCCGTATAGGGACATGACCTCCGTCCCGGTCACCAGGGTCAGCCAGATCGAACCACCCGACAGAATATTGCCTCCGCCGGAACGGACAGACACGTTGGGGATATCCGCGCCGGATTTGTAAGCTCGGACCAATCCCAACGAAATTCCCGAGAAACTATTCCCCTCAAAATATGCGTCGGCGCTTTCCGAGATTGCGAGGCCTTGGGCAGCCGAACCGTAATTGCCGGTTACGACGAATAGGGGATTTCCCGTCGATCCCGCTACGAGATATGCCAGTCTCGAAATTCCGTTCAGCCTGCACCGGGAAATCGTCATGTTGGACAGTGACGCACCAGAGGCGGACTGCAAAATGGACGCATTCGCTCCGGCGATGTAAAGCCCATCCACGGTCAAACTTTCCAGCGCTCCGCTGAGGTAGATGTATTGGTTCGCGGCTGGAGGGTTTTTAAATGACCCGCCGAGAACGTTCAGTTTTTTTACCGTCGTGTTGGGACCGACGTTGATCGGGCCGACGGATATCGACGCAGTATTCGCATCGTTTATGTTCCGCAGAAGAAGATTTTCTATCGTCAGTCCAGTTGGGAGATTTGCGATAAGAGAGACGGCCACGTGCGTTCCGTCGGTCTCCACATTGGCAATTTCGGTCGAGCCTATCGTGCTCGCGGTCGGGCCTCCGGACGTATTGGCGCCACCGTTCTGGTAGGAGACGATGTTGCCCGCCTCTCCGGAGATGCCGTCAAATACGATGTTGTCGACGACAAAATTCGGCTGGGCGTAAATCCCCGCGACCATCCCCGTCAGCACATATTTAGTCGACGACACGTTGCGCACATGTCCGTTCAGGATATCTCCGCCGCGGTTGAGATTCCAGCCAGGATAGGCGTACGGTTGTATCGGTTGCACAGTGACCCCATCGTCGCCGTTGGAGCGGATGGAGACGCGATCGACTGTAAAGTTGGTCGCCGGTCCCTGAATTTTCAGGGCGTCGGACGGCATGTTGACGACATCGAGCCCGCGGACCTCGACATCGGCGACAGACAACAGAAAGAGAGCATATTTGGCGCTGTTTGTGACCGAAACGTTTTCCACTTTCAGTCGGTGCACGCCGAACATGACCAACGAAACCTTGTTGACGCCCACAGGCGCCCCCGCGTTGTTGGCCTGATCAAAGTCCCAGAGGCCTCCCTCTATCCATACGTTCTGGTCAGCCAGCTTCCCCTGGATAGTTCCGGTCGCCGCTGCTGCGGGCGTCCGGCGTAGCGAGATGACGACATTGTTCGCGTCGATCACGCTCTGCACGATGCATACACAGCTGTAGGCGCTATCGGTCACATCCGTCTGGCCGTCGACGACAACCGGGCTCCCGACCGAGTAGCCATGCGCGGTCTGGGTCAATGTGGCCGTCAGCCCTGACGTCCACGTGATCGTGGCGCTCTGCCACGCGCGGTTGGCCGCCTTGGTGCTGATCAGATTTCCATTGGACCCAGGCGCCTGCCGAATTGTCATGGCCGGGTCGACATGCAGATGCGTGTTGCTGCCGATCCAAAGCTTGGACACATAGGCGACGCCGGAGCCCCGGAGGAAAATCTCTCCGCCGGCGTCAAAGGCGGCTTGAATGAGGGCCGTATTATATGCCGCAGATCCTACGCTGTTCAGCGCCGGGGCGATCGTCGTCTGAGTGAGCGCGGGCGGAGCGGAAAAGCCGCTCTGGAAAGCCGCAGCGGGAACCGCTACGGACCAAAGCGCGAGAAGAAACGCAAAGAAAAACCTCATCGTCTCGCTCCTCAGTTGCGCGCCGTGGCGACGAAAGTCGCTGTGCTGCCGGTGACAAAAATCTGGTTCACGCCGTCATCGAAGGTCCACGGCCCCGTGGCGTTGAGGATGATCGTGCGCGTATAGCCGTTCGGCCAGCCGAGCTTGATCGCGCCGGTCGCGCTGACGTCTAGCGCGATGCCGTATTTCGGCGGCGGAAAGGTCACGCTGTCCGAGGGAGTGATGAGGGACGGGATGCCGCTGACCGGCGTCACGGACAGGGGCGCGACGGCCGTGCCGGCGAGTATCTGATAGATCCCGCTCAGCCAGCCCAATAGCCCGGTCCCGCCCGACGGCGGCGAGACGCCCGTCGCCGCAGCCCCAATGTCGTTATGCAACTGCGTCACGCCGAGACTGGTGGCGTGGAAATCGTTCTGGCTGGTGTCGGGCGTCACGCTGCGCGGATTGACCACCGTCACCGGCGTCGCCGGCGTCGCCATCGCGGAGGCGAGGATGGTCGCGCCGGTCGGGCCGGAGGCCTGCGCCCAGACATGCGCCGCGCTGGAGAAATAGGCGACGCCGCCCGGTCCGAGATAGGTCGTGGGCGTCCCGGACGGCGCCGCGGCCAGCGTCGAATCCGTGCTGACGGCGAGCTGGGCCTGGAACAGGCCGGTGTTGTTCACCTGCAAGGGGCCCGCGCCGAGATCGGTCCAGGTCCCTTGAGTGAGCGAACAGGACGCGCCGGGCGCGCAGGTGATCGCGAGCGCCGGGCTCGCGAAGCCGAGGGCTGCGAGCAGCGCCAGCCCTCTCAGATATCGAAACATGGTGGGAACTCCCTCGGCGAAAAGCCGAGGGCAGGTTAGGCGGCTGATTTTCGGGAGACGCCTACGACAGCTGTCGCAGTCGAGACAGGCTGGCGGGCCGGGCTAGTGTGCTCACATGAACAGCCCGACGCAAACTCTTTCTCTCAACGCCGCCTTGGACCTTCCGGGGCTCGGGGCCGGCGTCGCGCTCAATTTCGAGGGCGACGCGCCGCCGGAATGGGTCCAGCTCGTGCCGGCCGGCGAGAAGGTCGTGGGCAATGACAGTCGCGTCTTTCTCAACCGCGATCCGCAGGGCGTCGTCGACGTCTTCAAGGCGCGCGGGCTCGATCTGCCGATCGACATCAACCACGCGGAATTCCACCGCGCGCCGCGGGGCGAAGAGGCTCCCGCCGCGGGATGGATCAAGGAACTCGAGTTGCGCGCGGGCGCGATCTGGGGCCGCGTCGAATGGACGCCCTCGGGCGCCGCGGCGCTCAATGCGAAATCCTATCGCTACATTTCGCCGGCGCTGATCACCGACAAAGCCGGGGCGGTTCTTTCGATCGCCGGCGCGGGGCTCGTCAACCGGCCGAACTTCGTCATGCCCGCCCTCAACTCCCATGGAGCTTCCATGAAGAACCTTCTCGCCAAACTCGGTCTCGCGGAAACCGCAACCGAGAACGACGCCATCGCCGCCGTCGAGACGCTGCAGACCAGCCTCAACGCCGCCAAGGCCGGACAGGTCTCGCTCGCCCTTTACGTGCCGCGCGCGGATTACGACGTCGCGCTCAACCGTGCGAAAGCGGCCGAAACGGCGCTGGAGACGCATCGTTCCAACGAGCGCGCCGCCAAGGTCGCAAGCCTCGTCGACGGCGCCTTGAAGGCCGGCAAGATCACGCCCGCGACCAAGGATTTCTATGTCCGCCTCTGCTCGAACGACGAAGGCGTCAAGCAGTTCGAGGGCTTCCTCGCCGCCGCGCCTTCCTTCTTCACCTCCGTCGTCGATCTCGCGCAGCAGCAGGACGCAAACAAGGTCGCGCTGAACGCGGATCAACTCGCAGCGGCCAAGGTCATGGGGATCGACCCCAAGAAATTCGCCGAACATCTCGCCGCTCAGACGACGGCCTGAGGCACGCTTTTAGGAGGCTTTGATGACCGCTTTGCAGGCCGCATATCGGCTCAAGGAACGCGAACAGGCGCGCACGCGCTTTCCGCCGGTCGCCGCGGCGACGGTGTGCTGGGAGGGCGGCATGGTGGCGCTCTCGGGCGCCGGGGCCGCCGCGGTCGCCGTGCCGGCCTCGGCCAATGCCGCGCTGCGCGTGATCGGGGTCGCCGACGCCACCGCCGACAATCGCCTCGGCGTCGCCAACGCGATGACGGCGGAGGTGAGAACCGGCGTCTTCGCCATGAACAATTCCGCGACCGATCCGGTCACCGTCGGCGACATCGGGGCCAATTGCTACGCCGCCGACGACAACACCGTCTCGCACTCCAATGGCGGCAATACGCAGCCGGTCGCGGGCGTCGTCTTCGACATCGATCCGTCCGGCCTGGTCTGGGTCAAATTCAGCTGACAAAGGGCTCTTAGAACATGGCTGGCACGATCATCACGCCGAGCGTATTGCAGGCGATCTTCCAGGGCTTCTCTTTCATCTTCAACGATGCGCTGAAGGGCGTCGACCCGACCTGGAACAAGGTCGCGATGTCGGTGCCGTCCAGCGCCTCGGCCCAGAACTACGGCTGGCTCGGCCAGATGCCGAGGTTCCGCGAATGGCTGGGCGATCGCGTCGTCAATTCGCTCGACGCCTTCGGCTATCAGATCCGCAACAAGACTTACGAGACCACGATCGGGGTCAAGCGCGAGCAGATCGAGGACGATCAATACGGCCTCTTCAACCCGATGTTCGCCGAGCTCGGGCGTTCGGTCGCGCTGTTCCCCGACGAGCTGGTCTACGGCCTGCTCAAAACCGGGCATACCTCGCCCTGCTACGACGGCCAGAACTTCTTCGACACCAATCATCCCATCAAGGACGCGCTGGGCAATGTCACCGTTTTCGCCTCCAATTATCAGGCGGGGGCAGCGGGCTATAATTGGTATCTGCTCGACACCACGCGCGCCGTCAAACCGATGATCTACCAGACCCGGCGCGCATTCGAATTTGTTTCCAAGACCAATCCGCAGCAGTCGGACATGGTCTGGCTCCGGAACGAATATGAATATGGCGTCGACGGCCGTTGCAACGCCGGCTTCGGCCTGTGGCAGCTCGCCTTCATGAGCAGCGCCCCGCTCAACCGCACCAATTTCCGCGCCGCCCGCGCGGCGATGCGCGCGCTGACCGCAGACTATGGCCGCCCGCTTGGGATCGAGCCCAATCTGCTCGTCGTCGGCACCAATCAGAAAGACCTCGCGACCGACCTCATTAAGGCGAAGTTCCTGCCCACCGACGGCTCGCCGGGCATGCAGGTGCCGGCGCCGGGCGTCCCGGCGGTCATCGACAACACCGACATGAACTCGATCGAAGTCTTCGCCACGCCGTGGCTGAACTAAAGGAGGCGGCATTGGCGAAAGCTGCGATCAAGAACCCGGCCGGCAAGAAGGGCGAGATCATCAAGGTGCGCGGTCCCGAGGACGGCCGCTGGCGCGGCGGCCTGTGGTTCGGGCCGAGCGAGGTCGAGGTGGACCTTTCGACGCTCAGCACGGAGCAGCTCGCAGAGATCGAGGGCGACCCATACCTTTCGATCCGAAAGCCAGCCCCGCCGGCCGATCCTCCCGCAGGCGGGGCCGCCGCCTGATCCTTTGATGCGGGGTAGAGCAGTCCGGCAGCTCGTCAGGTTCATACCCTGAAGGTCGCGAGTTCAAATCTCGCCCCCGCTACCAAATTCCTCCGGCAAAGGCAGAAGGCTCCAACGCCTCGCGGATCAAAAACGCGGGGATGGCCGGAGGAAGCACCATCCCGAAGCGAAACGAACCATGGGCAAAGCCCGCCACCAGCTCACGGAGGAGCCGGCGGGACGGGGTTCGGAGTAGGCGAGCGCTACGCGGATAGCGACGCAGGCCCGGCGTGCAGGGCTCAAGGGGGAAGGCTTGCGCCTTCCCTCGCGAATTTCACGAGGGAGCGCTTTATCCGATGGCCTACGCCACTTCCGATGATCTCACCGCGAAATGGGGCAGCGATCTCGTCGCGCTCGCCTCGATCGACCCGGAGACGGGCGTTTCGAGCCCGCTGCGGATCACCACCGCCCTCGACGCCGCCGCGGCCCAGATCAACGGCTATCTGGTGCAGCGTTACAATTTGCCGGTCGACGCTTCGCCCGATGGCGCGACGCTGCTCAAGGGCCTGTGCTGCGATCTCGCCATGGGGCAGCTCTCGAACACGCCCGGCGTGCGCAACGAGATCGTCAAGGAGGCGATCAAGGACGCGAAGGATTTCCTCGCACTCGTCGCCGCCGGCAAGGCGGGCGTTCCGCAAAACCCGGCGCCCGGTGCGCCGGCGCCCTCGCCGCAGGAAGCGGTGATGATCTCCGACCCGCGCCAATTCTCGCGCCACCGCTTGAGGGGCATGTGATGGCGGACGGCGTCTCCTTCGAGGTCAAGGTCACCGGGCTGGAGGGCGTCATCACGCGCTTCAATGCGCTCGGCGCGCTCGACAAGCACGAGCTGATGGAAGGGCTCGGGCGCCTCGGCCAGATGCAGACCCCCCGCCGACTCGAGGTGGAAAAGACCACGCCCGGCGGCGCGGCATGGAAGCCGACCCGCGACGGCCGCGGCGCGCTGTTCGTCACCGGAACCCATCTCGCCCGCTCGATCGACTATCAGGCCTCCGAGACCGAGGCGCGCTGGGGCACGGGCTGGATCGGCGCGCGCGTGCATCAATATGGCGCGACGATTACGCCCAAGAACGCCAAGGCGCTGTGCTTCATGGCCGGCGGCAAGAAGGTGTTCAGCAAGCGCGTGACGATCCCCGCGCGCGAATATGTCGGCCTGTCCGAGGCCAATAAGGCCGAGATGATCCGCGTCGCCGAACGCTTCATCGGGGAGGTCGCAGGCCAATGAGTTTTGCCTCCTCCCTCGCCAATCTGCGCGACGCCGTGGTGGCGAGCCTCAAGGCGAAGATCCCCGGCGTGCCCTCGATCGAGCCGCATCTCGGCGCGTTTCGCGAGCAGGATATCGCCGCCTTCGCGACCCGCACGCCGGCGATCCGCGTCGCCATGCTCGGCTTCCAGGAGCTGCAGCGCAATAATTACGGGCTGCAGGTCCCGGTCGAATTTTCCGCCGTCATCGTCACGCGCGACACCAAGAACACCGACGGGACCGCCAATCCACGCGACGTCTCCGCCATGTTGATCGCCAACGCCGTGACGCTGGCTGTGGCGAGCAATCGCTTCGGCCTCGACGGCGTGTTCTCGCCGGAAAAGCTCCGCGCCCAGAACCAGTATCACGAGGCTTTCATCGACGCGGGCCTCGCGCTGTGGGAGGTGACCTGGACGTCTCCCGTGACCCTGGTGCCGCCTGGACAGCCGACCGATCAAGTCATCACGGCGCTGGCGCAGCTCTACATCAACGGGGTCGAATTCATCGCGCCGCCTTCGGCCGGCGCGGCCCCGGCGCCCGTGCCCGGCGCCGACCCGATGACGGACGCCCCCAATCTGCCGGGGTATCGGCCATGAGCCATTCTGCGCTGTTCAAGCGCCTCGACGATCTTTCCTTTCAGGTCGCCGAGCTGCATCGCCGTCTCGCCGCCGTAGTCCAGGTCGGCACGGTGAAAAGCTTCGACCCCAAAAGCGGCGCGGTTCTGGACGTGGGCTACGACACCCACAGCGTGCCGGTGGGCTGGCACGCGGGCTCGGGGGCCGACTGGGCGCCGCTCAAAGTCGGCCAGCAGATCACGTTCCTTTGCCCCTCGGGCGATCCCGCCAACGGCTTCGTTATTCCAGGCGGCTTTCACGACGCCAACCCCGCGCCGTCGCAATCGAGCGACGAGGACCTTCGCGCTCAGCGCAACGGCAATCGGCTGCGCACCACGGACGCGCAGGCCTCGCTCGAAAACGCGAACAACAAGACCGCGGTCAACGCGGCGAAAAACGCCGAACTCACCCATGCCGACGGCGCCGCGGTGCGGGCGATGCCGGGGCAGCTCGTGCATCTCGAAGTCTCTTCGCTCGCCAATCTGAAAATCATCATCGGCGGCCAGTCCTATGTGCTGGTCCCGACCGCCGTAACGCCCGGTTAAAGGAGGTTTGAATGGCCGTTAGAACGCCCGTGCGCAGCGCCGCCATGGATGCGCCGACAGAGCTCTATGTGGTGACCAAGGAGCCCAGCAATGCCGGGCGCATCCATGGCGCCCGCCGCGCGCTGGGGGAGGTCTTCGCCGCGCCGCCCACGGCGATGACGCATCTGCTGCTGGAGCAGATCGTGGCGCCGGCGCCGGCGGACGCGAAGGCGGGCGACAGCATCAAGGTTGAGCAGCCCGTGGCCCCGAGCTTCACGCCGCCCGAGCAGCCCGCGCCGCCGGCGGCCGAGGGCTGATCCATGCGCGTGGGGCTCGACGCCAACACCGGAGCGGTTCTGACCGGCTGGGCCGAGTGCCAGCAGTCGATCGGCCTCATCGCGCGCACGGCGATCGGCTCGCTCGCGCTCGGCCGTTCCTTCGGCTCCGACGCCCCCGCGCTCCAGGACGCGCCCCAGAATGCGCTCACCATCATGGACCACTTCATGGCCATCGCCGAAGCGCTGAGAAAATGGGAGCCCGGCTATCGGCTCAAGAACATCCAGGCCAAGCAGCTCGGCGCCGACGGGCGCGTCGGTTTCGCGCTCACCGGCGACTTCTACCCCAATGCCCTGCAGGGAGATTACTCGGTGGTTGAAACCAACGCCGGCCTGCAGGTCGTGGTGGGAGGCTTTGCGCAATGAGCCGGTTCCAGACCATCAATCTCGCCAATCTGCCGGCGCCGACGGCGCTGGAGAACTGGACCTTCGACGCCATTATCGCGGCGCGGTTCCAGCAGTTCCTGATCTATTGGCAACAGGCGGTGGTCCAGGACCCGTCGCTGCCGACCTATGACGTTACCTCGCTCACCAGCAACCCCGGCTCGATGCTGCAGTTCACCGACGCCTATCGTGAGGGGCTGGTCAGGCAGCGCGTCAATGAGGCGGTTCTGGCGACGATGCTGGCCAAGGCGGTCGGGACCGATCTCGATCAGCTCGCCGCCAATGTCGGCACGGCGCGCGCCTCCGGAGAGAGCGACGACAGTCTGCGCACCCGCGCCCAGCTCGCCTGGGAGAACCTCAGCAAAGGGGGCTCTTATGGCGGCTATCAATATCAGGCCCTCTCGGCCGCGCCGGCCGATCTCGCCCAGGCCGCGGTCTATGGCCACGAGGTTCCGGGCGTCGCGCTGGGAGAGGTGCGCATCGTGCTGCTCGGGGCTCACGCCTCGGGGGCCGTGCCCGCTGCGGCGCTTGCGGCGGTCAAGGCGCAGTTCCTCGGGGCCGCCGGGCGCGCGGACCGCAAGGTCAATGACCTCATTAACGTCGTGCCGGCGGAGCTGTTGCAATATCAGATCAAGGCCAATCTGCTGCTCGGACAGGGCGCGGACGGACCCTCGGTCCAGGCGGCGCAATGGGCCGCCGCCGCGGCCTATGCTTCCGCGGTCCAGACCATCGGCGGCGAGGTCACGCTCGGCGGGCTGATGGCGGCGATCGGCTACAACAACCAGCCCGGCCTCGTGAAGGGCGTGGAGCTGTTCCTGCCCTTCTCGGGCGCGATCGACATGAACAACCCGCCCTCGATCGGCGGCGCGCCCTTCTCGGCCCCGGTCTGCACCGCCATCAACATCACATGGAGCCCCGCGCCATGAGCCAGCCGGGCGATACCGACGATCTGCTCCCCACCAGCGCGACGCCGTGGATGCGGGTCAATTCCACGGTTTCGGCGCGCATCCTCGACACCGATACGGACGTCATCCGGAGAGAACGCAACCCCTCGCGCTGCGACGCTCAATTCGTCCCCTTCCTCGCCTGGGAGCGCTCGATCCATTTTTACGACCCCACCGACGAAGCCGGAAACCGTTCTCGAGTCGCTTCGTCGTTCCAGGACCACGTCGATTACGGCTCGCCGCCGGCGCTGGAGGCGGAGATCGCGCTCGACACCGGCTACCGGATCGAGATCGTCGAATTCTTCCAGGACGCCTCGCTGGTCTGGCCGTGGTTCTTCGTGCAGGCGGTCATCAACCCCGGCGATCCGCTGCCCGACATGAAGGGCGCGGTGATGAAGAGCGCGCTCAACCGCAAGAATGTGCGCGACATGCCGGCGGTGCGCATCAGGGTGCAGCATCCCGCGGGCGCGCTCTATGTGGGCGCCGCCTGCAATTTCTCGGTGCAGGCCAAAATCTATCCCCAGGCCGCGCCGCCTCCGCCCCCGCAAATCCGCGTCGGCGCGGGCTCGCGCTGCTTGCCGCTCAATAAAATCCTGCCGCAGAAATTCGCGCCGCTCACGAGGGCCGCATGACCACACTCTACGCCACCGAAGTCACGCAGGCTTTTCTCAACCGGCAGGCGGCGATCGACGCCAGCGGCTCCTCGCCCAATCCGCTGCCGCCGTTCAATTTCGTCGGCGGCACGCTGGCGGTCGGCGACGGCAATGGCGCCGTGCCGATGCTCTCGACGCTGGTGGCCCAGAATGGCCTCACCCATCAGGTGTGGTCGGGGCAGACCATCACGGGGGTCAATCAGGACGATCAGGCCGCCAATCAGATCGACATTCAATGCGTCATCCCCGATGTGGTCAACGGCGTCGAGGTCGGTGGCTTCACCATCCGGGAATTCGCGATCTGGGACGAGCAAGGCAATCTCTGCGTCCTCGGCATCACCAACATCGAGAAAACGACCTCTCAACAGGGCCAGATCAACACGGTGATGTTCGTAGCGGCGATTGTGGTCTCGAACACGGCCAATGTCGTCATCACGCCGCCGAGCGCGAATTTCGTGACCATGGTCGAGGTCGAGAACGCCTTCAACGCCAATTTGCCGACGGCCGCGGCCCCGCTCACCCAGACCGATACGCAAACGCCCACGGGCTGGATTCGGCGCGTGTTCGGACTGCGGCCGGCCTCCCAGCCCGCGGCTCCGGCTCAGGGCCAACCCGTCGTCGACGGCGGCAACACCGGCTATGGCCGCCCGGCCACCGATGCTGAGTTCGTAGCCGGCGCGTCGCTCGGAGGCTTCGCGTTGCCCTGGCCGACGTTGGCGCAGGTGCGGGCCGGTTTCACAGCGCTGGTCTATGGCTCCGGAAACGCGGTCACGGTCAAAGGGGACCGCTCGATCAATATGGATTATTCGACGCTGGGCGCGGGCGCGGCGCAGCTGTCCGATCTCGTCGCTTTGATGCGGCCGGGCAATCCGGCCTCCTATCTCACCTCGACGCTCGCCAATCTGCTCAGCCTCAAGACCTCATTTCTCGGGGTCCAGGGCTTTTGGTCCTCGGGGACCTATACGCCAAACGCCAACGCCAAATTCTGCTGGGTGATACTCACCGGCCCGGGCGGTCCGGGCGGGGCTTCCTCCGGGGCGTCCAATCTCGTGGGCGGCGGCGGCGAGGCCGGTTGCACGGTGTGGAAATTCTTCGATCCGCGCGCGACCGGACCCCTCGCCGTCACGCTCGCGGCGGCCACGGCGCCATCGCCCGCGGGCGCCTCGCCCAACAGCCAGGCGGCAGCGCCGTCGCTCTCCTCGGTGGGCTCGATCGCGGTAGCGCCCGGAGGACAGGCCGGGCTCAATTCGGTGGGCTATGGCGGCGCACCGCCGCCGACGGACATCAGCGTCGCCGTCGGCGACGTCATCCTGCCGGGCAATCCCGGCGAGGGCCGGCAGGGCGACAATTACGATTACCGCGCCGGAAACGGCGGCGCGAGCTTCTGGGGCGGGGCCGGCGTCGGGGCCGACGGCCAGTCGCCCTGGGCTCCCGGCTATGCGCCGGGCGGCGCCGGTAGGGGCTTCGGCTCGGGCGGCGGCGGCGGCGATTCCGGGGGCTATGGCGGGCAGGCTCAGCAGGGCGGAGCCGGCGGCCGGGCTGCGGCCCTTATCTTCGAATTCGGGTGAGGATCATGACCAGAACAGCGCTGATCAAAGGGGCCAAGGGCCCGGTCGAACATGTGGTCCTCGCCGGTAAGGACTGGGTGTTCCCCGAGGGCTATACGGCAGTTGCGTCCGAGACGGCGAATGTCGGGGACGTGTACGACGGCGCCGGCTTCACGGCGCCGCCATCTCCCGCGCCCACAGCGACCGAGCTCGCGGCCTATGCGAGGAGCAAGCAGGCCGCGATCGCGGGCGGCATGATCCTCGTCCATATCGGCGCGCAGAGCGTCGAGGTCAGCCTCGATCCGCAAAGCCTTGCCGCGCTCAATGGCGCGGCGGCGCTGGCGAGCGGCAATCCAGGAGCCGTGTTCACATGGGTCGGGAGCGTCGGCGGGACCCAGCTCACCTCGGCGCAGATCTTGACGATCTACGGCGTGGCCCACGCCTTCGTTCAAAACAGCTTCACGACGCTGGGGGCGGTGCTCGCGGCGATCGCCGCAGGCGCCATCACGACTTTTGCTCAGGTGGACAACCCGCCAACGCCCCTCCCGTCCTGGCCGCAATCATGAGCGCGCCTCCGACTGACGGCTGGGGCGTGATGCTCGGCGAGAGCCTCGATCTCCCCATCAATTACGCCTATGCATGCCCCAACGATCCGCGGCTCGACGGCAGCATTTTCACGCTCTGCATCGTCGATCCGAACACCCCCCAGAACGCCTATCTGATCTTCTCGACCGCCGACGCGCAGCGCAGCTGCGAGATCATCGACTGGGTCTCGAACACATCGCTGGAACTCGGGTTCCGCGCCAGCGCCCAGCAGGTCTTGCAGATCCCGCCGGGGGTCTATTCCGGCGCCATCCTTCACAATCATCCGCGCGACGGCGTCTTCGGGCCGCGCGTGACCTGCGTCGCAGTCGTCACTCTCACGGTGATCTCGCCATGATCCGTCGCCTTCTCCTTTTGCTCGCGCTGCTCTGCGCCACGCCGGCTTTCGCCGGGGCCTGGGACCCCATGGGCCCCACAGGCGGCGCGCCCTCGCCGGTGGGCCCGCAGGGCGATCCCGGCTGCTCGGTGCTGCCCACCTCGGGCGCCCCGTCGCCCGCGCTCGGGCAGCTCTGCGACTGGGCCTTCGACGCCTCGCAGGGCGCGGTCTATGGCCCCAAGTCGACTTCAGGCTGGGGAACGCCGGTGATCATGACGCCGGTGCAGGTGGCGCAGACCGCCGCCGCCCAGGCGCAGCAGGCCGCGAGCGTCGCCCAGGCCGCCGCCGCCAGCGCAGCGGCCTCGGCCGCGAGCATCGGCAACAGCGCGGCCAATGCGGCGGCCTCTGCGGCGGCGGCCCTCGCCAGCGCCAATTCTGCGGCTGCGAGCGCGTCGAGCGCCGCGTCGGCCGCCAGCACGGCGATCGCCAATCTCCTCGCCGGCGCCAACATCTTCGTCGCGCCGCAGGCCATCATCGCTTCGGCGACGCCGGGGGCGATCATCGCGCCGGGAGCGATGCTGACGGTCCAGAACGACCCGGCGGTATCCAATACGATGCTTTACAATCCAGGCACTCCGCCAGGATGGTTTACATTCGACCTCGCTAAACTGACCTTGCATGTGCCATCGGGTTCGTTGATGACGAACGCCGACGCGCTGGGGATTTTTCTCCTCAACGATGCTGCTGTCGTATCGGGCTCGACTTGTCCCGGTGGAGACGTCGGGGTGTCCTGCAGCAACGCGGTCGCCACCTACTGGATGGCGATTGGCGACGTCGACGGCTCAGCGACATGGGCGCTCAATCCGACGATCTCGGATTGCCTCGCCGGCGGATGCGTCATCACGACCGATGTGATCGGCCGAACTTTGGTCATCGACGAAGCAGACGTGTCGGTTCACGCAAACAAGACCACTTTCCAGGGTTACGCCATTATGGGCTCGTCGACGCAGCAGCCTGTCGGCGCCGACGGCTACACCTGCGGCAATCTCGGGGCCCCGGGAATTGTCTTTTCACATTGTTTCGTCGTGGACGACGCGACGAGCGTCATTGGCCTCTATCTCGGTTCTCAGGCGCGCACGGCCAACAGCCCGTCCTCTGTGCTGGACCTCGTCTATTACAATGCCGCCGGCGTCGGACAGGCGATTTCGATCCAGTCAATCAATTCGGCCATCAACATCACCTCTTCCGAATATGTCGGCGGCGAAGCGCCCAACGGCATGGCTCTCGCGGTCGCTCCCCACCAAGCCTATGTGCTCGCGACCGGCGCGGGCGACGCCAACCTCGTCCTCGGGGCGCTCGGAGCGGGGATGATCATAGTCAACAACAGCATTCTCCCCTCGGTGAGCGGAGCCGAAAGCCTGGGCGATTCAGCCTATGTGTTCGGAGCCCTCTATACCCGCGCGGTCGTTTTCGACTCCACTGCAGCGCAGATCTCCGGCGCGGGCGACCCCAGTGGGATCGTCCAGCCGGCGGGGACGATCTATCAGCGCGCGGGCGCCGCCGCCGGATCGCGTCTCTGCGTCTCCGCCGGCGGCGGAGTCTGGAACTGCATTTCCGGAGTTTGACATGACCAAATTGCTTTTGGCGCTGGCTCTCGCCTGCGTGCCTCTCCTGGCTGCGGCTCAAACCGTGGCCATTCCCTCCGTCATCGTGATCCAATCACGCCAGACCGCGCTGCGGCCTCCTCACCCCACAATGACCCCGTGTCAGATCCGGCGCAAAGCCGCGCGCAATCCGCAAAGCATCCCCAACTGCTGAAGGGCCTATCCATGAGAAAGTTTCTGATCGTCGCTGCGATCTTCGCTTCCTGCGCCGCCGCACGGGCCGATGAAATCGCCATCACCGTCGGCGAGGGGTTTGTCGTTCTCGACGCGCTCAAGGGCGTCCAGGCGGTAAAGCGAAAGGTCAAGGACGGCGACCGCTGGACCGAAACCGAGCTGGCGCTTTCGGACCCCGTGCGCATCGCGATCATCAAGGACAAGAACCGCCTGACCGCGGCGCTGGAGCCCTATCAGAAGGACGTCGCGGCGGCCCTCGCCGGGCGCTGCGGCCCAGTGCGGCAGGCCACGGAATGCGCCGCCGATAAGCTCGCCGAGTTCAATAAGGACTATGCGGCGATCGCGGCGAAAAGCCTGAAGTTGGATCTCATTCCGCTCACGCGCGAGGATCTGCAGGAGGGCAAGGACATCCCCATGCCGATCGTCGGCGCGCTGGCGCCGATCGCGCCCTGGGTGCGCTGACAAAAACGTCTGCGACAGCTGTCGCAGGCGCAATTCCTTGGGGGCGTCCTCAGATTGAGGCCCTGAAACGGGCGCGTCAAGCGCTCTTGAAAGGGCCTCAAATGACGGCGACCCCGCTCCAATTCTTCCACGGCTCCCAGGTCGTCGAGGGCACGCAGGCGATCCAGTCGCCGGTTCTCGGCGATCAGGCCGCCGTCGGCCTCGTCGGCACCGCGGATGGCGCCGACAACGCCAAATTCCCGTTCAACGAGCCGATCCTGATCCAGAACCCCACGGCCGCCGCGGGGCTGGGGACCGCCGGCACGCTGCCGCAGGCAATCGCCGACATCTATGCGCAGGCGGGCTGCAATGTGGTGATGATCCGCGTTCCCTCCGCCGTCGACCTCGACACTCAGCTCGCCAATGTCATCGGCTCGGCTTCGGCCCAGACCGGCGTGTATGGGCTGCTCTCGGCCGCGCCTGTGGTGGGGGTCAAGCCCAAGACCCTCATCGCGCCGGGCTTTACGCCCCAGCGCGTCGCCTCCGTTTCCGCTCCGGGCGTCCTCGGGGCCAATCCGGTGGTCGCGGCGCTGCTCCCGATCGCGGAAAGCCTGCGCGGCCGGGTCTATGCCTCGACGCCCTCGACCAATTTCACCGACGCCTTTTACTGGGCCGCCGACTGGGGCTCGGACCGCGTGGTGGCGTTCTATCCCAATGTCCTCACCTGGGCGGAGAGCCTCGCGGCCTACATAAATGCGCCGGCCGACGCCACCATGGCGGGGCTTCTCGCCAAGGTGCAAAACACCAAAGGCTTCTGGTGGTCGTCCTCAAACCAGCTGATCGATATCGGCGGCACGTCGAGCCCGATCAATTTCGACAACAGCTATGCCTGCCTCGCCAACCTGCTCAACGAGAACAAGATCGCGACGATCATCAATATCCAGAAGAGCATGGGGAACGGGATCGGCGGCTGGCGGCGCTGGGGCAACACCAACCTCTCGGCCAACACCGCGACGCAGTTCGAATGCGTCCGCACCACGATGGACGCGATCTTCGACGCGCTCGATGTCGTCTCGCTGCAATGGGTCGACGCCGATCCGACGCCTCAGACGCTGGCCGACATGACCTTCGCCGCCCAGCAGTTCTTCAACAGCCTGAAGAACCAGGGCGTCATCATCGGCGGCAAGGTGTGGCTCGACGCCAACGACAACAACGCCCAGCAAATGAGCCAGGGCATCTACTGCTGGCGCATCGACCCGACTCCGGCCGCGCCGATGCAGACCATTACCTACTACTCCCAGCTCAACAACCAGTACTACACCGACGAGCTGACCTCGCTGGCCTCGATCATCAACGCCGGCACTCTGACGACGGGGGCTTAAATGGCGGGCGGAACCCAGCTCGATTACACGCTGCAGGCGTTTTCTGTGGCCGTCGCCGGGACGATGTATGCCGGCGCCGCCGACAAATGCACGCTCCCGAAAATGAAGAAGAAGATGGAGGAGCATCGCGGCGGCGGCATGCTGATGGGCCGCAAGATATCGCTCGGCTATGAGGCGATGGAGTTCGGAACCAGCATCATCGCGGCCGATCCCAATCTGCTCGCCCAGGGCGGTCTCTATCTCGGCAACCGGGATCTCGTCTTCTCGGTGCGCGGCTACCTGGACGGCGACAACAACGCCCAGCACACCGCGATCTGTCAGATGGCGGGCGAGGTCTCCGATCTCGATTTCGGCGATTGGTCTCCGGGCAAGCTCGCCAAGGTCGATTTCAAGGCCTCGCTCTACGCCGTCGCGCTGCAGATCGACAGCAATACGATCTGGCGGATCGACGCCAAGAACGGGATCTACAACGTCGGCGGCAACGATTTCTACGCGGCCATCAAGACCGCGCTCGGGCTCTAAAAGGAGGTTTCTCAAATGACGGACGCACCCGCTGCTGCTGCTCCCATCCCCGCGATCGCGCCGATCGTCGTCGTCCCCGCGGACCCGCAGGCTCCGGCCGGCGGCGCTCCAGACGCTGGCGCCGCGGGTCCGGCCGTGGTGGATTTCGACGCCGGGCAGAACTGGCAGTCCGAAGTCTACCCGCTCAAGCATCCGTTCAAATTCGCGGGTGTGACTTACACGAGCGTCACCATCCGAACCCCTTCCGGGGCGGACATCGCCAACTACGTCTCCGGGAAGGCCACACCGCTCGATTTCGCGATACAGCTGACCGGGCTCGACTCTACGATCCTGCTGAAACTGCACGCGGCGGACTATAAGGCGATCACCAAGGCGGCCCTGGGTTTTTTGGCCTAAGCCCCGACATCGAGAACGTCCTCGACGACATCGGGCTGTGCTTCCACTATTCGCGCCGGGAAGTCGCCGCCATGCCGCTTCCCGCCATACAGCGCCTGCATATCCGCGCGCTTCGGCATCTCGCCATGATTTACGGGGTTAGCCCATGAGCGCGATGACCGTCGAAATGCTGCTTCGGCTGGTGGATCAGTTCACCGCGCCGATGCGCGCCGCGGAGAGCGAACTCAAGAACTTCGACAAGGCCGCCAAGGATCTCGGCAAAAGCTCTGGCGCCGGCGGCGCCGGACCGGCTGTCGCCTGGATCGAACAGCAACGTCAGATCGAAAAGGCGGCCAAGGAACTCGACTCCTATCGCAAGGAGGTCGAGAAATCCGAGTCGGCGATGCGCGCCATGGCGGACGCCGCCATCGCCCGCAAGCTGGCGCATGAATCGGTCGATCTCGCCATGGCCGGGGTGAAGGCTGGCGTCGAGGGCGCCCATACCGAGGTCTCTCTCGAAACCCAGGGCAACAGCGCCGCCGACATTCGCGAGATACAGGCCAAGGCGGCCGAGCTGTCGCGCCAGTTCCGCGCCTTCGACAAGACCTCGATCGAGAACATGATCGCCGACGCCAAGACTTTCGTCGGCTCGCTGGAACACGCCTATGAGGCGATGCCGGAGCTGCTCAAGCTGCGGACCATCCAGCAGGGCATGCACGGCCATTCGAGCGACAAGGATTTCGCCTATCTCGCCAAGGCGCTCGAACAGGGCGGCGTCGCAAATGATCCCGCCAAGCGCGCGGCCCGCGTCGACACCTTCGCCCGCTGGATGGATGTTTATCGCGACACCTTTTCGGTCGACGCGATCAATGAGTTTTATTCGGGCCTGAAGGGGCCGATCGCCCGCACGCTCTCCGAGGACTTCCTTCGCGGCGCCGGCGGTCATTTCATTCAGGAAATGGGAGGCCATCAGGCCGGCAATGCGCTGAGCCAGATGTACATGGCCATTGTCGCGGGTCGGGCGCAGCCGCGCGCTTTGGCCTCGCTGAATGATCTCGGACTTCTCGACAAGGACAAGATCGTCGAAGGCGGCCCGTTCGGCGTAAGGGCGGCGCAACCGGGCGCGGTCCAGGGGTGGCGTCTGTTCCAAAGCGACCCGGACAAGTGGATTACACAGGTCCTCGGTCCCGCGTTGGAAAAGCTTTCCGCTGAGAGGCGAGAGGAAGTCGAGGCGTCGCTCTTTTCCGACGCGACCGCCCGCAACATCGCCGACAAGCTGCTTAACCAGCAGCAGATCATCCAGAAGGATCGCAATCAGATCGCGGCTTCTCCGGGACTCGCCGCTGCGGAGAGCTGGGCCAACAAGGCCCCCTCCATGGCGGTTCACGCCGTGACGTCCCAGTTCGAGAACATGCTGCGCGACGCCAACAAGGGGGTGATGCCGGCGGCGACCGGCTTCATGAACTGGCTCGCGCAGATCGAAAGCGCCCTTAGTTCTGTGACCGAGAGATATCCCGCCGGGGCTGCGATCGCGGAGCTTTCGGCTGCTGCGGCGGGTCTTACCGCGTCGCTCAAAATCTCCATGGCCGCCATGACCAAGGCGCGCTCCTGGTGGACCGGCGAGTCGGCCGCCGGGGCTCCGGCCGGCGTGCAGGCCGGCTCGGAATATGCCGAGATGGTCAAGGAGGTCGCAAAGGGCAACGGGCGCATCCCAGCCAAGCTCGCCGCCAAGATCCTGCAGGGCGGTCCCGAGGCTCAATCCCAGCTGATCAAGGACGCCGAAGCCTATGCCAAGGGAGAAGGCCCGATCGCGGCCGAGGCGGCCAGCGTTGGCCGGAACCTGCTCAAGGGCCTGGGCAAAGGACTGCTGATGGGCGTGGTTTCGGCGGCGGCCGAGGCCGGTATGGAGAAGGTCGAGGAAAAAGCCTTCGGCTGGACGCCCGAGTCCAACGCCAAGGCGCGCGCGGCGATCGAGGGCAAGGCCCATGCATTCTGGCGCAGCCATGGCGTCGAGATGCCCTGGTGGGAAAAAGAGCAGCCCGCTGGGCCGGCGGGCGGCGGCGGCGCTTCGGCTGGGGCTGCGGCTCCCAAGGTCGACACCGGCGAAATCGACCAAGCCAAGGCCAAAGCCGAAGAGGCCGGCCCTCAGATCAAGGCGGCGCTCGACGTCACCGCCAAGCCCACAGTCGACATCTCCTCGATCGAGGCCGCGATCGGCGCGGCCGACTCGCTCATCGCCAAATTGGAGCGGGCGAAGACGGCCGCGCGCGGCGCCGCGCTGGAGATCAACCGATCGGCCGGCTCCTCGGGCCTCGGTTCCCTGCATGACGGCACGGAGACCCACTGATGGCCCGCGTGCTCATGGGCTGGGGGCCGCATCGCTTCACCGTGGGCTCGATGGCCTATGAGGAGCTACGCCAGCGCGCCGAAGGTCGCTGGGGCAAGCACGAGATCATCGGGCGGCGTCCGGCCGGGCAATATCTGGGGCCCGGCGACGAGTCCGTGACGCTGCGCGGCGTGGTCTATCCGCTCGACATGATGGGCGGCGAGGACGCCCAGGTGCAGGCGCTGCTGTCGGACTGCACGACGGGCCAAGTCTACACGCTCCTATCCGCCAATGGCGACATCCAGGGGCCGTATCGGCTGGAACGCGCCGAGGCGATCGGGACCTATCTCGACCCCGCCGGCAACGCCCAGCGGATCGAATACGAACTCCACTTCCACCCCCACGACGACGGCGACGGCGGGATTTTCTCGATCTGGCCTTGAGGAGGACTCGTGCCCCAGACCTACGTCACCAAGCAAAACGACATGGTCGACGCCATCGCGTCACGCTTTTACAGCTCGGAGCACGGCGGCGCCACCGAGGCGATCCTGAACGCCAACGACGGGCTCGCCTCCTATGGCCCGCTGCTGCCCGAGGGCCTGAAGATCATCATCCCCGACCTGCCGCCGGCGCAGCCCGCGCAGCTCGCGACCGTGAGCCTGTGGTCATGATCCCCGTCGTCACGGTCTCGATCGACGGCAATCCGCTCACCCAGGTCCGGAAGCGTGCGATCTCGGGGGCGATCATCGAAAGCGACGGAGAGAAGGCAGACTCGCTCAACCTCGAAATCTCGAACTACGACGGCCGCCTCAAGAAACCGACGCGAGGGCAGACCGTCGTCGTCGCAGTGGGTTGGGAGGAAATCGGCACGGTGAAGGTGGGCCAGTTCATCATTTCGACCGTGAGCAAGAAGGGGCCCGAGGCCGTGTTTCACGTCACCGGCGAGGCGGCGGACCTAAAAAAGACCCTCAAGGGCCAGAAGACCCGCAGCTGGACCGCCCCCAAGACGCTCGGCGACGTGTTCAAACAGGTCGCCAAGGACAACGGGCTGAGCGCGGCGGTGGACCAGACCATCGCGAGCATCAAGATCGAGAAGATCGTGGCCCAGACGGCCGAGAGCGACATGCATCTCGTGACCCGTCTCGCCCGCCATTATGGGGCGCTCGCAACCGTGAAAGACGGCAATCTGGTGGTCGTGCCCCTGGGCAATGGCACGACGGCCAGCGGCGGGGCGGCGGCGAGCTGCCAGATCACGCCCAACGACTGCGAGTCGTTCAGCTTCGACGAGAACGACCGCAACGCCCGCGATAAGAGCCACGGGACCCACTACGACCGCAGTAAAGCCAAGCGGAGCGACGTCGCCAGCCAGAAGGGCCAGCCCCAGGACGGCGCTCCCGATTTCACCCACGTCCATCTTTTCGGGACCCAGACCGAAGCCCAGAACCACGCCGACGGCCGCAAGCAGAAGTTCGATCGAGATTCGCGGCAGGCCCATTTCGCGTTGCGGCCGGGCCTGACCGGCGTCCCGCCGGGCGGCGTCGTCAACGCCAGCGGCTTCGGCGACGACGACGACACCGCCTGGACCGTCAAATCGCGGGAGTTCAGGTGGAACAAGGAGGGCCTCGCCGTCACGACGACGGCGCAGCCGCAACAGGGGTAGCGGGGCCGGGAGACCCCGGACGCGGGCAGGCCGTAGGAAGCAACCCGCGCAGCGCGACAAACCGTAACGCTCCCCGCCGCCGGCGAGGATGCATGAGCGGGTTTAATTAAAAATGGAGACGGATTTCCGTGAGGTTTCGCCGGTTTCGACCGCGACAGGCTGGATCGGCGGCAAGCGCCAGCTCGCAAAGCGGCTCTGCCCGTTGATCGAGGCCGAGCCGCACAGGGTCTATGCCGAGCCCTTCGTGGGCATGGGCGGGGTGTTCTTCCGCCGGCGGCGCGCGGCGCGGGTCGAGGCGATCAACGACCGCGACCGCGACGTCGCGACCTTTTTCCGCATCCTGCAAAGGCACTATCAGGCCTTCATGGACATGCTCAAATGGCAGTTGACGAGTAGGTCGGAGTTCGAGCGGCTCGCCGGGACCGATCCGGAGCGACTCACCGACCTGGAGCGCGCAGCCCGATTCCTCTACCTCCAGAAACTCTCGTTCGGGGCCAAGGTGGCGGGGCGGACCTTTGGGATAGACACCCACGGGCCGGCGCGGTTCGACACCACGAAGCTGGGGCCGATCCTGGAGTCCGTGCATGAGCGGCTGGCGGGGGTCACGATCGAGTGCCTGGACTGGCGCGATTTCCTCGCCCGCTGGGACCGGCCGGAGACCCTGTTCTATGTCGATCCGCCCTACTACGGGACGGAGGGCTATTACCGGGCGCCGTTCCCGCGGGCCGATCACGAGGCCTTGGCGGGGCTTTTAAGGGGCCTTAAAGGCCGCTTCATCCTGACCATGAACGACTGCCCAGCGACGCGGGAGATATACGGCGGCCTGGGCCGACTCGAGTCGGCCGAGCTGACCTACTGCGCCGGGGGCGGCGGGAAGGCCAAAGGGGCGCGGGAGATCATCGTGACCAGCTGCGGGGGCGCCCCCATTTGATCCTGCGCGCGACCTCATTTGATTTTGCGCGCTACAACACGAGCGCAGAAAGAAAGCTGCGACGCAAGACAACTTCTTGACACCCGTCGGTGAGGCCCTCTATAGGTGTGGCCGCTTTCGGGCGGAGTAGCTCAGTCGGCTAGAGCAGAGGAATCATAATCCTTGTGTCGGGGGTTCGAATCCCTCCTCCGCTACCACCTGCCCCCAATGGTTTTCCTGGCGTTTTCCGCTGGCGCGCCCAAACCGGGCAATCCGAGGATTGTCGCCAGTCGCCCCACGATCTTGAGTTACGGCTCCTGTCCGGCCAGCGCAGGATGCACAAGACGCGCTTCACCAGATGGCCGACCAAGGGACCGACGTGGAGCGCCTTCCCATCGTCTATTTTTCCGACGTGCTCTGCGTCTGGGCCTTTTTCGCCGAATTGCGCCTTGCGGCCGTTCAACGCAATTTCGGCGAACACGTCCGGTTGGACATGCGATTCTGCTCGATCTTCGGCGATACGCGACAGAAGATCGCCGCGGCCTGGAGCGCCAAGGGCGGCTATGAAGGCTTCGCCGATCACCTGCAACATGCGGCGCAGCAATTCCCCGAGATCAAGCTCCATCCCGATCTCTGGCGCAGCGTGCGGCCGGCGTCGTCTCTATCGCCCCATCTTTATCTCAAGGCCGTTCAACTGAGCGAGGCGGAGGCAGGCGCGCCGGGCGCGTTCGAGCGCGCCCTGCGCATGATGCGCGAAGCTTTCTTCCTCGAAGGCCTCGACATTGCGCGGCAGGACGTTCAGAGAGAGGTCGGCCGCAGGTCCGGCGTCGACAATGATCTCGTGCTGAAATTCATCGAAGACGGCCGCGCCCACGCCTCCCTGGATACAGACTATAAAGAGGCCGAGAACCTGGGGGTGAAGGGCAGCCCGACCATGATCTTGAACCAGGGCCGCCAGAAGCTCTACGGCAATGTCGGCTATCGGATCATCGAGGCCAATATCCAGGAATTGCTGCGCGAGCCGAACGCCGATCAGGCCAGCTGGTGCTGAACCCGCAAGCCTGCCGATAGACGGTTCAGGCGCCCCCGGCGTAGGCCCGCTCGAGCGTCGCGACGTCGATCTTGCCCATCTGCAGCATGGCTTCCATCGCGCGGCCGGCGCCGGCCCGGTCGGCGCCGGCGAGCAGTTCCGGCAGGCGCCTGGGAACGATCTGCCACGACAGGCCGTAGCGATCCTCGAGCCAGCCGCATCGGCTGTAGGACCCGCCCGCGCCGAGCCTCTCCCAAAAATAATCGATCTCCGCCTGATCGTCGCAATCGATCGAAAGCGAAATCGCCCCGGTGAATTTGAAGATGGGGCCGCCGTTCAGCGCCAGATATTGAGCGCCGGCGAGTTCGAACGTCACCATGAGCGCGGAGCCGGCTTTCCCCGGTCCCGCGTCGCCGCAACGGGCCACGTCGACGATGCGCGAACCGGGGATGAGGGAGACATAGAAACCAGCCGCCTCCTCGGCCTCCGTATCGAACCACAGGCAGGGGCGAACCTTTTGTGTGGATGTCATTGGCCTATGTCCTTTTTCAATCAGGCTTCGGCCCTGGCTTTGAGGTCTGCGAGGCCGGATTCGAAAGCGCTGCCGACCATTTTTTCGGTATCGACGAAGACCGCGAACAACTTTCCCAAAAAAGGCTGTTCGCCGGTCATCTCCCAGGTGACGTCGGCGCCGCCGTCCCTGGGAGAGATCGTGAATTCGACCCGATTCCGACATTTCATCGGGCGGTCCATGCGCAGCGCCATCACCACTTTCAAAGGCGGCGCGCTTTCGACGATCTCCGCTCGACCCGCGCCTACTCGATTGTCCCCCGCAAAATCATTGGCCGCGCCGACGCCGCTCGGCGGGCCGCTGTAGGTGAGGCTGATGGCGGGATCGGATTTTACGAATGGGTTCCACTCGTTCATGGCGCGCGGATTGTCGATCAGCGGGAAAATTCTTTCCGGCGGCGCCGAGACGTGGATTGAACGCGAGAAGCGACATGAACCCGGCTTCGCCGAAACATAGATCACGAACGCGCCGAGGAGAGCGATCAAACAAGACAACAATATGAGAGTCATAAATCAAACTCCTATTCTTAAGATCTTTCGACATGACGGGAGAAATTGTCGAGAATCGCCTGCCAGCCGCCGCGCTGCTGCTCGATCGAATGCGACGCCTCCGCGTCGAATGTCACCCGCACAATGACGCCGCCTGGGGCGTCGGTGAATTCGACCCGGGCCATTCGATCGCCGAAGCGGTATTCGATGAGCCTCGGCGCAACGATTTTGGTATAGACCCCGGCGAAATCGAAACCCATCCCGCCGTCCTTGGCCTCCATGCGGGAGGAAAACGTCCCTCCCTCACGCAGATCCACGGTCGCAGCCGTCGTATGCCAATCGTCCGACGCGGCGTTCCATTGTTTGATGTCGTCGGGGGTGGTGTAAGCGCGCCAGACCCGATCGATCGGCGCCGCGACCGTTGCTTCGACCGTGATTTTCATCGCATTGGCTTCCTGCTTCGGCGATCAAAAAGCGATCAGGCTCCCGGTATCGGCAGCACGGGCATCACCTCGATTGATTCCCCCGGAAAATGCGTGAAGTGCGGATGATTTTCGAAGAGCTTCGCAGCGGCTTCGTGCGAATCGGCGTTGACGACGGTGAAGGCGCACATTGCGTTGACGACGTCCTCGATTCCATTCGGGGAGATTTTCTTCGTTTTGCCGAGCGGACCGCCCATGGCGACAATGGCGGACTGATGTTTCTCGACCCATGATTTCCAGGCGGCCATGCCCTCCTCCCCCTTTTTTTGTCTTTCAGCTTCGGAGAGAGCGTTCCATGCCTCCATTTTGGGGTTGGTCTTGCCGCCGAGGAAAATAGCGAGATAGGCGTTGTTCGCAGTCATGACGTCTCCTTTGGTTTACGGGGCGATCAGTAGTTTTTCGGGGCGAGCTCGCCCGCGAGCCGGGCGAGATTTTCGAAGGCGCCTGTCCAGCCCTCCCGATGCGAACAAGCGGAGGTTTCGGTGGCGAGGCCCGCATGGACGAAGATCATTCGGGTCTTGCCGCCGATTTCGTCGAGAACGACGGTGATCCTCGTATCGGCCGCCGGTTCGAGATGGTTTCTTTCCCATCCATGGCTGAAGACCAGACGCGAGGGTTTTTCTATTTCGAGATATTCGCCGCAATGAACGAAGTCCTCGCCTTCCGGCGAGCGCATTCCCGAGCGCCATCGTCCGCCGATGCGCAAATCATTTTCGGCGAATGTCACATTGAAATTCGCCGGGCACATCCAGCGCATCAGATGGTCGGATTCGGTCCAGGCCTTCCAGACGAGAATGCGCGGGGCGTCGAAAGTCCGGCGCATCACGAGCGTATGGCCATGGCCTTCTTCGCCCGTCGCGCGCGCGAGACCTTCCAATATGCTTTCCCATCCGGCGTTCGCGCTGATGTCGAGCGCTCCCCATTCAGGCGGCGGCGCGTGCGTGAGCGTGAGAAGACTTCCGTCGCCATCTGGTTTGATCTCCACCGCGACGATGCCGAACGGGCCCGCCTTGTCTGTTCCGAATGTGAAAACAATGCGCTTAGGGCGGAGGATTTCGCGGTATTCGCCAAAATGCGTTGCGACGATTTCGCCGCGCCGCTCGTGAATTGCAAAGCCGCCGCCGACCCGCGCATCGATTTCCATCTCTTCCGAAACTCCGCCGGGAGTTGCGAACAGCCATTTTCCCAGCGCCTTTGGCTCGAACCAGGCGTCGAAGACGAGTTCCGGCGGCGCGGCGAAGCGACGAAAAACGATGAGCGGCGGAGAGGCGGGATCAGTTGCGAGGCTCATCGGGATTCCCTTTTTGCAATTCTTTCAAATAGGCGTCGAGGCGATCGAAGTTCTGATCCCAGAATTGGCGATAGCCTTCGAGCCAGCCGGCCAGGTCGCGCAGCGGCGCGGCCTCCAGCCGGCAGGGGCGGGACTGCGCCACGCGGCCCCGGCTGATCAGCCCCGCCTGCTCGAGCACCTTGAGATGCTTGGATATCGCCGGCTGGCTGATGGAAAACGGCGCCGAAAGTTCGTTGACGGACGCGTCGCCTCGGGCCAGCCGGGCGAGGATGGCGCGCCGGGTCGGGTCCGCCAGGGCGGAAAGAGTGGCGCTCAGTGGATCGAGCATTATTTCCTGTTTAGTTATATAACCTATTAGTTATTTATAGGATGGGTTCATTCGCGTCAAGCCTTCCTCATTCAGCCCCGCACCGCTCGGGTTTCTTAAAATTGACAGGCTTTCTTCGTTAAATTGTGTTCGAGTCCTAAAATCCTGCCGGTTTCTCGCTTGCGCGATTTAAACCCGGCGGAAAGCGCGCTACGTAATCCAACGTGGATTTCAGGACGGATCGCGCCCAGGACACTCTCGAAGCGGGACAAAAAAGTGATCGTGAAACCAATTTCGTCCCTTGCTCGTCTCGCGCGGTCGCAGGCCCCGGCGATGGCTGTGCTCCTTATGGCGGTGTGCCTTCCGACCGCCGCGCCGGCCGGAATCAAGATCGAGGGCGACGCCAGCGCCGTGAAGGTCGAGGCCAGCGACGCGCCGCTCAGTGAATTGCTCGAGGCCTTGAAGAAATCCTTCGGCCTGGAGTTTCGTTCCTCCGCGCCGCTCAACATGCCGATCAACGGATCATTTTCGGGATCGCTGCAGGAAGTCGTCACCTCGGTGCTGTTCCTCAAGGACTTCAACTTCGTCTACGCCGCCTCCAAGACCGGTCCCGTGGTCGATATCTTCAATCCTTCCGGGGAGGGCGCGGATTCGCCGGGCGTGCCCCGCAATACGCCCATGGCGACGGCGGCGCTTCCTCCTCCCAACGGCGGCGCACGCCCGCTCCCGCCCGGAGGCCCGCATCTCGCCGGCCGCGGTCCGGGAAAACGCGAGGATTAGTCAAAACTTCTTCCCCCTTGCCCGCAGAGGCGATGCGGGCTAGGCCGTAAGCGTCGGGAGGGGGAGCATGACGCGGGCTCAGAGCTATCGCAGCATCGGCGTCGCCGAGGCGCGCGTGATCATCGGGCGGGGCGATGCGCTCGTGCTCGACATCCGAGACGCCGATTCGTTTCGGCGCGGGCATATCGATGGCGCCGAGCATGCCGGCGCCGAGGACATCGCCCGATATCTCTCCGTTACGCCGAAGGACAGGCCGATCCTCGTCTGCTGCTACAGCGGCGAGTCGAGCCGGGCCTGCGCCAGGACCTTCGCCGACAGCGGGTTTTCCAACCTATTCAGCCTCGAGGGCGGCTATGCGGCCTGGGAGGCCGCGCTGCGGCCCGCGCCGCCGGCGCCCTTTGCGCCGAGCGAGAGGCTCCGCGCCTTTCTCGCCGAGCACGGATTTGACGCCGGCGACGTCAACGCCCCCGACAAAAGCCGGGCGACGCCGCTGATGTTGGCGGCGAGGCTGGCGCCGCCTGAGCTGGTGAGCGAGCTTCTTCAAGCCGGCGCGGATATTTGCGCCGTGAACGCCGACGGCAATCAGGCGCTCTGGCTCGCCTGCGTCGGCGAAGCGGTGGAAAACATCCGCCTTCTGGCCGAGGCGGGGATCGAGGTCCAGCATGTCAACTTCAGCGGCGCGACGCCCTTGATGTTCGCCGCGTCCTCCGGCCGCGCCAGGGCCGTCGCCGCGCTTCTTGCGGTCGGCGCCGATCCGACCCTTGAAACCGATCTCGGCTTGAGTGCGCTGGACATGGCCTCGACCAGAGAATGCCTCGACCTGATGCGCGCAGCCGCCCGCAGAAACAAGGCGAACTGAGCTCCGGGGCCTCCGCCTCTCCGACAGGAGCGAGAGCGACGCTAGACGTGCCCGGGCTCCGTCAGCCCCGAAACAGACGCGGGTCGGCCGGGTTCGCCGGGCGGGCGCAAAGGAAGGCCCCATGCCGCAGCGCTTCATCACCGTAGGCGACAAGATGCAGCGGTTTTATCGCTACGCCTTGTCGGCGCCGGCGGGCCGGGACTTCGATCCGCAGTTCCTGCCCGAGCTGACGCCGGCGCAGATGCTGGAGCTCGGCGTGTTCTGCGGCAAATATCTGACCGACTGCCGGGATGAGTTTCCCGCGAGCTGGTTCGAGCGGGCGCGGCTCTCGTTCTCGGGGCGCGACTGCTCCCTGAACTATTTCGGCGTCGACGCCAGCCAGCCCTTGTCGGAATGGCGCAGGAAGGGCTGGATTCATCCCGACGATCCGCGCGGCTGGTTCCAATGGTATTGCCGCTACTACATGGGCCGGCGCATGCCGCAGGAGGATGCGCGCCAGATCGGGCGATGGAAGGCGATGAAACGCCATGTCTCCCAGATCAGGAAAAATTGCGCGCCGGGAGATCTGACGTGCCGCCGGCGCCAGCGCCAGGCGCTGCTGCACTGGGCCTACGACAGCCGCAAGATCTGAGGTGAAAGCCGCTCGGCTTCGCTTCCTCCTCTCGAGGAGCGTAAGCTCCGCGGCGATCCAGGAGCACTGGCGCGGTCCGGGATCGCTTCTTGGTTCCCGCAGGTCATACGAAATCCGCTCGATTGGAGCGGCATTTCGCTTTCGTTCGCCGCAAAAATCGATGCCGATCAGCGATTTTTGCGGCAGTTGCTTCCGCGAGATCGCAAAGCGATCTCGCGGAAGCCGTATCAGAGCTGCGAAGTCGTCGTCGCGTTGAACTGCATTCCCACCGATTTTTCGAGGCTCGAGAGAGCCGTGTCGATGACCGCAAAGATCACCGCGCGGGAAGAAGCGCTGCTCAGATCGAGATTAGCCGTCGACGACACCGCGTTCTTCGCCAGACTGGCGCTGAAAGCCGCGCTCGCCTGACTGGCGGTGAAGAACTGCGCGGCGGCGGTTCCGCTCGAATAGGACAGCGTCTGCGCCACATTGGAGAACACCGCCGACAATGCGGCGACGCTGAATCCCACGTGATTCTGCGGCGTCACGACGCTCGACGGGCTCGTGGTCGGTATCGGGTTGTCATAGAGCTGATCGAGATAATAGTGCACCTGATACGGATATTGCGCGTAAGAGTCCTGGCTTCCCCACACTTGTGCGTAGGAATTGACCGAGGCGATCGTCGCAGCCGTCGCCGTTGCGCCCAGCGTGCTGTATTTGCCGACCAGAGTTCCGTAATAGCCCTGATTATACGCGACGTTCAGAATCACATCGAGGAAGCTGTTCGGCAGCTTCACGAAATTGGCGAGCGCATTGTCATAGGCTGGCTCCCAGGGCGTGGTCCAGCCGCCGGCGCCCTTCCCCGTGACATTGAGGGCGACCATGTCGTTGTAGTGGAAATAGGCCGGCAGCATCGGGCCGTAATATTTGTTGTTGAAGGAGGCCGGGGTAGCGCGCGCATATTGGGTCGCCGCCGTCGCCATTGTGTAGCCGATGTTCTTCTGGATCGCGACATAATTGATGAGCGAATGGCCGGAAGGCGCATAAGTGCCGGAGACCATGTCGACCGCATAATTGTTGATCTGGTAGGGCCCGCCCTGGCCCATGCCCATCACCGCCTGCTGCAGCGACGACGGGTCGATCAGGTTCGAACTCGCCTGATAGAGCTGGGTTTCGATATTCTCCTGCAGCAGCTGCGCGAATATCGATCCGACGAGATAATCATTGTTGAATTGAATGCCCGGAAAACCCTCTTTCACCAGATGGGCGTACATCACTCCGGCGATGACGTTCGACATGATCAGATCGTCGTAATTGCCGCCGGTGAGCGTCATCGAGTCCTGGGCGGTTCCTGCGCCGAGCAGCAGGTGGAAATTGATCGTTCCGGAGCTTTGGCTGGAGCCGCCGCCCCCGCCGCCACCGCCGGAACTCGACGTCGTCACCGTGATGGGCTGCGTCTGCGCCGAAGCGCCGAAGGAATCGACAGCCGCGACCGCGAAGTTGTAATTGGTCGAGGGCGAGAGATTGGAGATCGCCACGCTCGCGCCGGGCACGTTTCCGATCAGCGTTCCGTTCTCATAGACATTGTAGCCGGTCACCGTGCAGGAGGCGACCGTGACCGGCCCCCAGCTCAGGGTCGTGGAGGCGCTCGTCGTTCCCGACGCCGCGAGGCCGGTGGGCGTCGGCGGAGCCGTGGAACAGCCCGAGCAGGAGCCGACAAGGGTCCACGGTTCGCCCGAACCAGGATAAACGCCGTTGTTGGTCGCGGGGTCCTGGCCCTGGGTCCACCAGTTGTTGCGATAGATGAGTCCGTTCTCGCTCACCTGGCTTCCGGGCGCGGCATATACGGCCGACGCACTCCACGGAGCCGGACATGAGAACGCCAGCGTCGACGCGCCGGCCCAGCTTCCAAAGATCGTCGCGGCCAAAAGAGCCGTGGAGGATATCCTGCTCATTGAAACCTCAAATAAAGGGGATGGAGTTCTGCGCCGGCTGTATGGGATTTCCTGTCTGTCCTCGGACGCAGGGCCAGGGTTAGAAATCTCCTGTTTAAAAAGCCTGAACGGAAGCCCATCAAATTTACATGCCTGGAAAACGCCCCATTTCAGCCGGGAGTTCGCCAAGAATCCCAGCGCCGTTTGTTCCGATCTCTCTGCGGCAGCAGCGCGCCAATGTTATCGGCCCACACTTCCAGCGAACCGTCGCCGGGAACGCGCAGATCATATTGCGCGGGCGGCGTAAAAAGGGCGACTGCGTCTTCGTCTTGATCCGGTTCGACTCGGTCGACCCAGATCAGAAAATCAGGCTGGACGGCCGCGCGCGTCTCCTCGGTGGGACAGACCAAATCCGCGACGGCCGCGCCGCCCGCTTCCGAGACGCAGTTGCACAGCCATCCGATGCGGCGGGCCTGCTCGACTTGATCTTCCAGCGAGAGGCCGAGCCCTCTCGCGATGTTGGCGCGAAACTCGTCTCCGTTGAAATAGACCGCATCGAGTCTTTGGCTGAGCGCTCGCGCCAGCGACGTTCTGCCTGCTCCAGGCAAGCCCATGATGAGCACTTTCAAAAACATTCTCCCGAAGATCTCATCGCTTGGGAAAGAATCTTAATCGCAGCGACCGCCGCACGTATTTCCCATACATTTCCAGATTGCGCTGTCTTTTTGTTCTCTCGGGAGAGGCGGGAGCCGCATCATCGAGAGAAAAGCGCCCGCGATCAATCGACACAGCGGCGGCGCTTTGCCGAAGACGGAAAGGAGGATAGATTGAGACGTCGCGTCCCTCCGGCGGAGAACCTGCTCGCATGGAGCGCTGAGCGCCGGCGACGAAGGGGACGGAAAAGAGGAGGATGCCTATGAAACCTACGAAACTCCTTGGATTCTTGATCGCTTCTTCGCTTCTTGTCGGATTCGAGCCTGTCGCCGAAGCTGCGCCGGCTTCAACTCCCGGATCCGCTACGGAACTCGTCGCTTCCGACGGGCTCGTCGTTAAAACCGTGACTCGCGCCGGCGTCGCGCACAGATCTGCGCGGCGGACTTCGCGCCGGGTCAGTCGCCGGCACGGCTATTGATTCATTTCAACGACGCATGAGGAACAGGCCGCCGCAGGACGGTCTGTTCTTGCAAAGCGCACTTCGGTGATCTCGAGCGGCTGCTTATCGGACGGATGGCTCCATGCGCTCGAAAACGCTCGACGGGTCCGCTTGTTTTCCACGTTTGAAATTGATGCTGGCGCGACTTTCGATCCTATGGAATCATTCGACATCCGCGAGGCGAGGCAGGCGCGCGATCGGCGTTTCCACGGTTTGCGTTTACAAATTTGAGCAAAGCATAGAGCTGCGAAGGGGGACGCCAATGCGCTATATTCTTGCTGCGGTCGTTGTTTTTGCGATCGGCGCGCCCACAGCTCAGGCCCTGCCGAGCGTCGCTTCGACGTCGGTTTCCGCATCGCGGGCGGCATTCATTTCCCCGATCGCCAAACGCGCTCCGGCCAGGTCGCATTCCTCCCGCCGCAGCAGGAGCAGCGCCGGCGGGATACATCCGCTGGTCGGCAGCGGCGATTATTGATCAATCTATCGTCACGGTGATCGGCTTCGACGCCACAGGCGCGAGAGAAAGACGCGCCTCTATGCGATGAGCGCCGGTCTTCATGGGCCAGAATACGGTCTCGTCGCTTCTCGCCAGCGCGAAAGGCTCTCCGTCGACCATCCACAGGATCTCGACATCGGGCGCGCCGGCCTGGAGTTTCAACGCCAGCTTGTTGAGCCGCGCCGGCTGCTCGGGATTGCGCCAGACATGCATATTGTGCTCGGGCGTCGCGATGTCGAGCGATATCGCGCGGGTTGCTGCGGCGGCCGGGCGCTGCGGGACCAACGCCGCCTCGCCGCCGATCGCTGAGCTTTGCCGCCCGAGTTCCTGCGGCGTCGCCCATTCGCGCAGCGTTTGCGCGCACAGCACGCCGGCGTCGCTCTGGCAGAGCTCGACCGAAACCCGTCCCGGCGGCGGCGCGAAACTCTCCTGCGTGATTTCGCCGGGCTTGGCGCCGTGCAAATGGCCCAGAACCGCATGGGCGAGGCGTGCGGCGGAAGCCGCGCCGCCGACGCCGCGCATGCCGCCGGCGTCGCCGCGGCCCATCCACACCCCGACGATGAAACGTTGCGAAAAGGCCAGCGTCCAGGCGTCGCGATAGTTCTGCGACGTGCCCGTCTTCACTGCGACGGCGAAAGGATATTCGAGCGGCCCGTAGCGCGGAAAGGAGGGCAACCGCGCCTGCGGGTCGGACAGGAACGACGTGATCAGCCTTGCGCTGTCCTGCGACAGCAGTCGCCGCGGCGCATGCGAGACTTGCTCGCGCGCAAAGGAAAGATCGCGCATCACGCCGTCGTCTGCGAGCATCGCATAGGCCCGCATGAGATCCTCGAGCCGCGTCGGCAACGCGCCGATCGCCATCGACACGCCGAAACTATCCGCCGGCGTTTCGAGATTATGCAGGCCGAGCTCGTGCAGAAATTCGAAATTGGCCTCCAGCCCGGTGCGGCGCAGCAGATTGGTGGCGGGCACATTGCGCGAATTGGCGAGCGCCTGGCGCGGCGTCAGCGGCCCGAGGAACTGCCCGTCCGCGTTGTTTACGCCGGAGGCGCCTTCCGGAACGTCGTCGAGAAGATCGGTCGCCTTCAAGGCGCCGCGTTCGAAAGCCAGCGCATAGATGAAGGGCTTCAGCGTCGATCCCGGAGAACGCGCGATCCGGGTGAAATCGAAGGCGCCGGCCTGCGGGTCATCGTAGCCGACCGAGCCGACGTCGGCGATGACGGCGTTTGCGCCGCGTTCGGCGACCATCACCGCCGCCTGTCTTGCTCCGGCGCCGCGAAAGAGCGCGAGATAACGCCGCGCGAGCTGCGCGACATGTTCCTCGACGCCGAGATCTATCGTCGCATTGATGCGCGGCTCGAAAGAAGAAGCCGCGCGCAGACGCCCTTCGCGCACCAGATGTTCATAGCGCAGCGCGAGGTGCAGCATGTCCGGGCGGCGCTTGAGCGTCGGCGGCCGCATCGCGGCGAGTTCGCGAAAGGCGAGCGTCGCCTGCGCTTCGTCGAGCGCGCCCTCCTTCGCCAGTCTTTCGATGGCGCGGCGCGCGCGCGACGCAGCGAGCCTCAAGCCTTCCTGCCGCGCGATGTTCATGCGCCCCGGGGCTTTCGGAATCGCCGCCAGCAAGGCGGCCTGCGCCCATGAGAGATCGTCGAGCGGCTTGTCGAAATAAAAACGCGCGGCATGGGCGACGCCGTGGCTGCCATTGCCGTAGGGCGCGATGCGCAAATAATGTTTCAGCGTGGCGTCATGGCCGTTGTGTGCGAGAATGGCGAGGCCCGTCGACGCTTCCCGGATCTTGTTCGCAAAGCTTCGCGGCCCCGGCGCCTGCATGCGGGCGACCTGCATGGCGATGCTGGAGGCGCCCTCCAACCGGCTGCGCCGCGTAGCGTTGGTCCAGACGGCGCGCAGCACGGCGCGCCAGTCGACGCCGGGATGGGCGTAGAAGCGGCGATCTTCAAGAGCCAGCGTCGCGCGCATGACCCGCTCGGGGATCGCCTGCAGCGGCCAGAAACCGTAATCGACCTCGCCGTTCTCGCGTCGCCCGTGCGCGATCTGGGTGATGAAAGCGCCATTGCGGTCATAGACGATTTCAGTCGCGCGAGGCGCGGCGAGAGCGGCCCGGGAAAGCGCGTCCCACGCCAGAAAGGCGCCGCCGCCGATTATGGCGGCAAGCGAAACAAGTCCGAACGCGGCCAGCGCCCTGCGCATGGCTGGAGGAACTCCAGTTGGAATTGAACCGGAAATTCTCCACGCTTCCTTGTTTGATCGTGTTTTCTTCACGCGAACCGGCATCCACTTCGCTCGAAAACCCTCTATTTCGAGATTTCGATGCGCGCGCCGGCGCTCGATCCGCGCACGCCTTTTCGGTACATGGTCTCGACCAGCGCCGGGGGCTCGGTATAGACCCCTGCGGTCTGGGCTTTCAGCCTAAAGGCGAAACGATAGGTTCCCTTCGGCAGGAAGTCATAGGCGTAGAACACCCGGTCGTCGCCGAAGCTGACCCAGGTCGGCGCAAGAGTCGGCGCGCTGGAGGGCTGCGCCTCGGCCGGTGCCGTCGCAATATTGGGGTTGAGCGGTTCGTAGCCCGCGGCGAGCGGCAGAGAAATCGCGACATGGGTGCGATCCTGCGGATTGACGACCTCGGCGATTTCCTCGATCACGTCGCCGACCGACGCTCGGATTGCGGCGTTCTGCGCTTCGAGTTTTTCGGGAGCGGCCCCGCTCTTGATGCGCCAGCTCCCCCGCGTGATCGCAAACCCTTCCGAAACCGGCTCCGCCAGCGCGCCGGGCTGCTGCGGAACATAGCTGGTTTCGATCAGGGCGATCAGCGGCGCATTGGAGCTGTTGGCGATGGCGAGCGGCGCGGCGCTGGCGTCGACATGACGCGCGACCGGCTGGTTGGCCTCGATGATCGCCTCCTTCGACGCCTCTCCCGAGGCGAAGGTCACTTTGATCGGGTTCGCAGGCCGCCGCCAGTATTGCGCCAGCGCCGTGATGGCGGCGCTGTCCGCACGGGTCTCGCCCCAGCCGTCGCCCTCGCCGAGCCGCAGCAGGGCCTCGCGCAAAACGGCGGCGCGCGGATCGGAAGGCGCGGCGAGCGCCGCTGCGCGCAGGATTTCCGCGAGGCTGCGGGTCTCGGAAGGCAGAATGATCGGCGCCCCGGAGTCGGCCGCCTGGCCGACGTAGACCTGCGCGCCGTTGCGCATCGCGAATTTCACCCGGCCCCACATGGTCTCGGCGAGCGAAGAGACGACGCGCGGATCGACTTTCGGCAGAGACGCCGCCGCAGCGGCAAGCTGCGCGACGCTGGCATTGGGGAGGAAATCGGCCCGCCGCACGAATTCCGCCACGTAGGAATCGTCGAGCCGGCCGCCTTCCGCGAGCGCCGCCAGCGCCTCGGCGCGCTCGCGCATCTCCTGGCCGTCGAGCAGCCGGGGATAGTCTGAGCGCAGCGAAAGTTTGAGAATATTCGCCAGCCGGTCCATCAGCGTTTTATCGACCGGCTCGCCCGCGCGGTCGGCCTCGGTGAGAAAAGCGTAGGACCAGGCGGTGAGCGACACGTTTCCGCGCGCGCGCGGCCAGAAGGCGACGAGGCCGTCGTGGTCGACCGCCTGATCGATCTGTTGCGCCGTCGATTTGACATTGGCGGAAAGACGATCCTCCAGTCCGGCGGCGGCGAGAATGGGGGCGAAGCTTTTCAACGCCAGTCCCGCGCGCGCCAGCGACAGGCGCTGCTCGGTGCAGCCATAAGGATAAGCGACCAGGGCGTTGAGCCCCGCGATCAATTTGACCAGCGCCGGATCGGCGGCGACGACGGCCGTTCGCGACAATGTCCCGGGCCGCGCCGCCTCGCCGAGGGCCGCGACCGTTTTGGTTTCGCCGGGCGCGATTTCGACGATCTCGTAGCGGCGGGTGGGCTCGCGATCCGGCTTTACGGCCAGGTCGACCTCGACCGCGTCCTTAGCGTGGTCGGCGTCGCGCTCGATGCGGAAGCGAAGCTTGGCTTCCTGTTGCGCATCTTGTGGAACCTCGGCGCGAAGATCGACGCGCACGGGCTTGTTCTGCGCCCATTCTATTTTGCGGCTCGCCTCGCCCTGCAGCTTCAGCCCATTCGCCGCGATCGCCGCCTTGCCCGAGCCCCCCGGCCCTTCGACGATGCGCGCGACGAGACCGACATCGAATGAATCCCCCGCGCGGGCGAAGCGCGGCAGGGCGGGCTGCGCCACCAGCGCCTGGCGGATGAACATTTCACCGCCCGCGGCGCCGAAGCGATCCGGCCCGCTCACCGCCTTGGCCCGCAGCTTGAAAACGGTCAGCGTATCGGGCAGCCGGACCTTTATCTTCGCCGCGCCATCGGCCCCGACCTTCACGCTCGGCAGATAGATCGGAACGGGCGTGAAATTCTTGCGCACGGAGATGTTGTTCTCCGCGCCCCATTCCTGCAGATCGCCGTCGCCACCGGCGATCTCCTCCAGCGGGATCACTCCGAAAGCCATGTTGCGGGTGTCTCGCGCCGCCATCTTGGTCTCGCGCGCGACGATGAAATCCGGCAGCGGATCGAGCGGGCGCTCTTTTGCGAGCGACAGCACCGCCTGATCCACCATCCAGAAGGTCGCTTCCCCGGCGAGGGGTTTTCCGGCGTCGTCGGAAAGCCGCAGCGTCACCTCCACCTCGTCGCCCGGACGCGCCTGGGAGGGATGCTCCAGCTTGACGTTGACGATGTTTTTCACCGGCGTCACCTCGATCCATTTGGTGGCGGCGATGGTGACGGGCTTGCCCTGGTCGAAATTGGCTGCGGGCTGGGGCGGACTGTCCTTGAGCCTTCCGCGCATGATCAGGAAATGCACCGCGAGCTTCGGCGTCTGCTCCTTCTTCAGCGGAACCGCCAAACGGCCGAAGCCGTTGGCGATGTCGACGAAGCTGTAATCATAGAGTCCGTTCGGCTGCTCGATGATGGCGAGCGCGCGCGCAGTCTGGAACGGCGATTGAACGATCAGCGTCGCGACTTCGCCGGGAGCATATCTATCCTTGTCGGAAGTCACCGTGGCCGAGGCCGCCGGCGGGCGCGAGAAAGTGACGGGCGTATCGCCGCCGACGAAGAAATCGACGCTCACCTGCTGGCGGCGCTTCAGGCGGTCATAGGCTTCGAGCTGCACGATATAGACGCCGGCCTCTTTGGCCTGGAGCTCGATCTTCTGCGCCTCTTTGGCGCTCGCGATTTTCCGCTCGAAGATGATGTCGTCCTGCGCCTGTGTGACATATTTGGCGGCTCCCAGCGCGAAATCGCTGGCCTGCAGAGTGGATATCCAATTGCGGCGCATGAAGCGCAAGGTCATCTCCAGGCCTTCGACGGCCTCGCCCTTGCCGTTGACCGCGATCAGCTCCGGCGTCACGACGCCGGGCCGCTCGACATAGCGCGGCGTCTTGACCCCGAGCACGAAGGGAGGCAACGCAATGACGTTCTGCACATTGCGGACTTCTATGCCGTCGTCGCCCGTCACCGTCGCCTCGATCGAATATCTGCGCGGCTGGGCGGTCGGTTCGATCGTCGCGTCGAAGGTCATGCGCGCGGCGCCGCCCGCGTCGGTGCGCTGGTCGCGCTCCAGCACGGCGCTGGATTTGAACTTGCCTTCGCCCGAGAAACGGGCGTCGGTCGAGAACAAAAACCCCTCGCGATTGGGCGGCGTGAAAATATGGGGAAATTGCGCGGCGCGCCATTTCACCGGACGGTCCGCGGCGAGGCCGCCGGCAAAATATCTCGCGAGCAGATCGACGTCGAAAGTTCCGTCCAGAGCCGCCGTCTGAGGCGCGTTGAGCACGACCTCGAAGGTCGGCAGGCGATAGGCTTCCTTCTTGAAGGAGAAACGTCCGCAGGAAATGTCCTGGTCGGGCCCGGCGTCCGCGGTCTCTTCGTCGTCGGAAGGCTTTTCGCTTTCTTCCGTTTTGGCGTCTTTGGCTTTGGGCTTGGCTTTCGGCGCGTCGGGCTCGAAACGCACGGCGTAATCGCCCGTCGCCGGGGTCTGCGCGTCGAATTTGTGATAGAAGCCGCCGCTCGAATCGAGCTTCACCGGAATCCGCCATTCCTGATTGCTCGGACCCGAGACGACGAGGGTTCCGCCTTTCTTGGGAAGGCTCAGGGAGCCGCCGCGGTAGATCCGCACGAAGCCCTTGATATGAGCGGCCTCTTCGGGACGGTAGATCGGCCGCTCCGAAAACAGATGGCACAGCGTCCGCGGCTTTTCCGCCCGCGGCGCATCGGCCTCGCCGGTCCAGGAGAGCCAGGGCGACTCCGGCCTGGACCAGTTTTCCTTGGCGTATTCGGACGGCGCGCTGTCGGGATCGATGACGAGGACGTCGAGACCCTTGCTGACGACCACCCGCCGCAGCTCGCCTGCGCCGCGGGCGCCGGGGCTCCATGAGAAGAACCCTGAATCGTCGGTGATGCCGCTCGCGAGCGAAACGAATTTGTCGTCCTTCACGCCCTCGATGCGGATCTGGGCGCCGCCGACCGGCTGCGCCGCGCTGAGCGAGGTGACGGCGAAGCGCACCCGCGTCGGCTCCTCGACGGCGGAAAGGGTCAGGTCGGTGACCTGCACGCGAATCCAGCGGCGCACGTCCTTGTCCACGGCGCGCAGGCCGACGAGATAGGCCCCCGGCTGATCCCGCCCGGCGATGCGCGCGAAATCCTCGCGCAGATCGAGCCCGAATTTGGCGTCGCCGCCATTGCGGCGGATCGGCAGATCGGCCAGCCGCGAGACGGCGGGCGAGCCCAGGGTCTTGATCCTCTCCTTGATTGCCTCGGCTTCGATATTGCCGCTCTCCGACCATCGCTTGGGCTCGGCGCCCGGCAAAGGCGGCGCCTGATCGTCCTGCGTCTCCACGCCCTGCGCCGGGAAGGGCCAGAAGTCGCGCGCCAGCGGATCTATCGCGTGGATGCGAATGTCGGCATGGTCGTAGCCGCGCCCGCGCAAGGGCAGGAGCTGAGGGCCGAAGCGTTCGACTACGCCATATCCGGCGTCCCATTGGATCGCCGGCACGTCGCGCGTAAAGGCGAAACGCTGGACGAAAGCGGGACCGAGCGCGCGGCCGCGCTCGTCATGCAGCGCGCCGGGCGCCAAAGCGAGCTCATAGACCTTGTCGGAGAGAAATCTTCCGCTGATCTTCAGATGCGCGCGATCGGCTTCGACCGCGAGATCGTCTACCGGCGGCGTGAAGCGCAGGGCGTTGCGCGCGCGCTGGATGTCGAGTTCTTCCGGCGGCGCCGAAAAGCTCAGCGTGATCCGCCTTCTCGCCGCAGGGGCATAATCTGGCGCTTTTACGGCGCTGTCTTCGTCCTCGCCGCGGGAAACAGGCTCGGGCGCGTTGGCGGCGCAGCGCAGCACATCCGGATTTTTGTCGTCGCTCCAGCCGCGGCCGCAAGTCGCCTCGGTCACGGCGAAGGGCGGCGCCGTGCGCAAGCGCAATTCATAGGTCTCGTCGTCGAGCCCCGGCTCGTCCGAGAGCTTGAGGCGCAGGACGGCGACCCGTCCATCGGCGACGGGTTCGTGGAAACGCAGGACATAGCTTTGCTGCTTGTCGCGTTCGGCGCGCTCGAGCGGGCGGATGTCGTAGGCTGAAGGACTGAGGAGCTGTCCCCCCTGCGGCGAAACCCCGGGAGAGGGCCGCAGCTCGATCGTCAGCAGCCGCGCCAGGGAGGCGGCGTCGACCGGCTGCGCGAAGACGAGAGCGATCTGCGTCAGCTCGGCCGGCGGATCGGCGTCGGCCGTGGGCTGCGTCGAGACAGGCGTCGGCAACAGGGCGACGAGCCTGGTTTCGGCGCCGCCCGATTTCACGCTGTAGCGGGCGAGCGGCGTCCAGGGTTCGGCCGGCCGGAATTGCAGGGCGCGCGGCCCGAGCCAGCGCCATTCGCCCGGCGGCGGCGGCGTAATCGTCGCGAATTTGTCGGGCGCGTCCTCCGGGCCGCCCGCCTTGGGGCCGGCGTCGGAAGAAAAGAAGATCGTCAGCGGGTCATAGCCGCGCAAGAATCTGTCGGGAGCGAGTCTGGCGCCGTCGGAGCGCTGAACGCGGTCGAACACCGGCGGCGTTTCGGCCCGCAAGGGTTGCGCGAAGCCGAGCGCCGCGCAGAAGGCGAGCAGCAGGATCTTTCTCATCGCGGAGCCCGTCGGTTTCTGGGTCATTTCCTGCCGCCTTTTTTCATGCCGGCTTTTTCGAGAAGCGCCGCCACCACCTCGTCCGGAGGCGCGGCCGGAGGGGGCGACAGGCCGAGGATCGCCGCGCGGATCGTGGTCGCGCCGGCGTCGGAGGGAGCGCGGGCCTCCAGGAACCAGCGTCCCGGCGGGAGCTTTTTCATCATCGCCACCCCTTCGGCGACGGTTTTGCCCTCGGCGTCGAGCAACCGCGCGAAGATGCGGTCGGGCTCGGCGCGCAGGCCGACGCCGATGTCCCCGTCCCGTTTGGTCACGAAGGTGAAGAGGGCGCTCGAGCCCGGCGAAACGGCGACCGGATCGTTGACGCCCTCATGCGCCTCGATCGCCGGCTGAGCCGAGATTTCGAGCGTCCCCGAAAGCGCCCCGCCGTCATGGGCGGCGGCGATTTCGAGCGTCGTCTCGCCCGCGGCGGCATAATGATGCAGGTCCACGCCCGACGCGAAGGCGAAAGTCTCGCGCCTGCCATTCTGGGTGAGCGCCGCAAGAGCGGGCGCGCCGCCGGTGGCGCTGATGAGCGCGGGCGTGTCGAGCTTGACGGAAAAGCGCATGGCGGCGCCTTCCAGCCTGACCCGCTGGGGCGGCGTCAGCGCGACCGTCTGCGCTTGCGGCCAGGGCGTCTTGCCGTCACGTTCGATCCAGGCGACGACAAGTCCGGGAGAAAAGGCGAGCACGGCCTCCCCGGGTCCGTCGAGCGCAATGTCGCGCCCGCGCGCGATGCGCCCGCTCTGCGAAACGAAAGTCGCCTCCGCGCCCAGGACCACGAGACGATCGCCGGGCTTGGCCTCCAGCAAGAGCGCGCGTTCGCCGGCCGCCGGGAAAAAGCGGCGCAGCAGAGCGCCCGGCGCGAGCTTGGTCGTTTCGCCGGTGGCGCGGGCGATGCGCGCCGGCGCCGGCTCGGCGGAAAGATTGGCGAGCCAGACCCGGTCCGCGCCCGCCGCCACGCGCGAGACAGCCGCGCCGTCGCCGAAGACGCCGGTCCCGCCGGCGAAAGCGGCGAGGCCGGGGCCGAGATCGAGGGCGAGCGCTGTTTGCGATTTTTCGAGATCGACCGGCTGCACGCTCATCGGCGGGATGACGCCCGCATAGAGCGCGCCGGCGGAGACGGGCTCGCGCGTATCGAGATCGATGGCGCGCAAGGCCGCGCGCATGGACGCGCCAGGGTCGGCGTTCCAGAGCAGCGGCTCCTTGCCGGCGGCAAAGGCCAGCGCCGCGCCCTTTGCGACGCCCATCCCCGCGCCGGCGTCCAGCGCGGGCTGCGCTAGGGAAGACCGCGCCAGCCAGAGCCGGGTTTTATTCTTCGGGGGAGCCAGCGCCGGCAGTCGTACGCGCTCGCCTTCCTGAAGATCGAGCGCGACTTCCTCGCCGCGCCAGGCGAAGGCGTCGATCCGGAGAGGCGCCTTGCAGTCGCCGCGCGCGACCAGCCACAGCGACTGGGATTGCGGCGCCAGCGGCCCTCTCTCCCGCCAGCGCAGCGCTTCGCCCGGCGTCGAGCCGGCCGCGAATTTGCCGGCGAAGGCGGCCGTGACCAGCGCTGCGTCGGGGGTCGCGACCTTGGCTGCGCAAAGGGAGGTTCCTTCGACCGGCTCCATAGCGACCTCGCCGGGGGCCCGTCCGCGCCCTTCGACGACGCGGGCCACGACGTCGATTTGCGCCTGGGCGTCCCCCAGCGGCCACAGCAGCACGCGGAGCTCGGCTTTGTCCCTGCCGGCGGGCCAGGCGACCGCCGGAGCGCGTCCGCGGTCCATGCCGATCAAGCGCCACGCGTCGCCCTCGCGGCGCTCCACCGCGAGCGCCACGTCGGCCTCCGAGCGCGCGGCGACCAGCGCAAGCGATCCTTCGGGCGTCGGGGCGAGACGCAGCGCATGGGCGCTCGCGCCGGAAAGGCGCGTTCCGCCCTTCGCCTCCAGCGCGCCTTCGTCTTTTTCGGCGGGCAGAGCGAGGCGGATTTCGACGCCGGAGGGCTCGGTCTCGCCGTCGGCGCCTTCGCCGTCCTGCGCCTCGGACTGATCCGAGGATTCTTCGCTGCTCGCCTCCTCCTGCGCGGACGATCCCAGGCCTGCGCCGAGCTCCTCCAGCTCGAGCCGATAGGCTCCGGCGGGGAGACGCCGCGACAGCGCGAGGTTCCAGTCGTCGGGTCGGGGCTCCAGGCGCTCGACCGCTTCGCCCGACGCGGTCTTCAGGACGCCGATGGTCTCGATGTCGCCGAAGCCGGAAATATCGACGATCCCGTCCGCAGCAAGCGAAAATTCGAGCTGCGCCGGGAGGTCGACGCGGCGCGTGGCGCCCGGCTGCAATTGTTTGGAAGACAGGGAAATCTCATAATCGAGCCGGTCGTCATGGGCGAGACTGCGCGCTTCGACCCGGTAATCCCCGGCGCCGAGCTTGCCCTTGAAAGGCCGGTCCCCGGCGGTCCTGCCGACGCTTTCGTCGCCTTTGAAAATCTCGCCGATCATGCCTTCGCCGATCGACAGCTCGACGTCGGCGTCGCCGTGGAGCGCGAAACGCCAGACATCGGGCGCGCGGGGGGCGTCTTTTCCCTGCGGTTCGCGCCATTGCAGCTTTTGCGCCGCCTCGAAAGGAAGGGCGTGAGGCCCATGACCCTCGAGCGCCGGCGGCGCCGGGACCGGCGCGAGCCGCGCCACCACCCGCCCCTCGACATCTTCCGGGCTGACGACGAGACGATAGGCGCCGGGGTCGAAATGCTGCGTGAGGGTCTTCAGCGTTCCCGGCGCGGCGAGAGGCCAGCCTTCCGCGTCTTCGAGACGGGCGCGCCAATCATGCGCGAGGCCGAGAAGATCGAGCCGGTATTCGCCTGCCCGCGTGATGTCGAATGGTATCGCCGCGCCCTCGCCGGGCCGCAGCGTCGCGCGCGCCACGCCTTCATCGACGATCTTCGCCGCCGCCGCGAGGGCCGCCGGCGCAACGCTGAGGCCGAGATGGCCGGCCGACTCCTCCGCCGTCACCGCCGCGCGGTAGGCGCCGGCCCGCAGGAAGGTGGTTACGAGGCCGTTGGCGCCGGGGCCGTTGGCGTCGCCTTGTCCGAGATTGGGCGAGACCACGGCCCCGATCCGCAGCGCCGTCTTCATGCGGCCCAGAGTCTCCACCCGATAAAGCCCGCCCTGCGCGACCTCGAACCGCGCTCGCCGGGTCTCGTCCCGCGCGAGATCGAAAAAGGCTGGACGCCCGACCGCGAAAGCGAGCGGCTTGCCCTTCTGCGTCGTCTCCGCTTCGTTTTTTTCCTCCGGCGCGGCCTCTGGAACGAAAACGAGGCCGATGGCGCGGGAGGCCGTCGGGGCCGCGATCTTCAAGGTCGCAAGACGCTGCTCGGCTTCAATTTTTTCGTCGAGGAGCGTCGTCCCGATCACGGCGTTCCCGTCGTCGCGCGCGACGATGCGGCCTTTCTGCGGGATTCGCACCGGCAAAGCGATCTCCCGCCCCGCGTCCTGCCGCAGGGCGAGCGGGGCTTTGGCGAGTTCCGCCGGCAGCGCGACCACGCGGGGGCCCGTCAGCAATTGCGGCGCGACATTGGCGAGGATCAGATAGGCGCCGTCCCCTTCGAGGTTTTGGGCGCCGAAGGATATTTGCGCGCGGGCCGGAGCTGGGGCGGGCGGCGGCGCGCCGAGGCCCGGCGGGCCGAGCTGCACGTCGACGACGCCCGCGGCGCCTTCCTTGGGCGTGAGTTTCAGAAAGTAGAAGCCGGCCTGAAGATCATAACGGGTCTTATCCTTGCCGTCGGCCGTGGGGGCGAGCTGGCCGAGCGCGGGTTCGATGGCGGCGTCGAGCGCGACGCCTTTGGCCTCGATCGCGACAGGCCCGTCCTGCGCCGCCTCGAAAAGGATCGAAGTCGGCCCGAACAGATTGAACTTGCCGCGCCAGGGGGCGCCCGCGCCGATGCGGGGCGCGTCCGAAGCGATGACGCGGGCCTTGCCGTCGGTGTCGAGGCGGGCGAACAAAGCGGTCGCCGGCGCCTCGTCGCCGCCTTCGCCGGCGAGGTCGAGGAAGACCAGATGCGGTCCCGCGCCGCGGAAAGTTTCGTAATTCGATTGGCGCAGGGCGCTGAGCGCGAAGGCCTGGCCTTCATAGCCCGTCACTTCCAGCTGCGCGGCGGTCTTGCCGTCCCCGCCGAGGCGCAGAACGACCGCGGGTTGACGGCTTTTCTTGTCGATCGCCGCCATTTGCCGCGAAGCGCCCCGCCTCGCCTCGATCGCGGCCGACGCCTGCTGCGGCAGATCGAGCCGGAAGGAATCATAGCTCGCCGGCGCCTCGAAACGCGCGATCCCGAAAGCGTCGATCACGCCTTGCGCCGCTCCCGCGGCGAGCAAGGCCGGAGTATCGAGCCGGATCAGGAAAGGCTGGGCTTTGGCGCCGTCGCCCCAGGTCAGCGGCTCGCCTCCATAGGCGGTGACGACATAGCGCCCCGGCGCCAGCGCGCCCTGAAGCCGCAGCCTGGTCATGAAGCGACCGGGCCTCGTCTCTGCGGCCGCACGCTCGAAAGCGAGGTCGACCAGCTCGCCTTCGGCGTTCCAGACCCGCAGATCCTGCAGGGCGCGGCCGATCGCTTCGATCGCTACGGGGCCCTCTGCGGCGGTCTCGAGCGCATAGGAGCGCCGCTGGAGGTCGCCGAGCTCGCCGCTCAAAACCTTGCCGGCGGCCAGAGTCGGGGCGCCCGGCTCGGCTTCGACGAAGGGCAGCGCGGAAAGCGCGGTTTTTCCCGAGGCGTTTTTCCGCGCTTTGACGCGCAGCTTGTAGACGCCCTTGTCCAGCAGCGCGTCGATGCGGCTGTCGCGGACGCCGTCCGAATCCGAGGAGTCGAGCGGGCCGGCGATCATGTCGACGAGCTCGATGCGCGCGCCGGACGCGTTTTTGGCGCGGATCGAATAACGGCCGGGAGTGGGAATGGAGATCAGACTGTCGCCGTCCTGCCCGCCGGCCAATTCGCGCGGCGCAATGTCGACCGCTTTCGGCGCGGCTGTCCCGGCCGGAGGTTTCGCGGCCTGGTCGCGGGCCGCGCCCAGCGCGCCGGAAAAGGAAAAAAACGCAATCGCCGCCGCACAGGCGCTAAAAACAGGACGGCGCATCGAGCCCCCCAAAGTCGCCAAATAAAAAGAGCGGTTTGCGTCCCGCGCCCGGGGCAAGCTTAATCTGAAATCGGCGCGATGAAAGCTCTATTCGTCGGATCCGAGCGGTTTTCCTTCTCAAAAATCGGCGCCGCTCGCGCGTTGTGCTGGACGACAAGCTCGACCGCATTACCTAACCGTTATCGCCGCAGCCGCGGTTCTTTCGCCGGGACGCCGCGACGCCGAAATTAAACATGGAATTTCAATAGGAGGGGACGCTGTCGGAAGATCCCATTCCCGGACCGGGCGTCGATATCGATCGCCAGCAACTGGGGCGCGACCAGCTGATCGCGCTTTTGCGCGATGTGACCGAGCAGCGCGACAAAGTGGTTTCCCAATTTGAGGCGATGGCTCTTCAGGTGAACGAGGCCACCCGGGAAATCGACGACGCCATGCTGGTTGCGGAGCATAACGCCAGGAAGGCGGAAGAGTGCGAGCATCGGACGCAACAGGAGACCGCGCGCGCCAACGCCCTCGCGGCCGAGCTCGAGGAAGAACGCCGCACGCGCGTCAAGATCGCCGCCGAATTCGCTCATTATCGCGATGTCGTGCAACATGCGCCGGTCGATGACCCGTGGGGCCAATTGGGGCGCGCCGCCTCTCAGATCGTCAACGATCGGGTGGCCTGGGCGCGGGCGAAGATTCCGCCCGACAGCCCTCTATTGCCCTGGTTCGACCGGGCGGTCGAACTCGCCAAAACCGCCGGGCGCCAGGCCTGGAAATGGGGAAAGGCCTTTTATCTCTGGGCGAAGCCGCGCGTGATCGAAGCGTGGAAATGGCTGCGCAGCGAAATAGCTCGAAGGATGAGCCGGGAATAGAACGCCCTCTCCATTCGGCCTCCGGCCCGCGCGCGTCAGAGCGAGGCCGCGTCTTTTGGTCGCGCCGCCGCAACCGAAAGCGTCGCCGGACGTTTACGCGATAGGCTCGCTGCGAGCCGGACGCGTTTATAGAGGGGGCCATATGCAAAGGCATTTCGAAATTTTCGTCGCGGAAGCGCCTGACGTGCTGGCGGTTCATTGGGGATGGCCGATCGCGCTCGGGCTGATCGTGGCCGCGCTCGGTTTCGCGTGCCTCTGGCGCGCTCGGGCGGCGACCCTGATCTATGTGAGTTTTCTGGGGGCGCTGCTGCTCGTGAGCGCCCTCGCGGTGCTGCTCTTCGCCATTCTGCTCGCCGGCTACTGGACCGATTTCTTCATTCACGTGCTGTGGGCGGCCATGCTGGCGGTGGTCGGGCTCATCCTCGTCACGCGCCCGGCCATCAGCGCCGAAGCGATGACGCTGGTGATCGGGTTCTATCTCGTCACGACAGGCGTCCTATCGATCGGCTTCGCGCTTTCCGCCCATATCGAGGGGCAATGGGCCTATGCGCTCCAGGGCCTCGTCAGCGCGCTGCTCGGAGGAATGCTGCTCGCGGGCTGGCCGCTGTCCGGAGTGTGGGCGATCGGACTGTTCATCGGGGTCGATCTGATCCTCAAGGGCGCCGCGATCGTCGCACTCGGATTGCAGCTTCGGGCGATTTCGGAATGAACCGGCGAACCGCCGCCGTCGTCTTCGCAGGACGATCGCGATGAACCGACAAAACGGCCGCCGCGCTTCGGGCGGCCGTTTACCGATCCGTAACCATGCGCCGCGAGCCGCAACGCATTTTCGCCGCGCCGGTTCGCCGGTCTGAAGCCATCGCGCCCCGCCGGGGCGGACCGCTCACCGCGTCGCGCAATCTCCCCCGCAGAGGCTTTCGAGCACAAAGTTTCAAGAATTTTAAAGCTTTGCACGGTCCTATGGCAGACATGCAAATATGAGAGGGACGCAGGTGAAAACCTTGTTCTGGCTCCAGACCGGGGCTTGCGGCGGCGATTCACTCGCGATCCTCAGCGCCGAGGCGCCCAGCTTCGAGCAACTGCTTCTTTCTTACGGGATCGAGCTTCTCTGGCATCCTTCGCTCTCGCATGCGCCGGCCAAACGCTTCGACGCGCTGATCGAAGACATCGCATCGGGCTCGCAGAAACTGGACATTCTGTGCGTCGAAGGCAGCATCATCACCGCGCCGCGCGGCACCGGGCTGTTCGACAGCTACAAGGGCCGCGCGCGGATGGATATCGCTCGCAGCCTCGCGGAGCGCGCCGAATTCGTCGTCGCCATGGGAACCTGCGCCAGTTTCGGCGGAGTCCACGCGGCCAGCCCCAACCCCGGCGATTGCACGGGCATGCAGTTCAATCGGGCCAATCCGGGGGGCCTGCTGCCCGCCGGCTGGCGCTCGCGATCCGGGGCGCCCGTCATCAATATCGCCGGCTGTCCGGCGCATCCCCACGCCATGACGCAGACCCTGGCGGCGCTCGCCGAGGACATGCCGATCGCTCTCGATCCGCTCAATCGTCCGAGCGCTTTCTTCAGCATGCTGGTGCATCAGGGCTGCACGCGCAGCGAGTACCACGAATACGACATCGAGGACGCGCAGCTCGGCGGCCATGCCTGCCTGTTCTTCAATCTGGGATGTCAGGGACCGCTGACGCAGGCGGTGTGCAACGACGATCTTTGGAACGGCGTAAGCAGCAAGACCAGGGCGGGCGTGCCCTGCTTCGGCTGCACGGCGCCCAACTTCCCGCGCGAGGCCGATCTCTTTACCACCGCGAAGATCGGCGACGTCCCGCTTCGTCTCCCCATGGGGGTCGAGCGAGCCCGCTACATGGCCTACAAGAACCTCGCCCGCGCCGCCGCGCCCCAGCGCGTGAAGGACAAGGAGATGGACGTCTGACATGGCGCGCCTCGAACTCAACGTCAGCCTCAATCGGGTCGAGGGCGATCTCGAAATCGCCGTCGCGCTGGAGGACGGCGTCGTGGCGGAAGCCCGCACGATCGGCACGATGTATCGCGGCTTCGAGCAGATCATGATCGGCCGCGCCCCGCGCGACTCGCTGGTGATCACGCCGCGCGTCTGCGGCATTTGCGGCACAGCGCATCTTTATTCCGCCGTCCTGGCGCTCGAGAACGCCTGGCGCCTGTCGCCGCCGCCCAACGCCACGCGCATCCGCAATCTGTGCCTGATGGCGGAAGGCCTCCAGAACGACCTGCGGCAGACCTTTCTGTTCTTCTCGCCCGACTTCTGCACTTCGCGCTACGCCGGCGAGCCCTGGTTCGACGAAATGACGGCGATGTTCGAGCCGTTCCGCGGCGCGATCTATCTCGAAACTCTGGCCATGACGCGGCGGCTGGTCGAGATCGTGGCTCATTTCGGCGGACAATGGCCGCATTCCAGCTATATGGCTCCCGGCGGCGTCACCCTGCCGGCCGATTTGCGGCGCATCTCGGCGTGCCGCGCCGTGCTGCAGGAGGCCCAGCGCTGGTACGAGCAGCGCATCGTCGGCGCGCCGCTCGACCGCTGGCTGGCGCTGGACAGGGCGGAAGATTACCTCGCCTGGCTGGACGAGCCCCTCCATGCGGCGAGCGCTCTCGGCGCCCTCACCCGCTGCGCTCGTGCGCTCGGACTGCATCGCGCCGCCGCCGGGACCGGACATATGCTGAGCTACGGCTCCTGGCGCGATCCGCTGGAATCCTCGCCCGGAGCCGGCGCGTCTTTGCTTCGCTCCGGTTTTTACGACGGCGACGCCGGATCGGTCGCCCAGCTCGACCAGGAGCTGATCAACGAGCATGTGCGCCATTCCTGGTTCCGGCATTACGACGGCGGCAGACATCCCTGGCGCGGAGAAACCGTCCCGAACTACCAGCCGGGCGGCGATCGCTACAGCTGGGCCAAGGCGCCCCGCTATGGCGATAAGGCCGTCCAGACCGGGCCGCTCGCCGAACTGCTGATCGGCGGCGACGCCCTGATCGCGTCGCTCCACGCAATGGAGGGCGGCGGCGCCTGGCTGCGTCAGTTCGCGCGGGTGAGGCGCATCGCCTATGAGTTCTTTTACGCCCAGCGCATGCTCGACGAACTCGCGGCCGAGCCGCATGGCGAGCATTTCACCCCGCCCGCCGGGAGCAGCGAGGCCGACGGCGACGGATTCGGCCTCGTCATGGCGGCGCGCGGCGCGCTCGGCCACTGGATCGCGATTCGGAACGGCGTCATCGAGCGTTACCAGATCATTACGCCGACAGCCTGGAACGCCTCGCCGCGCGACAGCGCGGGCCTGCCCGGCCATTGGGAGCAGAGCCTCGTCGGCGTCACGGTGAAGGATCCCGACGATCCCATCGAAATCGGCCATATCATCCGTTCTCACGATCCCTGCCTGGTTTGCACGGTCCATATGCTGGACACCGGCGGCAAGGTCCATTTTGGCGCATAAGGGAACCGCTTCGTGATCGAGCGCCATATCATCTGCTTCGGCAACCCGCTGCACGGCGACGACGGCTTCGGCCCGGCGGTCTACCAACGGCTGGCGCCGCACGCGCGGCCCGCCGGCCTGCGCCTCACGGAGGCCGGCGCGCCGGGACCGGCTGCGCTGGCGCTGTTCCAGGACTGCGCCGAAATCGTCATCGTCGATGCGCTGGCGCCCGCCGGAACTCCGGGGCGGATCGGACGACCCTCTCCGGCCGCCGTCATGCAGGAAGCGACGCCCGCCGGGCATGGCGTCGGACTGGGCTATGTCCTGCGCGCCCTCGCGGCGCTTTCCGAGCGCCCGCCGGCCATCGAGATCATCGGAGCGGAGGCCGGGACCGTCGCGCCGTTTCGCCCGGGGCTCTCGGAGCCGGTGGCGCGCGCCGCCGATGAAGTTGCGGCGCTGCTCCTTCGTTCCTATTTCGACTCCGAACGCCATGTCTGATCCGGAACTCGCGCAAGAAATCATCCGCCTGCGCGCGGAGGTGGAGACGCTTCGTCTCGCCAACGCGGCCATACAAAGGCAATTGGGCGTCGACGCCGGCGAGGCGGACAGGATGCTGCGCACGATGGAGCTGCAGGCCGAGGCCCTGCAGGAAGCCAATCAGCGCCAGACCAGCCAGGCCAATTTCATCCAGCGGGTGATGGACACCTCCTCCGCTCTGATGATCGTTCTCGGGCCGGAAGGTTTCATACGCCAGGTCAACCGCCGCTTCGGCGTCGCCCTGGGCGAGCCGGAAGCGCCGGCGGCCCGGCGCGTCCTGGACGAATGGCTGCCGCCGGAAGAAAAAGCCCGGCTGGAGCTGTCGCTCGGCGCCCTGCCGTGGCCGGTCTATTCGCCGCTGTTCGAACTGGCGCGCAGCGCCGGCTCCTACTGCGCGGAACACCGCCTGCTGGGCAGGGACGGGCGATATCGCGTCTATTGGCTCGAAGCCAGCGTCCAGCACGATCCCCAGGGCAAGGAGGAAGGCGCCGTCGTCTGCGCGACGGACATAACCGCGATCAAGAACCAGCGCGACGCCCTCATCGAGAGCGAAAGGCAACTCAAGGAGGCTCAGCGCATCGCCCAGATCGGTCGCTGGGAGCTCGACCCGACCACCGGCGAGGTCGTCCAATGGTCGGACGAGTTGCTGCAAATCTGCGAACTCGGGCGCCCCCCGGCGCGAACCGAGGATTTTTTGGCCATCGTCCATCCGAACGACCGCCAGCAAATCGCCGAGGCTTTCAGCGCCGCGATCGCCGGTCATCGCCTTTTTTCGTGCAACTGCCGACTGTTGCTGGCCAACGGCGGAACGAAATGCATCCAATTGCGCGGGCTGATCCATTACGACGAGGGCGGGAAGCCGTTGCGCGCGACCGGAACCCTCCAGGACGTCACCGCCCAGCGTCTGGCGGACGAGCAGCTCGGCCTCGCCGCCAGCGTGTTCGACAGCAGCCTCAACGGCGTGATCATCACCGACTCCGAAACCCGGATCATCAAGGCCAACCCCGCCTTCAGCCGCATTCTCGGCTATGAGCCGGAGGAAGTCGTCGGAAAAAGGACCAGCATCTTCAAGTCGAAGCGCCACGATGCGTCATTCTACGAGCAGATATGGGCGAGGCTGATCCGGGAAGGCGAGTGGCAGGGCGAAATCTGGGACCGCCGCAAGGACGGCAAGGTCGTCCCGCTGTGGCAGAATATCTCGGCCGTGCGCGACGAGCACGGCAAGGTGAAGAACTATATCGGGGTTTTCTACGACCTCAGCGAGCAGAAGCGCTCGGCCGCGCATATCCATCACCTCGCCTATTACGACACGCTGACCGACCTGCCCAACCGACAGCTTTTCAACGACCGCTGCGCCCAGGCCATCAAAATGTCGCAGCGCACCGGCCGCAAGCTCTGCCTGCTTTTTCTCGATCTCGACCGCTTCAAATACATCAACGACAGCCTGGGACACCCGGTCGGAGACGAGCTTTTGCGGGCTGTCGCGGCGCGGCTGACGCAGAACCTGCGCCAGAGCGACACGATCGCGCGTCTCGGGGGCGACGAATTCATCGTGCTGCTGCAGAACGTCCACGGCCCCGAGGACGCCGAGCGAGTCGCGCAGAAAATCCTGGCGGCGCTTTCAAGGCCGTTCGTCATCCAGGGCCATCGGCTCGAGGTTCGCACTTCCATCGGCGTCAGCAGCTATCCCGGCGACGGCGAAGACGCCGCCACGCTGATCAAGAACGCCGACCTCGCCATGTATCAGGCCAAGGAGGAAGGACGCGGCAAGTTCATGTTCTACACGGCGCAGCTGACGGATCGGGCCCAGGAACGGCTGTTTCTGGAAGGCGAGCTGTGCAAGGCGATGGACAAGGACGAACTGTTCCTTGAATACCAGCCGCAGTTCGAGCTCGCCAACGGCCGGCTTCTCGGCTCGGAGGCGCTGATGCGCTGGCGCCACGCCGAGCGCGGCGACATCCCGCCCGCCAGTTTCATCGCCATCGCAGAGGAGACCGGCCTGATCCTGCGCCTCGGCGAATGGGCCCTGCGGACCGCCTGCGGCCAGGCGATGGAATGGGCGCGCAAGGGGTGCGGCCTGCGCCGCATCGCCGTGAACATATCCGGCGTCCAGATCGAGCGCTCGGATATCGTCGGCATGGTCGGGGATGTGCTGGCCGAGACCGGCTTGCCGCCCGAGTTTCTCGAGCTGGAGATCACCGAGACCTATGTCATGCGCCAGGCGCAGCAGAACATACAGGTTCTCGACGCCCTCCGCGCTTTCGGCCTTTCCCTGGCGATCGACGATTTCGGCACGGGTCAGTCGTCCCTCGCCTATCTCAAGCGTCTGCCCGTGAACAAGCTGAAGATCGACCGCTCCTTCGTCGCGGACCTTCCGAGCGGAGAGAATGAAGCCGCGATCGCCCGCGCCATCGTGGCGCTCGGCCACAGCCTGCATCTGAATGTTCTCGCGGAAGGGATCGAGACGCCCGCTCAGGCCCAATGCCTCGCGGAAATGGGCTGCGAGGAAGCCCAGGGCTTCCTGTTCAGCCGCCCGCTCGCCGCCTCGGCCATGGAGGACATGCTTCTGAGCCATGCTTCACGCGCCATGCCGGCCAAGCTGACGCAGAGAACGGAGTTCGGGAACGAAAAAGACAATGGCGGCCTTCTTCGCCGGGCATGAAGCCACATCAAAGAACGGCGCCGGGTTTTCGCGCCCGCCCGCAAGGCCGGGCGCGGCGCGGCGTCAATGCGAAGCGGTTTTGGAAACCAGATTGATCACGGCGACGCCGGCTATGATGAGGGCGATTCCGGCGATGGCGGGCGCGTCCAGGTTCTGACCAAAGCTCAGCCAGCCGATGAGGGAGATCAGGACGATTCCGACTCCAGACCATATCGCATAGGAGATGCCTACCGGAATGGTGTCGAGCGTCAACGACAGGAAATAGAATGCGACGCAATATCCGATCACGACGGCGACGGAAGGGACGAGCCTCGTAAACCCCGCCGAAGCCTTCAGCGCGGAAGTCGCAGCGACTTCCGCGCAAATGGCGACCAGCAGATATGCCCATTTCATTTGCAGCCCCTCCTGAGAAACAGTCGAACGCGCTTCAAATTTTATCGCCCGAGCATGTTCTTTTCCAAAAGCCGCTTCGCCGGTTCGGGAACATGCACAGCACGCGGCTTTGCGCCGGCTGCGTGAGCGCCGACTCTAACTGTGTAAAGCTAACGGTTGGTTCCGCAGGGGCGCATCCAATCGATGAACAGCCGCGGGATCACAAGGAGATAGACCAGCCTGCCGCCGACCCAGATGACGAGGCCCGCGTAATGCTGGTCTTCGAGAGCGAAAGGCCGCGTGACGCCGACGAGGCCGCAACCGACCGGCGGGCCCATCATCAGTCGCGTTTTTGCGCCTCGAGCATATTGCGAGCGAAGCCGCGCCGCTGCGTTCGACCCTTGCAGCGCCTCGCCGCGAAAGGCCTCTAGGAGTTCAGCGCGCGTCGAGACAATTGCATCTCAAGAGACTTTCTTGTTCGAGATGCTCGAGCGTTTCCAGTCGAAGTGGATGCCGCCGGTTCGGCATGGGAAACGCGTTAAAAAAGTTTAGAGCGCGTCCATGTTTCCACGAAACAAGAACGCGCTCTAGAGGCGCCCTCGCGCGAGCGCTTCGGCGGTTTGAACCGCGCCGAGGGCTGAAGCGAATGTGGCTCAACAAGATTCGCACGCGCTTCAAACGCCGGGAACTCGGTCCTGTCGCGGGGTCAACGAGGCTTCCACCATGGGACGAACAGGCCGAAAATGCCTGACAGAACCCCGAAAACGATCGTCGTCGCGAAGACGATCGGGATCTCGGACGTCGCCCACATGGCGAGGATGAATCCGAGGACCGCGCCAGCTAGCCCGCATACGATCACGCTGGGGCTGATGGCGAAGTCGATTTCGGCCATGCCGGTGTAACGGTCCGCCTCCTTTTTGGAGACCTGGGGATCGTGGCTGTGCGAATTGTCCTGGGTCATGTCGAATTCCCCTGCGCCGCAGGAGGTGATTTAGAGCGCGCGCGGCGAAAGTTGACAGGCTTCACGGTCAATCTTTGGCGCGCGCTCAGCGCCGGTCGGAGACGCCCGCGCTTTGGGCGGCAGCCGCCCCGATGGTTGCGCCTTTGGCGCATCCGCTCGCCATAGCCGCTTCGCTCGGCGCCAGAAAGCTCAGAGAGAGGAGCAAAACGCCGCGGTTTTTTCATGGCGTCTTCCTTCGAGGGAGAAGGGAAAGCCCCTGAAAGAGAGACTGTAAAACGCCTGATGCAACGAAATATTCGATAGATCATGAACCTATGGCGATCGGTATTTCAGTTGAAACAAATGCGATCCCACTATTTGTTCGCGGATCACATTTGGTTAACCATGTCAACTCGTTTAATTGTCAACATTGCAAAATGTTGTCATATACAATTGCCGTATTACATAAGATAATGACGAGCAACGATAATTTAGTTTAGATCCGATAAATCAGACCCGAGGAGTCTTTGCATGACGGCCAAAATCCTTTTGGCGGCCATCGCTCTTGCCTTCAGCGCCGGTTCGGCCGTTGCTCAGATCCCGCCCTCGACCTCCACAGTCTCCGTGACCAATACGTCCAAGAAAGGGAGTCTGCTGATCTTCCCCATGATAAATATAGATCCGGGGGCGAGCGCCGACACGATCATCGAAATCTCGAACGATCAGGTCACGCCGGTTCAGGTCGAATGCTATTATGTGAACGAGCAAAAAGGCAGAGTCGGCTTCGGCTTCGAGATGTCGGGAAAAGCAACCGTATCCTGGGATGTTCGAACCAGGACCGGCGATCAGATCAGGCCTCCGCCGTTCCCGAGCTACGGCGATTATCCCGTCTTTGGCGGCATTTACCGGGGCGAGCTGGTTTGCTTTGCGGTCGACCAGGGCGCGACGCAGCAAATCGCGTTCAACCATCTGCATGGCGCAGCATCGGTTCTGGGCGTCGGCGGCGCGCTCAAATACAGCGCCTGGTCCTTTTGGGCGTTGAACGCCTTTGGAAGCGGACCGGCGGCGGATAATACCGTAATGGGACCGCCCGGCGCCATTCGCCTGGACGGCCGGCCGAACGATTACGATGCATGTCCATCGTACAATGCGGCTTCATTCATGCCTAACGGCGCAACCCTCGGCCGGCTCGGCGCCGGCGGGAACTATCTTGCGGTGGCCAGCTGCAACCAGGATCTGCGGCAAGATTATCAGCTGCACACGACCAAGCTGCTGTTCACGGTGTGGAACGCACTCGAGCAATCCTATGGCGGCAGCTATTATTGCGTGGACAGCGCCAACTTTGTGCCGCTGATCGACAATGACGCCCACCTCATCAATCCTACGAACTTCGACTACAAAACCCTCGGCACGTCGGGCGCCAGCGTCGTCATGCAGGGCGTCGCCAGCGCCGAATGCCCGACAAGCGTTTACGGCGTCACCCAAAACGCCGGGCTGCTCGGCGTAATAGCCTCCTACGTCCGGATCGAGGGCGGCAATCCCGCTCTGATAGGCGGCGATATTCATTCGGCCGGAACGCAGCCGGGTTTCGTTTATTGGGATCCGGCCAGTGTCGTATCCTTGAAGCCCGCGGCCTTCTGCTCTTTTGCGAACAGCATCGCGTCTTCGTGCAGCGTTCCCTGATTGCCCTTGAGCGCGATGTTGTAATCGGCCTTCTTGTCTTTGATCTTTTTGGCGATGGCGCGCTGGCATCCCATGGCGTCGATCGTCACGACGGCGCCTTCGATCGCCATCATCTCTTAAAGCGCGGGAATCGCGACGATCTCGTTGGACTTTTGCGCCACGTCGACCTGTCCATTCAGACATTTAACCCTTTGTCAGCTACTTCTTCACCCGATTGCCCTGGAAAGGCCAAGTTCGTGTTGCGGCCCGATAAAGCTTGGGTTACCTTTTGCTCGACAGCGCAAGCAAGATTTTATTCCGCCGTCTGTCTTCATCTTCAGGCATGAACATCGATAAAAGGTTGTAGATCTCGCCAAAACGCGCGTCGCCGATACGAGCAAGGGTCTCGATGCAGGAGAAGCGCAGAACCGGCTGATCCGTTCAGACCCGTGCCCGTCGAGGAGAAAGCGGAGAGCCCGCAAAAGCCAGCCTGCCGGAGGTTCTCGTGAGCGACAGCCCAGAAACCGATGCGCTCGACGCCCATTTGCAAAAGCTGGCCGCCGCCGGCCTGCTCCATGTCATAGACCGCCCCATCGACAAGGATCGCGAGATGCACCCGCTGGTGCGCTGGCAGTATCGCGGCGGCATTCCGGAAAGCCGGCGCAAGGCATTTCTTTTCACGAATGTTACCGACGCCAAGGGACGCTCCTATCCCGGCGCGCGCGTCGCTATCGGCGCCCTTGCTGCGAACCCTGAAATATATGCGGTCGGACTCGGCAAGCCCGTGGCCGACATCGGTCGGGCTTGGCTCGCCGCCATGGCCGCGCCGATCGCCCCCCGCCTCGTGGACAGCGCGCCTTGCCAGGAGATCGTCCTGACGGGCGACGATCTCCTCGGGGAGGGAAAGGGGCTCGACGCGCTGCCGATCCCGATCTCGACGCCGGGCTACGACACCGCGCCTTATTTCACCGCGGGGCTTTGGGCCACGCGCGACCCTGACACCGGCGTTCAGAATCTCGGCCTCTACCGGGGCAATCTCAAGGCCCCCAACCGGGTGGCCGTGATGATGGAGCGCTCGACGCTCGCCGGCGGCGGCGTGCATTGGCTCAAATACAAGGCCCGGGGCGAGAAAATGCCCGTGGCCGTCGTGCTGGGCGCGCCGCCCCTGGTGGCCTTCACCGGCCCACAGAAGCTGCCGCTCGATTGCGACGAGCTCACCGTGGCCGGCGGGCTGGGCGGTCGTCCCGTCGAGGTGGTGCGCTGCAAGACGGTAGACCTGCTGGCGCCGGCCCACGCGCAAGTGATCGTGGAAGGCCTCATCGACACCGACAGTCTGGAGCCCGAAGGCCCCTTCGGCGAATCCCACGGATATATGGCGCTGGAGGAATATAACTTCTCCATGACGGTTACGGCCATCACCCGCCGGACCAATTACACCATCACCTCCATCATCTCCCAGGTCACGCCGAGTGAATCGAGCGTGATCAAGAAAGTGGCCTATGAGCCGCTCTACCTCGACCACCTGCGCAATGCGCTGAACATCAAAGGCGTCAAGCGGGTCTCGATGCACGAGCCTCTGACCAATCTGCGGCGCTTTCTCTTCATCACCATCGCCAAAGGCACGCCCAACACCGAAGTGTGGCGGGCGCTTCTCGGCGCCGCCAGCTTCACTCCGGCGATCGGGAAATTCTGCGTCGCCATCGACGAAGACATCGACCCTGAAAACGCCGACCATGTGCTTTGGGCCATCGCCTACCGCTCCAATCCCCTGGTCGACACCCATGTCGTGCCCAACCGGGGCAAGGGACACGGACCTGAGCTGCCCGGCGGAGGGACCGATTCCACCATGCTCGTCGACGCCACCGCCAAGGGGAATTTTCCGCCTGTGGCCCTGCCGAAAAAGGAGTTCATGGACCGGGCGCGGGTCATCTGGGAGGAACTCAAACTTCCCCAGCTGGCGCCGGAATCTCCGTGGAGCGGCTATTCGCTGGGGGACTGGTCGGATGAATGGGACGCCTGCGCCGCCCGCGCCGCCAAGGGCGACTGGATCGCCAATGGCCGGCGCTCGGCGGCGCACCGCAGCGCGACGGCGGAGCCGCAAGACCCTGCGCGCGGGATCGTCTTCCGCGCCGAATAGGAGGTTCCGAGCACGGGCGCCCACAAAGCCTTCGTGCGACAATGCCTCGCATCTCGAAACGCTTGCGCAAAGATGAAGTTGGAGCGAATACTGAACGCGGAACGACTTCAAGGGAACGACTTATCTATATTCAAACGATCACAAAAGTTCATGAAAGCTTAAGTCGCTCCAGTCGCTTTTGGTCTCAAATTTCCAGAAATAATCACACCAAAGTCGCAACGTGTACAAGAGGGACGCCCATGCAAAAGGGATTTCCACGTCATTACGACGACTTGAACGACCACCTGGAAAAACTGGACAAGGCCGGTCTGCTGTGGACCGTCGATCACGAAATCAACAAAGACAGACACCTGCATCCCTTCGTGCGCTGGGGCTATGTCGGCGACGTCGGCACGGTGGTCAGCACCAACCCCAAACGGGCCTTTCTCTTCACTAACGTCACCGACAGCAAGGGCCGCAAATATAAGGGCGACTGCGATGTAATGGTCGGCGGCACAGCCGGCTCCCCGCGGATATACGCCGCTTCGCTCGGCATCGACGATGCCGGCGACGACTTCACGGCGCTGTCGCAAAAAGTCTACGAGAAATGGGTCCACGCTTTCAGTAATCCCATTCCGGCCGTGGAGATACCCTCCGAGGAAGCTCCGGTCCACGAAGTGATCATCACGGGCGACGAGCTTAAAGGAGGCGAAGGCAAAGGGCTGGCCGCGCTGCCCGTGCCCAACAACACCCCCGGGTGGGATACGGCCCCCTATTTCTCCGCCGGGCTGTGGATCACCAAGGACCTCGACACCGGCGTCGAGAACATCAGCCAGAATCGGTGCAGCCTCAAGGCGTCGGATCGCATGACCGCCATGTGGTTGATCCAGACCAACGGCGGCGCCCACAACAACTGGGTGAAATACAAAGAGCGCGGCGAGAAGATGCCCGTGGCCCTGATTGTCGGGGCGCCGCCCGCGCTCCAGGTCATCGGCCCGCAGAAGACGCCCGAGAACCTGAACGATCTGGACGTGGCCGGCGGCCTCGTCGGCGCGCCCTATCGCAAGGTCCGCTGCAAGACCGTGCCGCTGTGGGCTCCGGCGGACGCACAAATCATCATCGAAGGCTGGATCGATCCCGCCAAGCTAGAAATGGAGGCGCCTTTCGGCGAATCCTACGGCAATATGAGCGTGGAGGAATACAACCACTCGATCACGGTCACCGCCATCACGAGGCGCAGGCAAGCCATCATCACCTCGATGATTTCCCAGATGGCCCCTTCGGAATCCGGCGTCATCAAGCAGCTCAACTACAGCGCGGTGATGCTGAACCACCTGAAGGACACGCTTTACATCCGACAGGTGAAGGACGTGGCGCTCCACGGCCCCATGATCGGCGTGTCGCGACTGACCGTCATCGTGCTGGAGAAAAACACTCCGCGCACGGAAGTCTGGCGGGCGCTCTCAGGCGCCACCACCTTCATGCGTTCGGTGGGCAAGATCACCGTGGCCGTCGACGAGGACGTCAATCCCAACAATGTCGAGGAAGTGCTCTGGGCCATCGCCTATCGCACCGACCTCATGAAATCGGTGAAGATCGAGGACTACCAGGCCAACGGCCATGCGCCCAAGCTGCGCGACCGCGAATGGGAGGCCAAGATCATGATCGACGCCACCATGCACTATCCCATGCCGCCGGTGGCGCTGCCGACCAAGGAGATCATGGAGGAAGCCCGCGATCTGTGGCTCGAGGCGGGCCTTCCGCCGGTCGCCCCGCGCTGGAAATGGTATGGCTACAACCTCGGCGACTGGACCGACGAATGGACCAAATGCGCCGAGCGCGCCGTCGCCGGCGATTGGCTGCTGAACGGAATTCGCACCGCCTCTCTCGTCGACGCCGACGCTGTGGGCGGGCCCACCGCCGGCGTGCCCCGCAAAGGCGTGGTCCAATACAACGAAAAGACCGGCGAAGTGGAATATCCCCCGGGCTTCCCGCTGCGGGACGATTTCTCCACCGACGTGTAGGGCGCAAGACGTCTCTACGCCATAAGAACAACGGGGGTTCGGCCGGCGAGTCCGGCTGGCCTCCGATCCAAAAAACATGCGGGAAGGAAACCGTTCCATGAAACGTCTTGTCGTCGGCGTCTCCGGCTCCAGCGGCGTCATTTTCGGCGTCAGGCTGCTTGAAGTTCTTCGCACGATCCCGGAGGTGGAAACCCATCTGATTTTAAGCAAGGGCGCGCGCCTCACCCTCCAGCTCGAAACCGACCGCACGACGCAGGATGTCGCCGCCCTGGCCGATGTGGTCCACGACCACGCCAATCTGGCCGCCTCGGTCTCCAGCGGCTCCTTCCCGGTCTACGGCATGGTTGTCGCGCCCTGCTCGATGAAGAGCCTAGCCCAGATCGCCCTGTCGCTCGGCGACAATCTGCTGGCCCGAGCCGCCGACGTGACTCTGAAAGAGCGGCGCAAACTGGTGCTCGTGCCGCGCGAGACGCCTCTGCACCTTGGGCATTTGCGCCATATGGTCGCTCTGGCCGAAATGGGCGCGGTGATCCTGCCGCCGGCGCCGTCTTTCTACCATCACCCGCAAACCATCATGGACATGGTAGATCAGACCATCGGCAAGATCCTGGACCAATTCGAGATCCCCCATACGCTGTTCAAGCGCTGGGGCGGCCATGACGCTTGAAGAGTTCGACCAGGCCCTCGGCGACATACTGGAACAGGTTCCGGTCGTGACGCTGGCGACCTGCGCGGACGGCGTTCCCTGGGCGACGGACGTCTATTTCGCGACGCAAGGACGGCGGCTCGTTTTTTTATCGTCGCCTACCTCTCGGCATTGCCGCAATCTCGCGGCCCAGCCGACCTGCGCCGCCACTATTCATCCGGTCGTGGCGTCCTGGCGCGACATACGCGGCGTGCAAATGGAGGGTCGGGCCGAGCCGTTGTCGGAGTTGCTCGACAAAGCGTCCGCCATGGCCGCCTATGTGACGAAGTTTCCTTTCGTCGCCGATCTGCTGACGCATCCGGGCGAGGTCGCCCGCAAGGCGGCCCGCGTGACGCCCCATGTCTTCATCCCGACGCGCATCCGCTACCTCGACAACAGACTGGGCTTCGGAACGCGCTTCGTCGTCCGCCTCGAAGACGGCCTGCCGTTGGGGTCGCCCGAGCGGGAGGATTCACAATGACCAGGAACGCGCCGACGTTTTCGGCGCGAAGCAATAAGCCCCCGAGGAGAGAGCCATGGCGCAACAGAACCTGTCGGATTTCGTCACGGAACTGGAAAAGATCGGTCAACTGGTCCGCATCGCAGGGGAGAAGCGCGTCGACGAATTGCCTGCGATCATGGAGGCGCATCCAGACAAGGCGGTTCTGGTGGAAAAGGTCAGGGATTGCGAATTCCAGTTCCTGGCCGGCGCCTATTGCACCCGGGAGCAATACGCCCACGCCCTCGGTTGCGACCCGCGCGACCTCGGAAAGGAGATCGCGAAGCTGACTCCCCGGCGCGGCAAACCCGCGCTGACGCCGACCGCGCCGTGCAAGGAGGTGATTCTGAAAGGCGACGAGGTGGACCTCACCCGTTTCCCCCTGTTCCTTTACCACCCCTACGACGGCCACGCCTTCATTCAGGACACAAATGTGGTCTCGCGCGACCCTGAAACGGGGCTGATCAACTGGGGCATCTACCGCTTCATGTTCCGCTCGAAAAACGAGACCAACGTGGACATGCGCAACGATTCACACAACGGCCGCATACAGGCCAAGAAATACCAGGAGCGCGGACTGGATATGCCTGTCGCCGTGGTGGTGGGCGGTCCGACCCTGGACAAGGTGGCCTCGATGTATTCCTTCCCGGGAGTGGACGACTGGGACGTGCTCAGCGGCTTCTACGGCGAACCGGCCAAGGTCGTGAAATGCGAGACCAGCGACCTCACCGTGCCGGCCAACGCCGAGATCGTGATCGAGGGCCGGATGATGACCTCCGAGGGCTGGATCTACGACGAGGGGCCCTACGGCGAATACACCGGCACCTATGGCTCGGGCCTGCCCGCCAACTGCCGTTTCGTGGTGGACTGCATCACCTATCGCAAGGGCGGAATCTATCAATACGCCACGATCGGCGGCCTGCATCCGGGCCGCACCGATCTGATGATATTCGATCCGACTGTCGAGGCCGACATCTACACGGCCCTGGTCAACGCCGGCATTCAGGTCTTGGACGTTTTCGCGCCTTACGGCGGCAGCCACAACATCGTCTACGCCCGCATCAAGGTGCGCGGAGGCGGCGACGCCAAGCAGACGCTGGGGCTGATGCTCACCTGTTCGCGGCAATGGTTCCCCAAGCTCGCCTATGTCTTCGACGAAGACATCGACATTTTCGACGACGATCAGGTCAAATGGGCGCAGGCCTGGCGCTACAATCCACAGATCGACACGGTGGTCATTCCCGACCTCAACATCCTGCCGCTCGACCCTCTCGCCCAGACCAATCACCCGCCCGTGCACACGCCCAAGGTGGGCTTCGACTGCACCATTCCCATCGTGGGCGACATCGACCGCTTCAGCTTCGAAAAATGTTCCGTGACCGCCCCCTTGGGCGATCCCGGCGAAGTCGCACCGATGACGGAGCAAGCGCTTACCGAAGCCATGGCCGCCTACATCGAGAAGGAGCCGCGCATGTGGCGCGAGATCCTGAAGCAGTTTCACGGGCAGCCCTACCCGCTGATCTATCGGGCTTTCGGCAATCTGCGGCCCAAGCTCGGCCGCATCGCCGACCGCCGTCCGCAATATCCCTACACTTTCGCCGACAAATGCTTCGTCTACGAGAAGGAACGGGACCGAAAGTAGCTTGGGCCAAGGGCGCCCGAGCACGGTGGACGCCTCGCGCGGGGCGGGTGCGGACCAGGCCTTTTGGGAATTGTCGTCATACAACGCAGCGCGAAGAGAGATTAAATCATGTCGCGAAAGAGCATGTCGGACTTTGTCTCGGAGCTTGAAAAGCTCGGCCAGCTCGTTCGGATCGCAGAGGAAAAACGGGCCGACGAACTGCCTTCGCTGATCGACGCGGTCCATGACAAGGCCGTGCTCGTCGAAAAGATCAAGGACCACGACTTCCCAGTCCTGGCCGGAGCCTATTCGAACCGGACGCAGTACGCTCACGCGCTGGGCTGCGACCCCCGGGCCGTCAGCGCCAAGCTGGGCGAGCTCGCCCACCGGCGCATCCCTCCCGTGGTCGTCGACACCGCCCCGTGCAAGGACGTCATCCGTAAAGGCGACGATGTCGATCTGACGCGCTTTCCGCTGTTCCTCCACCATCCCCACGACGGTCACGCGTATATCCAAGATGTGAATGTGGTCTCCCGCCACCCCGACTCCGGGCTCATAAACTGGGGCATGTACCGGCTCATGTACCGCTCCAAAAACGAGACCAACGTCGATATGAGGAACGACAGTCACAACTCCCGGGTCAACGCCAAGCGCTACCAGGAACTCGGCCGTGACATGCCGGCGGCGATGGTGGTGGGCGGACCGACCCTGGACAAGATCGCGAGCATGTTCTCGTTTCCCGGCGTCGACGATTGGGATGTGCTCGGCGGCTTTCGCGGGGAGCCCGCGGAAGTCGTCAAATGCGAGACGAACGATCTCACCGTGCCGGCCAACGCGGAGATCGTGCTGGAAGGGCGCATCATCACTACCGAAGGCTGGATCTATGACGAAGGCCCGTATGGCGAGTTCACCGGAACCTACGGCGGAGGGCTGCCGAGCAACTGTCGCTTCATCGTGGACTGCATCACTCACCGCAAGGGCGCGATCTTCCAGCACGCCACCATCGGCGGGCTCAAGCCTGGCCTCACGGACATGCAAATCTTCAACCTGGCCGTCGAAGGCGACATCCACTCGGCGCTGAAGGCCGCGGGAATTCATGTACTGGATGTTTTCATGCCGCCGGGCGGATGCACGAACATCGCCTATGCGCGCATCAAGACCCGTGGCGGAGGAGACGCCAAGCAGACGCTGGCCATCATGCTCAGCTGCTCCCGGCAGTGGTTCCCCAAACTCGCCTATGTCTTCGACGAGGACGTGGACATTTTCGACGACGACCGCGTGAAGTGGGCGATGGCGTGGCGCTACGACCCGCATAAGGACACGCTCATCATCCCGGAGCTCAACGTTCTGCCGCTCGACCCCCTGGGTCGCACGGACAAGCCGCCAGTCTTCATGTCCAAGGTAGGCTTCGATTGCACCATCCCGCTGGTTGGCGGCTATGACCTCGAGTCTTTCCGGGCCTGCGCCATCACCGAACCGCTGGGGGCCATTCCGGCCGGCGTCACGGCGCTCTCGGAGGAACAGCTCACCGAACGCATGGCGGATTTCATCCGTTCCGCGCCTCGAACCTGGCTGGAAATCCTGAAGGAATTCCACGGGCAGCCGAATCCCTTGTTGTACAGGGCTTTCTCCAAGCTGGGCCGAATCGCCGACCGCAGGCCGCAATATCCCTACGCTTTCGCCGAAACTTGCTTCGTCTACGAGAAAAGCAAAGACGGGAAATAACAACGCGCCGGAGCCGGTATCGGAGACTGCTCCATGAGGCCCATCAGCGGCAGGGGAACTCGCCATGAAAAAGATACGCGGTGTGTTTATGCGCGGCGGCACGAGCAAGGGGGTCTATTTCCACGTCAACGATCTGCCCGCCGATCCGGTCCTGCGCGACGAGGTCATCCTCGACGTCTACGGCGCCCCGGACATCACCGAGATCGACGGTTTGGGCGGGTCCAACGTGCTCACCAGCAAGACGGCCATCATCGGCCCGAGCGCACGCCCTGACGCCGATGTCGACTATACGTTCGGTCAGGTCATGTTCACCGAACCGCTGGTGGACTACCGGATCAATTGCGGCAATATCTCCGCCGGCGTCGGACCTTTCGCCGTGGACGAGGGATTGGCGGCGGCGGTCTCGCCGGTGACCAAGGTCCGCATCTACAACACGAATACCGACAAGATCATCGTGGCCGAGGTGCCGGTCGTCGACGGCAAGGCGGCGGTGGCCGGCGATTTCGCCATCGATGGCGTGCCAGGGACAGGAGCGAAAATTCTCCTGGATTTCGCTGGCACCGGCGGCACTCTCGGCAAGGGCCTGCTGCCGACCGGTAATGCCGTGGAAACGCTCGAGGTGGAGGGTTGCGGCGCTTTCACGGTTTCCATCGTGGACGCGGCCAACCCGGCAGTGTTCGTCAAGGCGGCGGACGTGGGCCTGACCGGCGGCGAACCTTTCGAGGCCGTGCTCGGAAACCAGGGCCTCGGCGACCTCGCAGACAAGATACGCGGCGCCGCAGGGGTCAAGCTCGGGCTCTACGAGAACCTCGTGACGTTCCTTAAGACCAATCCGACCATGCCCTTTTGCGTTTTCGTCGGCCCGCCGATCCCCTACGCCAGCTTCCAGAACGGAACGGCCATCGCGGCGGACAGCTACGACGTCAAAGCGATCATCCGCTTCGCGGGAGCCTACCACCGGACCTATTCGGGCACGGGCGCAGTGTGCACAGCGGTGGCGTCACGGCTCGCCGGCACCGTGGTGAACGCCGTTTTGTCCGAGGCGGCCAAGGCTGCCCCGATAATTCGGATCGGTCATCCCTGCGGGAAGTTCGAGGTGGAAATCGCCCTGGAAAAAGCCGGCGACGGCTACGTGATCCGACGCGCCGCTTATGCCCGCACGGCGAGACGCATCATGGAAGGCTTCATTTCCTTGAAACCGTGGGCCGACGCCGTGGACTGCCTGTAAGGCGATCCAAAAAGAAGAGAATGTCCGATGGAACAGAAGCATTACCTTGCCGAAACTCTGGCCGATTTCTGCTTGGCCGCCTTCGCGGGGGACCTGCCGCCGGACGTGGCCGCATTCCTGCCGAAGCTGCTGATCGATAAGATCGGGCTGGAAATCGCCGGAAGTCGGTTCCCCTGGACCGAGGGCGTCCGCCGAGCCGTGACGACCTTTCCGGCCGTGGGCAAAGCGACGACAGCCTACCATGGCGACCGTCTTTCGCCCCAGCAGGCGGCCTTCATAAACGCCAGCGCCGGCCATGCTCAGGATTTTGACGACACCAACGTCCGGGCCAGGCTCCATGCCTCGGGCATCATGATCCCCGTAGCCCTGGCCATGGCCGAGCAGGTCGGGGCCAAACCGGTCGAAGCAGCCAAGGCCATCGCCATCGGGATGGAGGCCATGACCCGCATCGGTTTCGCCATTCCCGCCAGCCATGCCCGGGGGTTCCACACGCCAGACGTAGCGGGGCCCTTCGGCGCGGCCGTGACAGCCGGCCTCCTCCTCGGCTTCGACAAGAAGGCCCTGGTCAATGCCCTGGGCATCTGCGGCAGTTTTGCCGGCGGGGTAGAGGAATACACGCGCACCGGCGGCGAGGTGAAACGTTGCCTACCCGGCATCGCAGCGATTGCCGGCATCAATGCCGCCTATTTGGCCAGGCAGGGCCTGACCGGGCCGGCTTCGATTCTCGAAGGCGACCATGGCGTCTGCAAGACCTTTGACGACGGCGCGCATATCGGACGGATCGCCGACGGTCTCGGTCACGACTGGCTCATGCTGCAGACGGCGTTCAAGCCCTACAACTGCTGCTACGTTATCCACTCGGCTCTGGAGGCGTTCCTGTCCATCTGCGACAAACGTGGCAGTCGGCCCGAGGACATCGAAAAGGTCGAAGTCGGCCACAGCAAGTTCGGCGTAGACCATGTCGGAGCCATGCGCCATCCCGAGGACGCCGTGTCGGCTCAGTTCAGCTGCAACACCATGCTGGCTATCGCCTTGGTCAACGGCCCCCCGGGGGAATACGACGTCACGGACGAAGTCGTCAACGACCCTCGCATACGCGAGCTTGCCGCGAAAATCACCATGTTCATCGACCCGACGGCCGAGAAGGAGCAGTTTGAGGGATTTGGCAGCATCGTCATAGTCACGCTTCGCTCCGGTCAGAATTACGAGGAGCGCGTGCGCCATTCCAAAGGCACGCAGCAAAACCCCATGTCGATCGAGGAATTGGAAGCGAAGTTCCGCAAAAACCTCGCGCCGCTGGCGGCGCCCTCGAAAATCGAAGCTCTGTTGGGAATGCTGCGCGGGTTTATGGGACTAGACGACCTGACCGTCCTGATGCAGGCCATGAGCCGCGAGCAGCTGGCCTGAAAGTCGTCCCGGGGCGCGACGCCCGACGCACGTGGTATTTGCAGCCCCACCCGCAGATCGGCTTCGCACCCGACTGGGCCAAACACGGCCGCGCGGCGCCCTTCAAGCGCAATGATGCGTTGCTCGACATCGTGCCGAAGGGCGTGATGCACTTCCCCGGCACGGGCATCAACGACAACCTCGCCGACAAGGCTAAGAAAGCTCGGCATCCCGGTCTGGAGGTTCGGCGGCGCGTGAGCGCCGCACCCAGACGTGGTCTATTGTCGAGCTCTCTTGGGCCGTTTGGGCGCAGGAGTCGGAAGTTGATAGGCGGTTTTCTGGATTAGACCACCGAGCCATTCCCTATCGTCCCACCGACCCGCGTCGATCAGCAAGCTCGGCTTGGCTCCCGGATACGGCGGAGTTTCGACCGGATCGACTGTCAATGCTCGCCCCGCCGCCGTAATTTTAAGGAACAACTGATCGCGGCAAATCACCGCCACCAGCTTGCCATCAAACCATAGTTCGTAATCTCCGAACATTTTCCGCGCCGACACGCTAACGAGATCGGAAAGTTGATCGAGAATGAAGTCGACGGTTTGTGTTCGCGTGGCCACGGTGGACTCAGCGGCTGACCGGGGAACAGATCTCGATCAGGCACCCGTTGATATCCCGGACATAACCAACAAGCTGCCCCCACGGCTTTTTGACGGGCGGAGAGACCGCGCCCGCGCCCGCATCGATGGCCGAGGCATAAGCCTGAACCGGGTCTTCGGTGACAAGCGCCACTTCGAAGCCGCCAGCAACGTCACCCTTCCGGTTGGGCCTGATGGCAAGGCCGTTGGCTTCCGCGATCGCCTCGCCCGCAAAGGCGAGTGTTGTCTCGCCGGTTTCGAGCTCAGCATAGAGCTGGCTCTCATGCACGAAACGGCGCTTCAGGCCGAAAGCCCGCTCATAGAAATCGACGGTGGCCAGCACGTCGCCGACGTAAAGAATGGTGTATCCAAGTTTCATGCGGCCGATAATACAGATCGTCGATGGCTCAGTCTTGAAGAAAAGGGACGGTCAAATCGGAAGTCCGGCCAGCACGGACGTCACGGGCTTTGCGGCGCTGATGCCACCCATGTGCCGAAAGGTTCGGGACATGTGGGGCTGATCGGCAAAGCCCGCTTCGAAGGCGGCTGCGACCGCGTCGAGACCGGCATCACGCCGGAGCCGGAGCGCACGGTGGAATCGTACGATCGACGTATATTGCTTGGGCGTAAGACCTGTTGCCCCAGAAATTTTCCGTCGGACAGTCTTCGGATGAACCCCATGTGATCGCGCGACATCCTCGACCGACACCCGGCCGCCGGTCACGTGAAAACTGTCAATCAGGGAAAGCGCAACCAAGTCGATCACGGCGCCTGAGCAACGCTCGGCAACGAAAGCATCGAGCTGTGCAGCGATCTGTTCAATCGATAGCCCGCACAATCGCAATTGTGAAAGCGCTGGGATGAGCGCCAGAGTATCCTGGCCAACGAAAACGCGATTGACGAGTGGTGCGAGTTCTATGCCGAGTACGGCGCGAGCAATGCCGGGGCGCAACCTCACGCCTACGAACGCCGTATTTCCGGCGAGTGGAACCAGATGAAATCGCGTAGCGGGTCCCGCGATCACCGGAACGACGTCTCCTAACGCCGACTCACCGTCGGAATGGAACCGCAAAATCAGGTCGCAGCGCCCGTCGGGCAAGACGCGATGCTCGCCGTCCATCTCTGCAAAGTAACGCCAAGCCGCCTCAACCGGCGCGACACGATCGCCGATCCGAATGCTTTCCGAGTAGCCGGGCGGCAATGGCATGAAATGATTACTCCATGTGTCTCACTGAACTTCAGGCTCCAGCGTATCACGAAGCTGGCGGAACATCTCGCGTGTAAACCATGTGTCCAGAGAGAGTCCTCTTCACCTTTTCGCAAGCGGGCCAAGCCGCTTCAGGATGAGAGCATGCAAGGTCGTGGGGAGTATTACCTCCGTGGTCATCCAATCCGCGAGCTCGAGAGCTCCAGGTGGAAACTTTGGCAAGGTCGATCGAACGCATGCCAAACGCGATTGGCGCGCCTGACCCATTGGTTTGACGCCGCTCATGTCGGAGATGTCAAAGGCCCCGCCGCAGCCCAGCTACACGTTAACGACCTAATTGAACATCTTCACGCCAATCAGCTTGCACTCGTGAGCTATGGACTGAGATGCCGCGATCTGCAGCCAATTGCAACCGCTTTCGTCGAAAGCGCGGTCAACGAAATTCCTTCAAAACGCATGATCAAAAAACAGCAGATGCGATGGAATAGATGGGTCCGTACAGCCCTTCCTCGACGTGCGCGTCGCCGTTCTCAACAAAACACTCGCGGGTTTCTTCAGGCGGCTCTATCCAGATTTCCAACCAGACGATGAAAGCTACCCAGCGGGCCTTGCAGCATGAAGCCCCCCACGATTTTGCATGCTCTCTTCCAGAGCGTTCCGGAACTCGACGTTCATATCGAGGACTTCATCGCAAGCTACAACGAAACCGCCTCAGACCATGTTTCGCGGATCACTGATTCCGGATACTAGCTTTAACGAGTGATGCATGGCGTTCGCTTTTTATACACCTGTAAAGAGCGCGATGCGTCTAACAATTTTCTGAACATGAGTTGCGGGCGCTCACAGCGCCCAAGTTTCGAGAAAGCCTATTATCTTCAGCAGTCTTTGGTCGTGGTACACCCCTTGCTGAAGGGTTGGCGCGCAAGCCGGCGATGCTTTTGGCCCAAGCAACAATCACCAAATGCGGCAATCGCTATCAAGCGCGAATGAGAACCCGCGTCAAACCCGTGAACTGGCGTCAGCCAGCGCTCACGAATTCGGCGCTGCTCAAGATGTAAATGGAGGAAAAGACATGGCCATCAGTCTCGCCACGAACGCGGCGACCGATGCTTTCAAGGTCAACCGCGCTCCGGTCGGCGTCGAGCCGCAGGAGGTCCACAAGTGGCTCCAAAGCTTCAACTGGGATTTCAAGAACAACCGCACGAAATATGCCACCAAGTATCACATGGCGAACGAGACCAAGGAGCAGTTCAAGGTCATCGCCAAGGAATACGCCCGCATGGAGGCCGCGAAGGACGAGCGCCAGTTCGGCACGCTCCTCGACGGTCTCGCGCGTCTCGGCGCGGGCAACCGCGTGCACCCGCGCTGGGGCGAGACGATGAAGGTTATCTCAAACTTTCTCGAGGTCGGCGAATATAACGCGATCGCGGCTTCTGCGATGCTATGGGACTCAGCCACGGCCGCCGAACAGAAGAACGGCTATTTGGCCCAGGTGCTCGACGAAATCCGTCACACTCATCAGTGCGCCTTCATCAACCACTATTACTCGAAACATTATCACGATCCGGCGGGACACAACGACGCGCGCCGCACCCGCGCGATCGGCCCGCTGTGGAAGGGCATGAAGCGCGTGTTCGCCGACGGCTTTATCTCCGGCGACGCGGTGGAGTGCTCTATCAACCTTCAGCTTGTTGGTGAAGCCTGCTTCACCAACCCGCTGATCGTGGCGGTCACCGAGTGGGCCTCAGCCAACGGCGACGAGATCACGCCGACCGTGTTCCTCTCGGTCGAGACCGATGAACTCCGTCACATGGCCAATGGCTATCAGACGGTCGTGTCGATCGCCCATGATCCGGCTTCGGCGAAATATCTGAACACCGATTTGAACAACGCGTTCTGGACCCAGCAGAAATATTTCACGCCGGCGCTTGGCTACCTGTTCGAATATGGCTCCAAGTTCAAGGTCGAGCCTTGGGTGAAGACTTGGAACCGCTGGGTCTATGAGGACTGGGGTGGAATCTGGATCGGCCGCCTCGGCAAATACGGTGTGGAGAGTCCCCGCTCGCTGCGCGATGCGAAGACGGACGCCTATTGGGCGCACCACGATCTCGCGCTCGCCGCCTACGCTCTTTGGCCTTTGGGCTTTTCGCGCCTGTCCCTCCCGGACCAAGAAGATCAGGAGTGGTTCGAGGCGAACTATCCGGGGTGGGCCGACCACTACGGCAAAATCTACAACGAATGGAAGAAGCTCGGCTACGAGGACCCCAAAAGCGGGTTCATCCCCTACGCCTGGCTGCTGCAGAACGGTCACGATGTTTACATCGACCGCGTCTCGCAGGTTCCGTTCATTCCGTCGCTGGCGAAAGGTTCTGGGTCGCTGCGCGTACATGAATACAACGGCAAAAAGCACTCGCTCACGGATCAATGGGGCGAGCGGATGTGGCTGACGGAGCCGGAGCGCTACGAGTGCCACAATATCTTCGAGCAGTACGAGGGACGCGAGCTGTCCGACGTGATCGCCGAAGGCCATGGCGTTCGCTCAGACGGCAAGACGCTGATCGCCCAGCCCCACGTCCGCGGCGACAATCTTTGGACGCTCGACGATATCAAGCGCGCGGGCTGCGTCTTTTCAGATCCGTTGGCCAGGTTCTGATCGAAGTCGCCTCTGCGGCTTTGAACGGAAGGCGCCGGGCTCAAGGCCCGGTGTCGACCGCCGGACGCGCACGCCCGGCGCAATAAGCACGAAGCATCAAAACCCCTCAATGGAGGAAACTTGAAATGTCTCAACCGCAACAGAGTTCCGCGGTCACCAAGCGGGGTCTGATCGATCCCGAACGCGCCGCCGTCATCCTCAAGGCCGTTCCTGATCACGCGCTCGACACCCAGCGCAAATATCACTACTTTATCCAACCGCGCTGGAAGCGCCTTTCCGAATATGAGCAGCTTTCGATCTATGCGCAGCCCAATCCCGACTGGATCGCTGGCGGCCTCGATTGGGGCGATTGGACTCAGAAGTTCCATGGGGGCCGTCCCTCATGGGGCAATGAGTCAACCGAGCTGCGCACGACGGATTGGTATCGCCATCGCGATCCGGCGCGCCGCTGGCACGCGCCCTATGTGAAGGACAAGTCCGAAGAAGCCCGCTACACCCAGCGCTTCCTTCAGGCCTATGCCTCGGAAGGCTCGATCCGCACGATCGACGTCTACTGGCGCGACGAGATCCTCAACAAATATTATGGCGCGTTGCTCTACAACGAATATGGCCTATTCAACTCGCACTCCTCGGTCGGCCGCGACTGCCTGTCCGACGTGATCCGCCAGACGGCGGTGTTCGCCAGCCTCGACAAGGTCGACAATGCGCAGATGATCCAGATGGAACGTCTGTTCATCGCCAAGCTCGTTCCGGGTTTCGACGCTGCGACCGACATACCGAAGAAAATTTGGACGAGCGATCCGATCTACGCAGGCGCCCGTTCGACCGTCGAAGGGATATGGCAGGGTATCCAGGACTGGAACGAAATCCTCTGGGCGGGCCACGCCGTCTACGACGCAACTTTCGGCCAGTTCGTACGGCGCGAGTTTTTCCAGCGTCTGGCGACGGTCTATGGCGACACGCTGACGCCGTTCTTCACGGCGCAGTCGCAGACCTATTTCCAGATCACTCGCGGCGCGATTGAGGATCTCTTCGTCCACTGCCTTGCCAACGACCACGAGTTTGGCGCGCACAATCGCGCGTTCCTGCACGTCTGGACCGATCACTACCTCGGCCAGTCGGTCAATGCGCTCAAGGATTTTGTTGGTCTCTACGCCAAGGTCGAAAAGGTCGCCGGAGCGACCGACAAGGCTGGCGTCAGCCAGGCGCTGCATCGCGTCTTCAGCGACTGGAAGGCCGATTACGCCGACAAGATCAGCTACAAGGTCAACGTCGATCAGCAGGTCGACGCGATCCTGGCCGGCTTCAAGAACTAAGGAATCGCTCAAATGTCCACTGCGCACAACGCTTACAACGCCGGCATCATGCAGAAGACCGGCAAGGCTTTCGCCGACGAGTTCTTCGCCGAAGAAAACCAGACCGTGCATGAGTCGAACGCCGTCGTCCTCGTCCTGATGAAGAGCGACGAGATCGACGCCATCGTCGAAGACATCGTTCTCGGCGAAGGCAAGAAAAAGAATCCATCCATCGTCGTGGAGGACAAGGCGGGCTTCTGGTGGATCAAGGCCGACGGCGCGATCGAAATCGACGCCGCCGATGCCGCCGATCTGCTCGGCAAGCCCTTCTCAGTCTACGATCTTTTGGTGAACGTCTCCTCGACGGTCGGCCGCTCCTACACGCTCGGCACGAAATTCACCATCACCTCCGAACTCATGGGCCTCGATCGCGCCCTGACCGACATCTGACCTGCCGGGTCCATTTATAAGGATTGCGTCAAATGGCGAAAGCAGAACGAATTCACGAAAACGCCACTCGCACGGAGTGGGAAGGAAAGATCGCCAAGCTGGCGAGTATCGAAGCGGCGACGAAATTCATCCAGGACTTCCGCATCGCCAACACTTCACCCTGGCGTAAGAGCTACGATCTCGACCTCGATTATCAATTCATCGAGCGCAAAATCGAAGAGAAGCTTTCGCAGCTGAAGGTCACGCAGTTTAAACCGGCGGAGCTCGTCACCAAGGCGACGACTGGCGAAGACGCCGTCGCCGTTGAGCAGGCGTGGATCGCGAAGATGAAGACAGCCAAGAGCAAATTCGAGGCGGAGCGGATTCACGCGGAATTCCGTCAGCTCTATAAGCCGCCGGTTCTCCCAGTGAACGTGTTCCTGCGCACGGATGCGGCGCTTGGCACAATCCTTATGGAGCTACGCAACACCGATTATTACGCAACTCCGCTCGAAGGGCTGCGTGAGCAACGCGGCGTCAGAGTTCTTCATCTCGCGTGAGATCGCGCGCCTACTCTCATGCGTTTCAGGCCCGGGCGTAGTTGCCCGGGCGTTATCGCGTCTTGTAAGGATTACCATCATGCAACCGAGCCAGAACACCAATCTTCAAGACAAGGACAACGGGGCCGGCTTGACCCAGCCGATCGAGCCGACCTTTCCCAACGCCATTCTCATATATGCCGACTCCCGATACGCCGCTCACGCGACCGATCTCGATTACATGTGGCATTGGGAGATCCGTCGCGACGGCGAGTTCGTGCAAGAGGGCTGTTCCTTATCGGAATCATCGTCGCGCGAGGCGGTCGCTCATGTGATCCGACACTTCGAACTCCAGGAACAGGCGCGCGCCCAACAAGGCGGCTACGCGGACGCCATTCGAGAGTTACTGCTCGACGTCGGCGTGGCGCAGTTTTTGAGCCGTGACGAGAGCACGGCTCCGGTCGAACCCCGTTGAAGGCGGCTTAAAATGTATCAGGTGATAATCGAAACCGAGGAAGGTGAAACCGTATCGTTCGAATGTGGACCCAGCGAAGACGTGATTTCCGCAGGGCTCCGCCAGAGCGTCATTCTGCTGTCGTCCTGCCGGGCCGGCGGCTGCGCGACCTGCAAAGGCGAGTGTACGGACGGCGACTATGAATTGGTCGACGCGAAGGTTCAGGCCCTGCCGCCCGACGAAGAAGAAAACGGCATGGTGCTGCTCTGCCGCACCTATCCGCGGAGCGATCTGCACATTCTGGTCCCTTACACGCACGATCGTATCTCCTTCGAAGCGATCCAGACCAATTGGATCGGCGAGATCAAGATTTACGACAAGGTCTCGTCAAATGTGGTGAGGCTGGTGGTTCAAGTGCTCACAGCCGACGGAAGCGCACCGATCGCCCTCAACTTCAAGCCTGGTCAGTTCATCGATATAGAAATTCCTGGAACGCATACGAAACGCTCCTATTCGATGGCTTCCGTGTCCGGCGACTGCTTGCTGGAGTTCTTCATTCGCATCCTTCCAGACGGCGCTTTTTCGAAGTTTCTCACAAATGAGGCGAAGATCGGAATGCGCATTAATATGCGGGGGCCAGCGGGATCTTTCGGCCTCCACGAGAACGGTATGCGTCCTCGGTATTTCGTCGGCGGCGGCACAGGTCTTTCCCCTGTGCTGTCCATGATCCGGCAGATGAAAAAGGAGGGCGACAATCGGCCGGCGAAGCTGTTCTTCGGCGTCAACCGGTGTGACGAGCTCTTCTATCTCGACGAGCTCAAATCGCTGCGGGACGGGATGTCGAACCTCGACGTGCTGGTCGCCGTGGTCGAAGGAGCGGAGCGCAAGGACGTCGCGCACGGCACCGTCATCGATCTGCTACGCGAGGAGCTGCTGATCCGCGCCGCTGATCCAGACATTTATCTTTGCGGTCCCCCCGGCATGATCGACGCGGCCTTCGCGGCGGCGGCGGCGGCAGGCGTACCGAGGGAGCAGGTCTATCAGGAAAAATTTCTGGCCAGCGGCTGAGCTTGCCCTTAAATGCGCGCCGCTCACTATCTTCGCGCGCTAAATAACGGCCCGCCCAGGCGTTCGCAGAGGGCGGGCTTCTTTTTTGAATTTAGTAGCTGACCGCCTGTCCCACCGCTGCTCGGATGAAACACGCGGCTCGGGCCAGATACGCGTCACGCCCGAGGGTCTTCCCTCGTCACTGCGGCGTCGTGCGGATCGAAGCCGAAAGTCGGATCGGCTGGCGGCCGGGTCATGACGGCGCATTCCACCGTCATCATCGAGGAAGCTGTGCTCACAGCATTGCGCAGAGCAAGCCGCGTCACGCGCACGGGGTCGATGACGCCGGCTTCATAGAGATCGCCGTAGACTCCAGACTGCGCGTCGAACCCCCAGAACTCCTCGTTGGAGCGGCCCAGTTCGAACATCACCTCATGCGCGTCGTGTCCCGCGTTTTCCACAATACGACGTAGCGGCTCGGTCAGCGCACGTTTGACGATGGCGACGCCGTGAGTCTGGTCGAGATTGTCGCCCCGGAACGTCGAAAGCGCGCTTTGAGAACGGTAAAGGCCGACGCCTCCGCCCGCGACGACTCCGCCCTCGCGCGCCATCCGCGCCGCATTGAGTGCGTTGTCGATGCGCTGCATCCTTTCCTTGATCAAAATATCCGACAGGCCTCCCGCCTTGATCGTGACGATTTTTCCGGAGAGTGCGCCGACCCGGTCGTTCAGCTTTTCGAGTTCTCGCCTCTTGCCGCTCGGCGAGCCTTGCCTGGGATCGCCGTTCTCGATCCAATCGATCTGCTGTCTGACGCTCGTAAGACGCTCGGCAATGGCGCCGGGGTCGCCGGCGCCGCCGACGACGAGCGTCTCCTCCTCGCCGACGATGACACGGCGCGCGCGCCCAAGATGCCCTAGCGTAACTTTGCGCAGATCGTCGCCGCAGGCCTCGAGGACCGCCCGGCCTCCCGTCAGCGCCGCCAGGTCGATCAGAAAATCATATCGTCCGTCGCCGTAACCTGGCCCTTTGACGGCGATGGAGCAGAGGTTCTTACGGATATGATTCAGCAACAGCGCCGGCAGCACCTCCTCGGCGATGTTTTCGGCGACTATCAATAGGCTGCCGCCCCGCTCCCGCACCAGTTCGAGCACGGGAACGAGTTCGCCTAGGTCGCTGATTACGCGGTCGTAGATCAGAATGTAGGGCTGCTCCAGCTCCGCGACCTTACGCGAACTGTCGGTGATGAAGTAGGGTGAGCGATAGCCTTGCGCCCAGCGCATGCCCTCCGACGTTTCGATTGCATCCGAGACGCCGCTGCCGAGTTCGACCGACATCACGCCGTCGCCCGCGAGATCGAACGCCTCTGCCACGAGCGCGCCAATGCTTTCGTCCCCGGAAGCGAGTTTGGCGACATCCGCAAGCGCGCGCCTGTCCGAGCACGGCCGGGCGCGGCGAGACAAATCTTCGTCGACGGCGCGCCAGGCCTTCTCCATACCGAGCGAGACGTCGCGCGGGTTCATCCCCGCGGCGAGCGCCTTACGAGTTTCGCGCGCCAGGCGTCGGGCCAGAATCACGGAGGTCGTGGAGCCGTCGCCAGCCTCCTTGGCGACCGTGGTCGCCATGTGCCGCATCAGCGCAACGCCAGCCTTGCCCATCGCGGCAGGCGGCTCGACCGCCTGCGCGACAGTCGCGCCGTCCTTGGTCGCCACGGGCGGCAGGCCATCAGCGCGATGCTCGATGATGACGTTTCGCCCGAGCGGGCCGAGCGTCACGGCGACCGCATCGGCCAGCGTATCGACCCCGTCGAGGAGGCCCTTCCGGACCGTGTCGCCAAAATGAATGTCTCTCGCCATGCCCCATTTCCTTGGTTTGTGTCTGCGTCAGAGTTTTCCGCGCGGTTTCGTTGGAATGATTTCGAGATCCTCGCGGCCTGCGTTCAGGATCATCGCGCTTCGGCCGGCGACGGCGCGGCGCGAACGGTTTGTCTGCAAGCGGTTCCAGACGCGGATTAGCGAACGATCGTCGGAATCGAGGCTTCGCCGCACTTCCTCCATGTCGATCTCTTCGAGGGCGCTCAGCCAGAATGCGCGCAGTTCCCCGCAGCGTTCTTCGCCGAGCTGCCCCATGAGACGGGCTTCCTCTTCTTCAAGCAACAGCAACGTCGCATCTAGACGACGCGCCACCTCCTCGATGAAGTCTTTTTCCTCCGGTCTCATCGGCGACCTCCCGGGCGTCAAATTTTGGAGATGATGCGTTTGTCGCTTCGTAAGCCATAACGCGCCATCTTGTGGTAGAGCGTTGCGCGAGTGATGCCGAGCGCGCGGGCGGCTTTGGCGACGTTGCCTTCGCTCGTGGTCAAAGCCGTACGAACGGCGCGCGCTTCCCAGTCGGCGAGACCACCCGGCTCAATGCGATGAGGATCGTCATCCGCGACCTCATGCCTCAACGCATCCTCCGTCTCGAAGCGAGACGCGGCGAGGGGCTTTGAAACAAGGCTCATTTCTTCGAGAAAATCCCGCGGAAGGTCGGCCACCTCAATCACGTGACCCCGTGTAACGGCGATCAGCGAACGCAGCACGTTGCGCACTTCGCGAATGTTTCCCGGCCACGGATGTTTGAAGAACAGCCGCCAGACCTCGTCGCTGGGTTTCTTTTCTGCGGTGAGGCCGAGCGACTGATGCTCCTGACGTAGCAGCTGGGCGATCAGCTGCAGCCGATCGGGCCTTTCGCGCAACGGAGGCAGCCACAACTGAACCCCGTTCAGCCGATAGTACAAATCGCGCCGGAACGACCCCTTTTGCACCATTTGTTGCAGGCTGCAATTGGTGGCGGCGACCACTTGCACATCAACGGAAAGCGGCCTGTTCCCGCCGATCGGAACAACTTCTGAGGATTCCAGCACCCGCAAAAGCGTCGCCTGGAGATCGAGCGGCATATCGCCGATTTCATCGAGGAAGATGATGCCTTTGTCAGCGTCGACAAATTTACCGTTTCTTCCTTTCGAGCGTGCGCCAGTGAAACTGCCGCCTTCGTAGCCAAACAACTCGCTCTCGATCAGTTCGCGCGGAATGGCCGCACAATTTATTGCAACGAGCGGTCGATCGCTCCGCGATCCGCAGGCGTGGAGACGGCGAACGAGATAATCTTTGCCAACGCCAGACTCGCCGGTAATCAGCAGAGGAATTTTTTGCACTTGGAGATTTACGGCCTTCTGTAAGGCCGTATCCAAAATCGAATCTCTCCACTCGGCAGAGCGAGGAGCCGTAGCTTTCTCATTGGTGAGAGGCCGGCTCCCCGGCTTACGGGGCGACAAATAGGACGATCGTGCGGTTTCAGGCCCAAGGCGTCGACTTTCGACGCGCAATGGTCGTCCCGTCTCGGAAAGAACGTGGACCTCTCCTTTCGACTCCGTCAGGGCCGCGATCTCGACCTGAATAAGGCTCGAAAGCGAACGGCCGAGAATCTGTTCGCGGGTTAGCCCTCCAACCAATTCGAGGGCGGATTGATTGGCCCCTTTTACAATCCCGTCTTCTGAAACTGCGATTCGCCCCTCCACCAGGCCGGCGCGGCCAGAACTATTTTCGGCGACATCGCCGTTGCGCAGACGCAACAATTGGCCGGACGAAAAAAAGTAGTCGAAGAGTTTTTCTTCGAGCAGTTGGCAGGCGAGTTTCAGGAAACCGAGGATGAGGCTCGCGGCGTCTCGACGATCGGTGACGATCCCGACGAGCGCTTTGAGGCCGCCGTCGGGGGCGAGGATCGGACAGCCGGCCGTGGCGTAAGGGTGAAATGCGCGAGCGAAATGTTCCTTGCCGTTGAACGCCGCCGGCGCTTTCAACAGGCCAGCCGTGCCGATTCCCGTATTACCGATCTCGGCTTCGCTCCAATCGGCGCCAATCCGAACCATGCGCACGCCACCCGGCCGCACGTCCAATCCTGCGTCGAGAATATAGATTAACCGGCCGGCGGTATCCGACAGCAGCAAAGTCACGCTGCTTTCGTCGAGATAGGACCGGAAATCATAGACCATCGCCGAAAGGGTCGCGGCGAAGGCGCCGCACCAGCCACGCCTCCATAGCTCGAAGTCCTTGGGAGAGGCGGTCGCCGGATTGTTCCGCGGAGCGAGATCGAGACCTGGAGGCAAGTGATGTTCATCGATACAGCGCGCCCAGGCTTCCGCCACCCTTGGTCGAACCCAATCGGCGCCCGAGGGCGGTTGGCCGGACTGCTTCATCCAATCCCAGGCTGTGCCTGGTCGATCCAGGCCATAAAGCCCGGCATCATCCGCCAAGTTCACGGCGGGTGTCGCCGTCGGCGCGCAGAGTGGCTCGCTCTGCCTCGTCATTGTGTTCCGCATTGGAAAAATTCCGATGTGTCGCGCGGGCGAGCCCGGCGATGACAGAGGAGAAAGGGAGCGCCACGCGAATTTACGCAGCCTTGACGCAGAGCGCGGTCGAGCGCTCGCGTTCAAGAGGCCTGGATTAGTTCGTCGCAGCGTTCGCCAAATAATCGCGAAATTTCGAGAGCAGACAGGTTTAGGCGTCAGCGCCTCTGGCGCCCGCCGCTGCGCGCCGCATCGCCACCTGTTCCAACCCACCGGCGAGGTAGTCTACCCCGCACGCCAGGAGCGCACCGATCAGCAGCGACAACAGAATGCCAAGAGCCGGATTAGCGAGCGAGGGTGTCAGGAAGGCGCCTAAAGATCCGATCCCCGCGGTCCCTGCGATCGCCGCATAGCCGATGAGGAGTGCGCCGAAGTCGCTGATCCGAGGCGATCGGCTGGCAAAGAACAATAGGGCCAAAGACAAGGCGACGGAAATCGCGGACCAGATTGCGAAATCGAAGACCCGGCCCAATGTGGCGTGTTGGACGGCTAACGCGATCGCTGCTAACGCGAAAGCCGCGCCCACCAGATTGTGAAGAACGGATTGGCCAAACCCACTCAACTTGCCGCCAAAACGGCTGTAACTCGCCCATCCGAGCAAAAGGGCGAGAATGCGTAGACCGTGCTCAGCGCCCGGCCCAAAGGCTATGTAGGCTGTGAGCCCACCGATCACCGCGACGGCGACGATACGAAAGATGAGAGTGAGGTTCATGATACGCTCCCTGAGCGCGCCCGAATTTGTTATCGGGGCTTGTCCGAGGTGTTGATCCCGCCGTCGGCTGTTCCTGCGAACGCCGCCTTCGGCATGTTACAAATTTTGCGGGAGTCAGACGGAGCGCTCGGGGGGCGCGCGCGGAGAAATTGGCCGGATTTCCGGGCTGTCGTGTGAGCGGCGTTCGGCGATGAAACAAAGGGGCGCTTCCGAACGGTCTTCCGCGAGCACGAAGCTCAAAATGCGCGAAATCTCCGCCCCTGTGAAAACAGCGTTGTGAAGAACACAGCACGCGCCAGAATGATGAGTCGGCGGTGAAAGAGGTTGGGATGCATCGTTGGACGTCGCCGCGTTCGACACGCAGACAACGCTGAACATCCATCCATCATCCGCGAGGGCGCCAACCGAAAAGCTGAGAAATATCGCTTGTAGGCTAAAGAGCAGCGCCGCGGCCAACCCCAAGGTCGGCCGCCTCACACGCGATGTTCTAAGAGCCTTCGCTTTCAAGCGAGACACCCCAAAATACCCCGTTTGAATGATAGAAGTGGCCCAGAGTGCGGTCAAGGCGTTCGGTCGATCCAGCGCGCGGCATGGTGTCGCATGATTTTTGGTTCGTCGGGAGCAAGGCGGTTCGTCGTTGCGCTGATTAAAGATGCGCGTTGAACGCACATCTCGACTCTCTCTTCCTTGAGCGGTTGCACAGCGAAACATCTGCTTCGGTACGCTTGCGACTTGCCCATCGCGGCTGGCGGCGCCGCTTCACGCAAGCATGCAGCTATCATCTCATGTGCAGGCGATGCGCGAGACGATCGTCGTCGTCCAGCCGCGTCGAGCTTCCTCGAAACTACGACCCAGGGATGCGATATCCATTGCTACTAGGCTTCATCGAAGCGTCAGTTTTCATGGGCGTCGCTATCCGGCGCTCGAGACGTCGGTGCTCGCCAGGCGTCTTGAGAGGCCCCGGCTGCCGAGGAAACATCGAGCAAGGCTTCCAACTTGGCCACGGCCGCGTCACGCTGCTCGACGAGCGACAAGAGCCCTACCGTATGCCCACGCATGTCGACGAGATAGACCAGCGGCGAGTGATCGAATGCGTAATCTCCGTCGTCCAGTTTAATCTTGCGAAAGTAGACTTGGAACGACCTCGCCGTCGCCTCGACTTCCGCCTGCGATCCGGTCAATCCGACGAATGCCGGTCCGAAGGGATGTAGATACTCTGACAGGATTTTCGGGTTGTCGCGTTGGGCGTCGAGCGTGACGAAGTAGACCTTCAGTCTGTCGCCTCGCGAGCCCAGCATGCGCAAGAGTTCGGACAATTCCGAGAGTGTCGTTGCGCACATGCCCGGACAGTGCGTGAAGCCGAAAAACACTGCGTAGGGCCGCCCCAGCAAGTCGCGTGTGTCTATCACTTCGCCATCATGCGAGGTTAAGCGAAAGGCGGCTTGGAAGAGTGCGCGGGGCGCAGGTTCGGTATGGAAAGCTGTCGTACCGAGCAAGGCGACGCCAGCCGCGCAGGCGATGGCCGTCCCGCGAAACCCTGTGATTGCTGGACGGGTTTGCAGCCATTCGCTGCATTTCGCCACGAGAGTTACTGCGCGGACCATCGAGCTTCTCCTTATCCTTCGACGACGGGCAACGCGCGCCCCTGGTTCCCGAAGCCAGAACAATGCGCTGCATATGGGCTGGCGATCGCAATCTGTTCGCCGATCAACCTACAGCCTCGGGCGTCGTGGGCGGTTGCCCGTAGCGTCAACAGGGACAGAACGCTTGCGAGACCGCCTATCTCGACCGAATGCGCCCAACGGACGAACCGGAAGGATGCGAGAACGGCAAGACTGAGGAGTCTGCGAGGCCGACGGTAGCGACATGGAGTAGTTGGGAGGGCCATCATTGGGAATCCGAATGGTGCGCTGGGTCATCTTTAAAATAGGTCTTTCTCTGCCGGTTAAGCAAATAGTAGTAGACTATATCGCCGTGGCACGAGGTCGCGTCTTTATTATATACGTGTGTCTATTTACTGTGCGTCCCCGTTTTGCAGCGGTGTGCGGATATTATACGGCAGCGTCAAGTTTCTATACATATGCCTCGCGTGCCACTCCCTCGTCGCGGCCGCTCTCTGCATGAAGCCGACACGACGATTAACGCCCACCGAGAACGCCAAGGTCATCGTTTTGAAGCGCGCCTCGCCCAGCTTCGTCATCCTGCGCAAACTCGCGATGCGCTTCCGAAGCATTCTGCGCGGTAAAAACCTGATAAGCTCAATGACTGGCTTCATGACGCGAAGCATTCCGGGGTGCGCCTGATGCAGCAATTTGGGCGAACGTTGAGCCGAGATATAGACGCCGTCAGGAACGCCATCATAGAAACATTGGAGCAGCGGGCAGGCCGAGGGCCAAATCAATCGTCTCAAAACGTTAAAGCGGCCCATGTATGGTCGCGCAGGCATTGAGCTGCTGCGAGCTCGAATGCTTCCGCTCGAAACGCCGATCTGCACGTAAAGTGACGCAGACCCCGCCAATTGGCTCCCGACAGCGGCTTGATGAATCAGCAAGCTCGTGGAAGCGAAACCTCAAAAGTCGCCCCGCTTCCGCACGTCTCACGGATCGATATTCGGCCGCCGTGACTTTCCACGATCTCCTTCGAAATCGCCAGGCCTAGTCCAGTTCCGGGAGCGCAATTGCTCTTCCGCCAAAACGGCTCGAAGATGCGCTCGCGATCCTCTGGAGCGATTCCAACGCCGTGGTCGACGACCTCTATCGTCGCGTCCCTAGAAACTATCACTTGAACCGTGCCGTCCTCGGGCTCGGCTCGGCACGCGTTCTCGACGAGATTGACAATCACGCGCTCCAGCGCGTAGCGGTCGCATTTGACCATCACCGGCTCGTCTGGACGATCAAGCTCAAGGTTGCGGCCGTTCGCTACAGCCAGCGGCATGTAGTCCAGGATCGTCGTCAAGGCGAGCTCCCTGAGATCCGCCAACTCGAAGGCTGCGGTTTTGCCTTGCGACATTTGCGCGGCGCTCAGCAGCTGCTCGACAACGGTTCGAATTCGACGAGCGTCACGCCTAAGCTCTTGAAGAAAGGTCGCCTCGTCCGGATTGTCGATACGGGAACAAAGAACGGTTATCGGGGTTCTCAACTCGTGGGCGGCATTGGCCAGAAATCTCCGCTGCGCCGCTACGCTGTGATGGACGCGAGCCAGCGCATCGTTAACTGCTGTGACGAACGGAATGACCTCTTCGGGCACATCCTCATCTGGGATAGAAGATAGCGACTTCGCATCAATGTTTGCCGCCTTTGCCGCAGCGGCGCGCAACGGCGCGAGACCCTGGCGAACGAGAAAAAACGCTGTGAGCGCGGCGGGAAGAACGAATGGGGAAAAGGTCGCCAGAGCGAAGGGACTGAACATCATACTCACCAAATACACGAGATCACTGAGATGGAACGTGTAGCCATAGACCACCATGACGACTTTACCGACGCGGGTTTGGACCGGTCTCAAGATGCCCACGAGATCAGGGTCGAACCTCCCCGACAAATGAAATCGTATCGCAGTTACGTCACCGTCCCACTTGGAACGAATGGCCTCCAGTAGGATTTGCGACGAGCCCTCTGCGACTTCTCCGCTCGATGCATCCCATCCGGCATAGAGGAACGAAGGGGAATCGCGAAGATAATCGCGAAGCGTAACGCCGCGCTCGAATCGGAGCCTATTGTCGACGTCGCGCCGAAGCGCATTGACGACGATCTCCTGCGCTTGTCCTTCGCCCCATCCGTTCAGGCTCTGGTTCGTGGAAGGACTTAGGCCGGACGTCGCAGCGATAATCGTGAAGATCGGCAGCATGGCGCTGAGGACGAGCTGCACGAGGAAGAGATAGACGAACAAACGAAAGGAAAGGGAGCGATGTCGTCTCATTTGTCGGCCTTGGTGAGCATGTAACCGACGCCTCGCGCCATGTGAATTTTCACCCCTGCCTTGCGGTCGTCCAAACGCCGTCGCAACCGCATCACGAGAGAGTTCAAGGCGCTTTCTTGAACATTATCGGCAAAGCCATAAATTTCTTCCATGATCGCTTCACGCGGCGCCATGCGCCCACAATTTCGTAAAAGCACCTCGAGCAGCGTCAATTCGCGCCCGTGGATCAGGATCGACTCGCCGTTGATTACGACGTCGCGTAGATTGGGATCGTAGGAGATCTCGCCCACTTTTATAGGTGGAGCATGGCTTCCGCCGGAACGCCGAAGGCTCGCGCGAATTCTCGCCATGAGTTCATCCGAGTCGAAGGGCTTGGTGAGATAATCGTCGGCTCCCGCGTCCAACCCTTCGACGACCGCATCCTTCGCGCCGCAAGCGGTAAGAATTACGACGCGAACGCCGGGCTGCTCGCATCTAAGTCGCGGCAAAAGCCCCAAGCCATCGCCATCGGGCAATCTTCTATCGAGAAGGACGAGGTCATAGGTGTGGACGCGAGCTACTGCGCATGCCTCGTCGATCGAGACCACGTGGTCGATCGCAAAGCCGGAACGGCCCAACAATCTGGATATTGCACGAGCCACGTCCACCTCGTCTTCGACGACGAGAATTCTCATTTTGGCCTCCTCAGATTACGCGCGCTCATATTGGGTCGCGGGTTCCGCCTGACCGCGCGCCCAAGCGTCTAGATTGTGGCAAAAATGTCACACGCGCAACAAATTCATGAACTCAGTTCGGATGGAATTTTCATGGCATTTTCGACTTCTATCAACGGGGACGCGAATGAACGAGACGGCGCGTGGCGAGCGCGGACCGCGAGCGGACAAGGCTGAATGACGATCTATCGACGAGAATTGATGGACCACGCGACCCGGGCGCTCCTCGCCAGGGACGTCGCGCTGGCATTGGTTCTCGTCATCGGCTTTGTTGTCAGCGCGACGGGGGTCGACCGCCTTTCGAACCAGGTCGAGCGCGCGTCGATTTCAAGCTATGCCCAAGCGTGTCTCGGCTCGCGGGCAGACGGCGAGAACACGCCAGCGCCCTTCCGTCATGTCTGTTTGGACTGCGTCATTTGTCTCGGAAGGACGGATGACGTCGTTCCGCAGGCGACATTCCAGCTCACACGCCAAGGGCTCGTCGTTCCCCCTCCAGCGTTCGCGAAAATCGTTTACAGCTTCGCTCAGTCCACCTTGCCGCAAAGGCTCGTCGGCTGGAGCAGTTCTTGGTCCTCCCGAGGTTCTCCGTCTCGCGCCGCGACCTGAACGCGCCGCGATGCGGCCGCGTCTCTTTTCCCGACCCGGCAAATAGCGGCGATGCGCCGCTCTCGGAGAACACCATGAACCGCTCTGTAATCTTGCGCGGCGCTTCCGCATGCGCTCTCGCTTTCGCCTTTGGCTCCAAAGCGCTCGCGCAGCAATCGCTCCCCCCCATCGACGTCGGGGCAAGCCGGCCTCAGACCGGAGCTAGGGGATCTGTTCCGCCCGCGAACAGCTCTGTGACGCAATCGACGGCCGCCTCCCCGGTCGACCCCGAGGCCTATCTGGCCCCAGACGCATCCGTCGGCACCAAGACCGATACGCCGATCATGGAGACGCCCTTGAACATTCAGGTCGTCTCGCAACAGGTCTTGCAGGACCAGCAAGTCACGACCCTCGACGAGGCGTTGACCAATGTGAGCGGCGTCAGCGTCGGCGGAGGCGGAGCTTTTTCAAACGGCGGCGCCTATGGAGTCGTCTTTCTTCGCGGCTTCAGGACCGACACACATTTTCGCAATGGATTTCGGATCGATGGCTTCGGGAACAACAATGCCCTGCTCGACCAGCAATTCGCCAATGTGCAGAGCGTAGAGGTCCTCAAAGGGCCCGCGGCGATCCTTTATGGCGCGGTGGAGCCGGGCGGCCTGGTAAATGTCACGACAAAGCAGCCCTCGGAGACGCCGCACTATTCGCTTCAGCAACAATTCGGCTCATACGCGGCCTACCGCACCACGGCCAGCGCTACAGGCCCACTGAACCAGGATAAGTCTCTTCTATATAGATTGGACGCCTCATACGAAAATGACGGCTCTTTTGTAGACCTTGGATACACGCGGAACCTATTTTTTGCGCCTGTACTACAGTGGAATATCGATCAATCGACGAAACTTAAGCTAGAATTGGAATATCAGAATTCAAACATTGACCAGGTTTATGGATTTACGCCTCTGGTCTATGGTGCGCCATTGCACACCGAGCGTTCAATCAACTACGGTGAGAGATCTCCTTTCAACGAAGAAACACTCTTTTCTGGCCTCAGCTGGTCGCACGACTTCAATAAAGATTGGTCGATAAAGCAACAGGTAATGATGAACAGAGATAAGACGGCTGCGGCGCAAATTGAGCCGTTCTTCATCGCGCAGCAAAATACATTCTCGCTTCCTACGCCGCCGTTTCCTCCATTTACATCTTCTTTTCTAACACCATCAACCGTTGGAAATTTAGTCGATCGGTTTTCAGAGCCATATTCCTTAAAAACAGATATTTATTCAACAACTGTCGATGTCGTCGGGAACTTTGACACGGGCCCTCTTAAGCATACGTTGTTGCTTGGGGGCGATTATTATCGATATAACTACCGGGGAGATCTGAGTACGACCTTCAATTTATCCATGATAACCGTTCCTTTTCTGGGTATCAATCTTCCAAATTTCACGGGCGGTTCGTTAACAAGCCTTTGGGCGCCGTTCCACCCGGGCACGCCCTTTGGGCCTGCTGCGCCATTGTACGCGTTCGCGGGCCAAGCGGACAACTTGGGTCTTTACGCTCAGGACCAAATCAAGCTGCCGTATGGCTTCGAGGTTCTGGGCGGGCTGAGATACCAATATCTCAATCAAAGGAATCAGTTCACCGACGGCAATTGTTTCGCCACGGCGACCTGCACGCTCGACTTCCTGGTCAAACGCTATGGCGAACTCGATCAAGTCGTGACGCCTCGCGTCGGCTTGCTTTGGCGTCCGCGGGAATGGGTAAGTTTCTATGGAAACTATACGGAGGGTTTCAGCCCCAATCTCGGCAAGATCTCGAGCGACGGAACTCTGATTGCTCCGAGCAGCGCCAATCAGTGGGAGGGTGGCGTCAAGCTAGAGCTCTTCGACGGCCGCGTGCGCGCGACCGGCGCCTATTACCATTTGGTCAAGACGAACATCCCGGTTCAGGCCATCGGCACGCAATTTTACACGACTGTCGGCGCGGCGCGAAGCCAAGGCCCGGAATTCGACCTCCAAGGCGAGATCCTTCCTGGTTGGAAAGCGATCATCGCCTATGCGAACACCGATGTCATCTACACAAAGACCAACCCGATCCTCGATCCGGCGCACCCGGTCGGCTCGCGTTTCGAAGGCGTGCCGAGAAACACGGCGAGGCTGTTTTCGACATATGAATTTCAGCTAGAGCCCTTGCGCGGATTGAAGTTCGGCGGGGGATATACTTTTCACGGAACACAACCGGCCTGGAATTTCTCCGGCATAAACTTTCATACGTACCAAGTTCCGAGCTACGGCGTCGTCGACCTGCTCGCCGCTTATGAGTTTTCGGTCGGAACGTCCAAGCTCACCGCCCAACTGAACGTCGCCAATCTGTTTGATCGCAAATATTACACGGACGCCGAGGTTCAGCATTTTCCAACGGTTCCATTCGACGCGCAACCACGTTTGTTCGGCAATCCGCGCATGCTCAAAGCATCTCTGAAAGCCGAGTTTTAAGCGTGACGAGGAGGTCAAGGTTCTTGTCATAATGAAGCGCTCGATCTCTTGGAGGAGACGAAAGATGCCGACGACTTTTCCGGAACATACCGTGGCGGCGCTGGCCGTTGCGACAACAGAGCCTCTCGGACGCCGCGCCGCCCGAAAATTTTGGACGTGGACTCATCGCTGGATAGGCCTGATCGTCGGCGTCTATTTCGTCGTCGCCGGGCTGAGCGGCAGCTTGCTCGCCTTTTGGCAAGACATAGACGAATTGCTCAACCCAAATTTGATGCGGGTGTCGCCGCCCCGCGAGGACGCTTCCTATAAATCCATCGACGAAATTCTTGCCGCGGCGCGAGCTCAATTCCCTGATTCGGTTAAGGTGCGCACCGATACGCCGGTGTTCGTGCGGCTACCACGTCATCGCGCCGGCGCCGTAGAGATCGCATACATGACTGGCTTGCCGAGCAAGGACCAATTGCAGGAAGCCAAGCGCACGAAAGACGCGTCGAAGCTCGACATGGGCTCGATCGCGGGTCACAGCGTATTTGTCGATCCCTACACGGCGTTGGTCAAAGGCGAGCGTTTCGGCGGCTGGTCCCTGCGTCCGCTGACCATGCCATTCGTCTATATGATGATGAGCCTCCATTGCGCGTTGCTATGGGAGCCCTTTGGACGGTTGACGATCGCGGGCGTCGGTCTGGTCCTTCTGATTTCGACGATCATCGGCCTTTGCCTCTGGCTGCCGCGCAACGGCTCGTGGGGCAAGGCGATCAGAATAAAGCTCGGAGCGAAGCCAGAGCGGGTCGTTTACGACATTCACAAAGCCTTGGGGGTCTGCTTCGGAGTCGTTCTATTAGTCTCTATCTTCTCGGGCATGTATATGAATTTCAAGCCGCCTTGGCGAGCGCTCGTCTCCTTTTTCTCGCCCGTGCGACAACTCAGGACAGATTTCGAGTCAGAACCAGCGAACGGGCGCGCACCGCTTACGGCATCGGCCGCCGTCGCGATAGCTGACGGCGCTTTCCCCGACGGATGGTTGCAGACGCTATTGCTGCCGCGTGGACCGCAAGGCGTCTATGTGATCGGCAAGCATCTCGAAGGAGAGATCAATCAAGCCAGTACGAGCCGGATGCTTGTGATCGATCAATACAGTGGGAAGATTTTCGCGCGCCAGGATCCACGGGAATTTTCCGCGGGAGAGCGATTCCTCGACTGGCAATATCCGCTTCATTCGGGCGAGGCGTTCGGCGACGCCGGACGAGCCTTCATGGCGATCTTCGGCCTCGTCCCTCTGACGCTTTACGTCACCGGTTTTATTCGCTGGCGGCACAAATCTCGAAGCCGAGTCTTGCTCGGCGCGCGCGAAACGGATGTGGCGAGGAAATAGATTTATGGCGGATCGACAGCTCGATGTACCCTTCGCGATTAATCGGCAGCGTCGGTGCGGGAGCGTATTAGGGGCATCGGTCGCCTTGACGCTATGCGCCGCTCCTCTACGCGCGGATGAGGGCTTCTGGCTCTATTCGCAAGCACCGTTGCAACATATCGTCGAGAAATACCGTGTCCAACTGACACCGGAGTGGCTCGACCATATGGAGAAGGCCACGGTTCGATTCAACTCAAAGCGATACGATGCCTATGTCGGCGGGTCCGGTTCCTTCGTCAGCGCCGACGGACTCGTCCTAACGAACCGCCATGTGATCCCTCTAAGCATTCTCGCCAAAGCCGAGACGGCGGGCGGCAATATTCAACGAGACGGCTTCGTCGCGCAAAGCCTGGAAGAGGAGACGAAATTGCCCGGCGTCTCCCTGGACGCCGTCCTTTCGAGCATGGATGTGACCACGCTCGTCAACGAACGAATTCCGGCGACGGCGACGGACGCCGACGCCGAGCGCATTCGTAAGGAAACCATAGCTGAATTAGAGCGGGCCGGATCCACGACTCCGGGAACAGAGGCCGAAGTCGTCTCGCTGGACGCAGGCGCGCGTTACATGCTGTATACCCACCGTCGCTACTCGGATGTACGCCTCGTCTTCGCTCCTGAGGCGGCGGCGGCGCAGCGCATGGAAGACCACCCCGCGCCAGCTTTCGACGTAGCGCTGGTTCGGGCCTACGAAAACGGCGTCCCCGCTCGTCCTGACCAGCACCTGCAAATGTCGGCGCGCGCGCCCACGGAAGGCGAATTGGCCTTCGTCCTCGGCGTCCCGACGCGCTCCAACCGACGGCTCACCGTCGCCGCGCTGGAGGCGCAACGCGACATAGAACTGCCGCTGTGGCTGGAAGCTTTTACCAAGTTGCAGCTTCGACTTGCAGCTTTCGCGGCGCACGATGCCGACAGCGCCCGGGCAGCGGCGCCTGCGCTCGTCAACGTCGCGTTCGTGCGTCGAATCACCGAAGGCCGCCTTGCGGCGCTGCGCGACGACACCTTTCTCGCGAAACGTCGCGAGAAGGAGCTCGAACTGACGGGCTCGCTAGCCGCACACGGAGACGACAATTCGATCGAGGCTTATCGAAACATCGCCCGCATTGCGCCTAGACGAGCCCGGCGTGCTTTTCGCAATGAATTGCTGTTCCCGACCGCCTCCTCCCCATGGCCGCGCGAAGACGTCGTTTTGCCGTTTGGGCTCGATTATGCGAGTAGCCTCCACGCCTTCGGCGAAGTCTTGCTAAAATCCCGTAACCAACGGGATTTGACTGATGCCGAAAGGAGTCGAGGCTATCGTGCGAAAGATCGCGGCGACCTCGAAAACTGGCTCTTCAACGCAACGAAACCAGACCCAAGGGTTGAGGAGCTTCGTCTTCAAGCGTTTTTCGATACCTTAGTGGAATCGCTCGGGGCAGACGATCCATTTGTCCAGATCGCGCTCGACGGCGAAAGCTCGCAGCAGCGCGCGGCGAGTCTCGCCTCAGGCACGCATCTTGACGACGTCGGGTTTCGCCGCGCGCTGTACAATATGAGCAATGAATCTTTTGACGCGACGCCGGACGCTTATCTCGAAATGCTGCGCTCCCTGGAGCACAAAAGACGTGATCTCAACGATGCGGACGTCGTGGACGACGCTCTATTCGAACGGGAAGAAGAGCGCATGAGGCGAGCGACCGCGATGGCGCTCGGCGGCGCGCTCTATCCAGACGCAACCAGGACCGCGCGCATCGCTTTCGGGACAGTTCAGGGTTGGCGTGGATCTGGAGGAACGGTTCCTTACGCCACGATGATCGGAGCATTCTTCGATCAGCCAAAGGCGGATGTATCGGAACGAAGCGCGACGCCTTTGCGATGGGCCCGCGCCGCGGAGCGTGTCGAAAAAGGGACCATGTTGGATTTTGTGAGTACCGCGGACGTCGTCGCGGGGAACTCCGGAAGCGCAACAGTCGACACAAAAGGCCGTCTGATCGGCATCGTCTTCGGCCCCGGAGCGGTCGAGGGCGCGACGGCGGTCGATTTCGCATATGGAGCAACTGTATCGCAGAGAGCGGCGCATGTCGCCGCCGCTGCGATTTTCGAGGCGCTTGCCCATGTCTACGACGCGCCTCGTCTCGTCGGCGAACTAAAAGACGGACATCGGTGACGATCAATTTGGGGATACGTCTAAGCTCGGACAGAGCGCGGTGATGGCTAATGCTCACCAATTCAGGATGGTTGCGTCACGGACCCCCACTTCGACGGCCGCTCCGAGGCGATGCAGTTGAGTTGCGATGGCGAAGCGGCAAAAAGATCGAGCAGGCCGCTGTGTCGAACCTCTCACGCGACAACCGGAATATGTCGCCTTCGACGCATTCGAGGTTTACCGCTGGCGTGTTATTAATCTCGGTTTGGCCGGCGCCTCGGGCGCAGGTGTCACGTTGACCTGGGACCGTTAAATTAGCTGGGGGCGCGCGACCTCTTTTGGGCCCGAGGATATGAGGGCGTCTCGATTCGGATGCGCCCATCGGCAGACCAATACCCCAGTTAATTTGACTGTCCCCTAATTTTTAGTCTGTTATTCGGCGCCCAATCCAATAAACCCTATGTCGCCCATTCATCACCTCGCAATCGCAAGCCCGGAAATGCGATCCGGCTCATGGGCCTTTCGGCTCGGGCGGACCTGGTAGACGTAATGGGCATCGCCTCCGCGCGGATTTACGCGGCTTTTGGTTCGAAGGAGGCGCTGTTTCGCGAGGCAGTCGCACTCTACGAAACGAATGAAGGCAGCTTCGCCGACCAGGCGCTTTCCGGCGCCAAAGACATCCGATCCACACTCGAGGAAATGTTCCGCGCGGCGATCGCTCTTTACACGCCAGCTCGCAGGGGTTGCATGGTAGTTTCGGCGGCAACAAATTGCTCGCCGGAAAACGCAGGCTTGGGGCAGTGGCTGTCTGACCATCGTAAAGCGCGAACCCAGTCCATCATCGAGCGTTTGGAAAAGGCCAAAACAGCCGGTGAAATCGGACGCGAGGTCGATTCAACAGCTCTTGGGGACTGTTGCGCGACCTTGCTTCACGGCCTTTCCGTGCAGGCAAGAGACGGCGTCGATCAAGCTAGGCTCGAGGCTGCGGTTACGACATTCCTGGCGGCATTCGATGCAGTGACTGCCCAAAATCGCTTCTCAGGCAGTCAATAGTTATTCATTGCCCTGCCCTTGAGCAGCAAAACACGTTCAGACCACAACGGCATACTTTGGCAGCCGGACCAGTTCGCAAGGCGCGCGATGAAACGCTTCGGCGCTAGAGGAATTGAAGCCGCAAGCCGCACATTCCCAGCATGATGAGCGAGGCGATGAGCCCTGCAAAGGCACAGCCCCATTTCGCGACAGCATCCGCCGTGCCGCGGCGCGCACCGTGCGAAAGCATGACGATCCGAGTGCCAAAGAAGGAACGCGCGATTCCCCGTGCCAGTTCCGCCGACCAGAACGTTGCCGCGATCTGTAATGCGCTCCTGTGGCGCCGGTGAATCACGCGACCAACGTGAGGGACTAGCGGGATCGGCATAGGCGAAGCAGAAGAGCCCAGGCCCCCACAGCGGAAGCCGCTGACGGCTTTCGCCACGGAGGGACCAGTGGACACCACGCCTCAAAAGCGGGAAGGCCGCTTTTCGGCGACCTTTTCATAATGCTCTGACTTTCAGTGTTTTTTCTGGAGCGGGCGAAGGGATTCGAACCCTCGAACCCAACCTTGGCAAGACTGGGAACCGATGGCTTCGGAGCTCGCGCACTTTTCAGTTCACCGAATGCGCGTTTTGACTCGGCGAACCGACCCTACACTTTTGCCGTTCTTAATCGAGATTTAGAACGGTCCAGCCTGCATACGTTGTTGATTTTAATGGCGCGCCCGAAAGGATTCGAACCTCTGACCCCCAGATTCGTAGTCTGGTGCTCTATCCAGCTGAGCTACGGGCGCATGCGCGGGCGGCGTTTTTGACCCCGAAGGGGTCCAGCGCGCCGGCGCGTAGTTCGTTTAGCCGTAACCAGCATGAATGGCAAGAGCGCCAATTCAGCTTTTTGTCGATTATCGACCTCATGGCGGATTTTCGGCCGGCCGCGCTGCCGACAGCCTCCCCCGCCAGTCTGGCCCCCATATTGCTTTCCGCCGGCGGGGACTGGACGCGTCATGAAAACTTTTCTGGATTGGTCGGCCTACGACACCTACGGCATCGGCGACGCCTATTCCGGCATTCCCGCGACGGGGGGCAATTACGCCAAGGCCGTGGCGGTTTGCATGCACAGCCGCGACTGCCAGAAGACCGCAAAGGGCGTCATGTGCCCGAGCTACCGCATCACCGGCGACCGCAAACACTCCACCGAGGCGCGCGTCGCCGCCTTCAAGGCGGCGCTCAACGACGGCGACGGCGACGCCTCTGCGGTTCGGACGGAACCGGAAAGACGCCGAAGCTTCCTGTTTGAACGTGTTTTCTTCACGCGAACCGGGATCAGCTTCGCTCGAAAACACTCCAAGAGCGCCTTCGCCGATCCCCGCCTCGACGAAGCGATGGATCTCTGCGTCTCCTGCAAGGCCTGCAAGAAGGAATGCCCCAGCGCCGTCGACATGACGCTGATCAAAACCGAATATCTCGCCCAGCGCCACGAGGTGAAGGGCGTGCCGCTGCGCACCCGGCTCTTCGGCGGCGTGCCGGAGTGGGCGGGGCGTCATCGCCCGCTGCTGCGCCTCGCCATCCGCCTGCGCAACCGCCTCTGGCCGATAGCCCGGCTCGCGGAAAAAACCCTCGGCATAAGCGCCCGCCGCGTGATCCCCGAGCCCGCGCCGCAGGCTTTTTCGCACAACGCGCCGATGAGTGAGGCCGCGGCCGCGCGGGGCGAGGTCATCCTTTTCGTCGACACCTTTTGTCATCATTTCGACCCTCACATCGCGGAAGCCGCCCTGGAGGTTCTGGAGCGCGCCGGCTACCGCGTGCGCATCGCCCGTCCGGCCCCGACGGATGCGGAACCCGATCGTCCGCTCTGCTGCGGGCGCACTTATCTCACCACCGGCATGGTGGAAAAAGCGCGGGGCGAAGCCAAACGGGTGCTGGAAGCGTTCCGAGGCGAGATCGCCGCCAAGACGCCGATCGTCGGACTGGAGCCTTCCTGCCTGCTGTCCTTGCGCGACGAGCTCTACAGCCTCGGCCTCGGCCCGGAGATCGGAGACCTCGGCAAGCAGCTCTACCTCTTCGAAGAGTTTCTCTCCCGCGAGCATCAGAACAACGGCCTGCGGCTCGATCTGAAACCCTCAAACCTGCCGAAGGCGCTGGTGCATGGCCATTGCCACCAAAAGGCCTTCGGCGCGATGAAGGCGACGCGCAAGGTTTTGAGCTGGATTCCGGGCTTTGCCTATGAAGTCGTGGAAACGAGCTGTTGCGGCATGGCCGGGAGCTTCGGCCTGGAGGCCGAACATTTCGAAGCCTCGATGCAGATGGCCGAGCTCGCGCTGCTGCCCGCGGTGCGCGCCGCGGCGGAAGACGCGCCGCTGATCGCCAACGGGTTTTCCTGCCGCCACCAGATCGAACACGGCAGCGGGCGTAAGGCGAGACATATCGCCCTGGTGCTGCGGGACGCTCTCGCCGGCGTCGCGCCCTGAAAGCGGGCTCAGCCCGGCCTTTACGGTCTCCATATGATTTCGCCTCTGTTTTGCGGATATGGAGCATGTTCCCAAAAAGTGCGAAGCGGTTTTTGGAAAGGAACATGCTCCGTCAATGAGATTTGGAGCGCGTTCGACTGTGTTTAAACCGAACGCGCAGAGGGCTGCGCCCGAATTTGGAGGCGCCGAAATCGGCCCACAAGCCGGCGCGCGCGAAGCCGAAGCTGCGACAAAATCGCCTCCCCTGCTGGTCGGGCGGACTGTAGCGCACTAACATTAAAAGCTGGAGCGGGCCTTGATCGCGCAGGGCCGCTTGGGGTTACGGCTTGCGGACGGTTCGAGGGGGCTATGATGGAGCAGCCGGCGGTCACCAGCATCCTGCACCCGACCGATTTCTCGCAAAGCAACAATACGGCCTTCGTTCACGCGCTTCGCCTTGCGGTTGCGACGCGTTCGGCTTTGCATCTCTTTCATGTCGACGACCGCTCTGGTCCGGCGGACGCGGAAGGCTTCCCGAACCCGTCGGAGGCCCTGGCCCGGTGGAAAATGCTCGAGCCCGGCGCCGCCCCTGCGGAAATCGAGTCGAAGCTCGGCGTGAGGCTGATCAACGCCAAGACCGAAGCCAGCGACGTCGCCCAGGCCGTGGGCGGCTACGCCGAGCAGCATAATTGCGACCTTCTGGTGCTGATGACCCACGCCTTGAGCTGGCTGGAACGCATGTTCATCGGCTCGCTCGCGGAGGCCAGCGCGAGACTGGCGCATGCGCCGGCGTTGTTCCTGCGCGAAGGCGACGACGGATTCGTCGATAAAGCCACCGGCGCCATAAGGCTCCGACGCGTGCTGATGCCGGTCGCGGCCGAGGTTGGTCCCATGCACGCCTGGGGCGTCGCCTCCAATCTGGTGCGGCTGCTCGAGCCCACTGCTGAATTCCGGGTCGTTCATGTCGGCGAAACCCTGCCGACCTTCGGCAATCTCCTGCCCCATGTCGAACTGCTGAGCGGACCGGTGCTCGAGACGATCCTGGAAATCGCCGACCAGAGCCCTCCGGATCTGATCGTCATGGCGACGGCGGGCCACCGAGGCCTGTTCGACGATGTCAGAGGCAGCACGACGGAAAGGGTGTTGCGCGAAGCTCCCTGCCCGGTTCTGGCGATACCGGGCAAGCAATACCGCGTCTGACGGAAGGTCGTGAACTCTGGCCGCAACGTGGGTGTTCAGCTATATATGGCGGCGTTGCGGTTCCGGGTGGTCGAAAGACAGCCACTGCTGTCAGTAATATCGCAACTCTGCATTTTACAGTCGGAAATTCCGAACCCCACATCAACAGGTTGATTATCCGGATTTGATCTCGCGCCGCACCGCCTCAAATGAGTCATATTCAGGTAATATCTGCGCCGACAGGTATATTTCTCTCGAAACGCGAATCCAATGGTCACGTAAAAGTCTGCACTGCCTCGATTTTTGCGATTCCAGTTTGCATAGTATATTTATACGGTTATGAGATTTACATCTTAATACGATACGTTTTCGTCCCATTGCAGCCTTGACAGGGTTTGAGGCCTGGATAATTCTTAAATATACGTTAGTGGTAGTTCGTCGGCATGAGGAACAGCGAGGCGATTTCGCCGGCCGGCGGGGCCGGCCTCGCGGCGTCATAAGCGGTTGATTCGATATCCAAAGTCGGTCGGCGTCGATGATCGGCGCCTGGTCGCGTTGGGAGGAAGAAATGCGAAAGAACTTTGAAAAGAATATCTTTGGCGTGACGGCGGCCACTCTCCTGGCGGCCGTCTGCGGGACCGGAACCGCACAATCGCAGGAGGCGATCACCGGCGCGCCTCTCGACGTCTCGAGCGTGCGCGGCGGACCTGCCTCCGCCGGAGCCGCGCGGCAGGTGATATTGCGGGACCTGCCCACCATCACCGCCGCAAACCCCGGCCCGGTCAAGAAAGCGTGGCGGCCGAAGACGGTTTTTTCCGCCAGCCAATTAGCGGCGATCAAAGCGCAGGCCGCGCTCCCGGGCGCAAATCCGGCGGCGACGACGCTGTCCGGAGAGCCGACGCCGCCGTCCGACGGGATCACGCCCAATACCCCAGGCGCCAGCATAAGCTTCGAAGGGGACGCCGAGTTCGAGCTCTGCAGCGGCTGGACGCCGGCGGATCAGGCTCTGGCGGTCGGCGACGGCCCCAGCCCGGTGCTTCAGGGCGTGAACCAATGTCTGTCGGTCTGGAGCATAAGCGGTTCCCGGCTGCTCGGCCCGAAGAACCTCTATGACTTCTTCAACCTGCCTTCGGGCACTTTTATGAGCGACCCGCGCGCGCTCTATGATTTTTACAACCACCGCTTCATTGTCACCGCGCTCGACAGCGATAGCGGCAACAGCAATAATTACGACATCGCCGTCAGCGCGAGCGACGATCCCACCGGCGGCTGGTACACTTGGAGATTGTCGGTTCCGAGCGCGAGCCGCGCGCTTCCCGACTATCCCCGCGTCGGCCAGGACCGGGCGGCGACCTATCCGATCGGTTCGGGCACGGCCTATCCCGGCGCCATTTATCTGGCGTCCAACCTCTTCTCCAACGACACCGGCCATTTTCTCAACGAGGAATGGCTGATATTGCCCAAAGCCGCGATGTACAACGGCCAGGGTTTTAGCTTCTGGTACATCTTCAACACGCAGTGGGACGGACATCCCACCGACACCACCCAGCCGGTCAACGTCTGGAGCCCCTATGACAATCCGCGCGCCGAATATCTGATCGGATCGCGCAACTTCTTCTGCTCCTCCGGCTGCAACGGCCTCGCCGTTTGGGCGATTTCAAATCCCTTCGGATTTGTGTCCGGAGGACCGAGCCCGGAGCTGTCGGCTTACGTATTGGGCACGGGGAACAACTATTCGCAGCCGCCGAATGCAACCCAGCCCGGCGGCGCCAACACCATCGATTCCGGCGACCTTCGCATCTCGGGCGAGGCGACCTATCTCTCGGGCTCGATTTACGCCGCCATCGCCCCGTCCAACGGAGCGGGCGGAGTGCAATCGATCCTCTATCGCGTCCAGCCGTCACTGAACGCCAATGACTCGAGGTGCACCGGCTCTTACACCAATCTCTGCCCCCAGGTCACAGGGGCCAGAATGCTGAACGAGACGGTTCTGAACTACGGCGGCACGAAGTCGGCCTTTTATCCGGTCCAGCAGCCGGATCTCGAAGGCAATGTAACGACCGTATTCTCCTACAGCACCACCGCCTACTATCCCAGCCTCGCCTATATTTCGCAGCGCGCCTCGCAAACGCCGGCGACCTTCGCCGACAACGGCATCTTCCTTGCGACCGGGCAGGCCTATTACAGCCAGGGCCGGTGGGGCGATTACAACGCCGTCGCCCCGGCGGGCGTCGCCTATCTTCCGGGCGACGGACATGTGCCGGTCACGCCCGGCATGGCCTTCTCCGGCATGTATGCCGGCGGCAGCAACAACTGGCGGACGAGGATCGGCTACAGCAAGTTCACCAGCGCCGCCCAGCCTTGAGTCGAAGCAAGGCGCGCATCTTCCGCTGAGGCGACGGAAAGAAGTGCGCCCGAAGAGAGAGAGCGCCGGCTCCGAAAAGCCGACGCGAGCGAACCCCGCCGTTCTGCGGCGGGGTTTTTGTTTGTTTGCCTCCGCACGGGACTGCTCCTGCGCGCCTGTCTTTCGTCATGCGCTCACGCCACGCTTCCGCCGCGGGCCCGCCACCCTCCCGTGCCCGGCGCATAGTGGCATATGTCCTTGCAACCGGCGTCGATGGCCTGACGCAAGGCTTTTGCGGAGCGACCGCCCGCCTGGCAGATCAGAACGATGGGCTTGCCCTTCGGAAGCTGCGCCGGCGAAAAGCTCGAAAGCGGCATGCTGATCGCTCCCGGGACATGGCCCGCAGCGTATTCCTGAGGTTCGCGGACGTCGACGATCGATCTGCTCTTGTCTGCGACGACGCGCGCGAAATCGTCATGCTCTATGGTCGGCGCCGCGCCTCCGGAAATCTGCGAAAGAATGCTGCCCAGCGACATTTGTTTCTCCTTGGTTTGGAGCGCATTCGCATCACGACACGCGCTTGCTACGAAATTGCGCTCCGGCTTTGTGATTTCCGCTCCAACGCGCGCTCAACTTCTGCCTTAACGCGTGTCCCACCCCGAACCGGCTTCCGCTTCGGCTGGAAACGCTCTAGCAAACTCAGGGCCTTCCCATTGTCCGATGGAGGAAGAGGCCCCAGTCCCGTTCGGGCTTATCAAGCCGCCGTAGCTTTAGCCTGGGCGAACTGGTCGAAGGCCGCGAGCGCATGGCTCGCGTACATCGCGGAGGGACCCGCGCCCATGTAGATCGCCATGCCGAGCGTCTCCAGGACTTCCTCGCGCGTCGCGCCCTTCTCGACTGCGGCCTTGCTGTGGAAGGCGATGCAATCGTCGCAGCGGGTGGAGACGCCGATCGCGAGCGCGATGAGCTCCTTGGTCTTGGCGTCGAGCGCCCCGGTCGCGCTCGCCGACATCGCCATCGCGCCGAAAGCCTTCATGACGTCGGGCGCGCCGACCCGCAGATTGCGAACGTCGGCGGAGAGGAGCTTCGTCAGCTCCGGCCAATCCTGAAGAGCCTGGACCATTGTTTTTTCTCCTTTGGTTCATCGTGCGGCTCGTCGTCGCGCAGCACGACATAGATGGCGGGAATCACCAGCAGCGTCAGGGCGGTAGACGAAGCGAGACCGAACACGAGCGAAATCGCCAATCCCTGGAAGATCGGATCGGTGAGAATGAAGGCGGCTCCGATCATCGCCGCCGCCGCGGTGAGGAAGATCGGCTTGAAGCGCACCGAGCCCGCCTCGACCAGCGCCGCGCGCAGCGGCAAGCCTTTCTCCCGAAGATGCCGGATGAAATCGACCAGCAGGATCGAGTTGCGCACGACGATGCCGGCGAGCGCGATGAAGCCGATCATCGAGGTGGCGGTGAAAGCCGCGTTGAACAGCCAATGGCCGACCATGATGCCGAGCAGCGTCAGAGGCACCGGCGCCAGGATGACCAGCGGGAGCTTGAACGAGCCGAATTGCGCCACGACAAGCAGATAGATGCCGAGCAGCGCCACGATGAAGGCCGCGCCCATGTCGCGGAAGGTCACGTAAGTGACTTCCCATTCGCCGTCCCACAGCAGAGTCGGCTTGGCGTCGTCGAGCGGCTGGCCGTGATATTTGATGGTCGGAGCGCCTTCCGTGCCCCAATCCAGCCTGTCGATCGCGTCCTCCACGGCGAACATTCCGTAGATCGGCGCTTCGAAACGTCCCGCGAGCTCCGCCGTGACCATCTCGGCGAAGCGGCCGTCTCGGCGAAAGATCGGATAGGAGCCGAGTTCGCGCGTCATTTTGACCACGTCTCCGAGCTCCACATTGGCGCCCTGGCGAACCGTGCCGCCGGCGGGCAGCGGCGTGGAGAGAATGCGCTCGTTCACCGCCATGGCGGAGCGCGGCAGCGCCACCGTGATATCGACGGGTTTGGCTCCGCCGCCCCTCTGGGAGTAGCCGATCTTGACGCCGCCGACCAAGGCGCCGATCGTGTCGTAGACCGCCTGTTCCTGGACGCCGTGAAATTCGAGCGCCTCCTGGTCGATCGAATAGCGGAGACGCTCCTCCCGCACGCCGAAACTGTCGTCGACGTCGACGATGAAATCGACCGACTCGAAGGCCTTGCGCACGCGGCCGGCGAGCGCGCGGCGCGCATCGGCCGTCGGGCCGTAGATCTCCGCGAGCAGCGTCGAGAGCACCGGCGGGCCGGGCGGCACTTCGACGACCTTGATCGCGGTATGCTCCGGCTTGTCGATCCCCTCGAGCCTCTTGCGGATGTCCAGCGCGATGGCGTGGCTCGCCCGCTTGCGCTCGTCCTTGGGCAGCAGATTGACGGCGAGATCGCCCATATAGGGAGCCGAACGCATGTAATAATGGCGGACGAGGCCATTGAAATTGAACGGCGCCGCCGTGCCGGCGTAAGACTGGACCGAGGTCAGCTCCGGCAGGTCCTTGAGCCGCTCCGCCGCCGCCGTGAGCAGGCGATCCGTCGCCTCGAGCGAAGCCCCGCGCGGCAGATCGACCACCACGGCGAGCTCGGATTTGTTGTCGAAAGGCAGCAGCTTCACGCGCACGCTCTTGGTCGCGAAAAGCATCAAGGCTGCGAGCGTCGCGAGGCCCACGAAAAGCAGAAAGCGTTTCGACCCCTCCCGGCCACGCAGCATGCGCGAGGCGATCCCCGCGTAAAAGCGGCCCATCACGCCGGGATCGTGCTCCTCGTGACCATGGGCCTCGCCCGATTCGAAGCGCGTGCGGGCGATCTTCATGAGCAGCCAGGGCGTGATGGTCATGGCGACGAAGAATGAGAACACCATGGCCAGCGACGCATTCGCCGGAATCGGGCTCATATAGGGCCCCATCAGGCCGGACACGAAGAGCATCGGCAGCAGGGCCGCAACGATGGTCAAGGTCGCGACGATGGTCGGGTTGCCCACTTCGGCGACGGCCTCGATCGCGGTCTCGACCAGGCCGCGGTCGCCCCGCATCTGCCAATGGCGCACGATGTTCTCGACGACGACGATGGCGTCGTCGACGAGAATGCCGATCGAGAAGATGAGCGCGAAGAGGCTGACGCGGTTGATCGTGTAGCCCATCATGTAAGATGCGAACATGGTGAGCAGGATCGTCGTCGGAATGATCACGAAGACGACGACGCCTTCGCGCCAGCCGACCAGGAGGACAATCAGAGCGACGATGGAAAGGGTCGCGAGAGCAAGGTGAAACAGGAGCTCGTTCGCCTTTTCGCTCGCCGTCTCTCCGTAGTTTCGCGTCACGGCGACGTCGAGATCCTCGGGAATGATCCGGCCTTTGACGATCTCGAGGCGGTGCAGAATCTCCTCGGCCATCACGACGGCGTTGGCGCCCTTGCGCTTGGCGATCGCAAGGCTCACCGCGGGACGCTTTTCCATTTCCCCTTTCGGCCCGCGCGTCATGGTCCAGCCGAAATGCTCCGGCTGCGCCGCGCCCACGCTCACCTTCGCGACATCCTTGACATAGACCGGCCGCCCGTCGCGCGAGGTCAGAAGCAACAGGCCGATATCCGGAACCCCCTGGAGGGTTTGACCCGCGACGACGGAAATCGAGCTGTCCTTGTCCCGGAAGGAGCCGACCAGGAAAGAACGGTTGGCGTTGGTGAGCTTGTCGATGAGCTGGTTGAGAGTGATGCCGTAAAGCGACAGCAGCTCGGGATTGGGTTCGACCCTGATCTGGTTGGGGCTGCCGCCGACGATATAGGTAAGGCCGATATTGTCGACCTTGGTCAGTTCGTGCTGGAGCTCCTCGGCGACCTGATAGAGCCCGTTATCCGTCCAGTCCGCGGCGCGCTCGGGCTTCGCCGACAGCGTGAGCACCACTATGGCGACGTCGTCGATGCCGCGCCCGACGATCAGCGGCTCGCGGATGCCCTTGGGCAGGCCGGTTATATTGGCTCTGATCTTGTCGTGAACCCGCAGCACGGCGTTGTCCTGCGGCGTGCCGACGAAGAATCTCGCGGTTACAACGACATTGTCGTCCTGGGTCTGCGAATAGACATGCTCGACGCCGTTGACGCTCTTGATGAGATCCTCGAGCGGACGGGTGACGAGGTCGATGGCATCCTCGGCCTTGTAACCATTGGTCGGCACCACGATGTCGACCAGCGGCACGGAGATTTGGGGTTCTTCTTCGCGCGGCAGCGCCTGCAGGGCGATGAGCCCGACGAGCAGCGAGGCGATCAGCAGCAAAGGGGTGAGCGGCGAGCCGATGAAGGCGCGCGTCAGCGCTCCGGAAAAGCCGAGCTTCATGGGCTCACCGCCACATCGCCTTCTTTGAGGCCCGAAAGAATTTCAATCTGTTTTCCACGAAGCTCGCCGGTCTGGACGGCCACTTCGCCATTGTTGGCGAGCCGCACGAAATCGACCCCAGCGCGCCGGTAGACCGCCTCGCGCGGAATGAAAATCGTGTTGCGCTTTCCGGTTGGAACGTAAACCCGCGTCCGTTCGCCGACGAAATAATCTCCGAGCCCTTCGACCTCGACGTCGGCTATCACGCGGCCACCCTTGATTTCGGGATAGACGATGCGCACGCGCCCGCTCGCGCGCTGCCCTCCGGCGTCTTCTTCGACGCCGCGTCCGCCGATCTGCACCTTGTCGCCGGCGCGCACAAACTTGGCGTGGCGCTCCGGCAACTCCAGCCGGAGGATGTAGCGATCCTCGGCCACGGTCGCGATGGTTTCGCCGGGCATCACCACGCGCCCGACAGCAGCCGGAACCGTGAGCACGCGGCCGTCCGCGGAGGCGATTACGCCGCCTTCGACCGCCTGCTGCTCGATCACGCCGCGGTCGTTCTTCATAGCCGCCAGAGTCCGCTCGGCGACGTCGAGCGCCGTCTTGGCCTGATCGAACAGAACCTTGGTGGTGACGCCGCGGGACAGCAGATCCTTGGCGCGATCGAAATCGGCCTTGGCCTTGTCCCGCTGAGCCTGCTGCGAGCGAATGCGCTGATCGAGCGCCTGCGTCTGCAAGAACAGCTTTTCGTCGGTGACCTTCGCGATTTCCTCGCCGGATGAGACTCTGTCTCCTTCCTTGATCTTCAAGGATGATACGGTGCCGCCGATACGAGCGCGGAGCGCCAGAAGATGCACAGGCTCGACCGTTGCGACCACGGCCTTGAGGTCGTCCGCCGTTTCCATCCGCACCGGTATTTCCCCGGCCAAAGCGAGCTCGCCTGCGAGGCCGAACGCCAAGAGGATGACCCTCGCGCAGACCTCGACCGGAACTTTGAATCCCTGTGGCATCGCCCCTCCCTCGAAAACCGTTTGACATATATATTCGTAATATGTAATTTAGCAAGCATGAAATTACACGAGTTCGCCGCCAACGCCACGCAAGCCGAGGCATTCCTGAAGGCGCTGAGCAACCGGCACCGGCTGATGATTTTGTGCGAACTGAGCAAGGGCGAGCGCCAGGTAGGCGAACTCCTCCAGACGCTCGATCTGCCTCAGTCGTCGCTGTCCCAGCATCTTTCGCGGCTGCGCAGGGACAAGCTCGTCACGACGAGGCGGGTGTCGCAGGCGATCTTCTATTCGCTGGCCAATGGAAAGGTCGTGCGAATGATCGATCTCCTCGACGAATTGTTCTGTTCGCAAGGCTCGCCCGACGGCAGGCCGCTTCCCGCTTCACGGGCCGGCGAAAAGGCGCGTTGCGGACTGAGATCGGTTGGATCGAAAGGACAAACGAGATGAGCATCGATCGCATTGTCATGGCCTTCGCGGGGGTCATGATCCTCGCCAGCCTCGCGCTCGCGCAGTTTTTCGGCCCGGCCTGGCTGCTCCTCGCAGCCTTTGTCGGCGCCAATTTGTTGCAGGCGGCCTTCACGGGCTTTTGCCCGCTCGCTCTGATCTTGAAGAAATTCGGCTGCAAGCCCGGCGCGGCTTTTTAACGCCGGGTCGCACATCGCTCTACGCCTGATCTCATCTGAGGGAGATATGACAATGAACATGACCAGAAACGTAGGCGCCGTCGACCGCGCCGCGCGCGTCGTCATCGGCCTCGCGCTGCTCGCTTATGCGCTCAAATTGGGAATGCCCGAAACCGGCTGGAACTGGGTGGGTTGGTTCGGGTTGATTCCCCTCGTCACCGCGCTGGCGGGCGTATGTCCTCTCTACAGCGTCGTCGGCCTGAGCACCTGCCCGCGCCGCTGAGGTCGAATAACGTCGGGGCGCTTCGGCGACCCCGAACCAAAAAGAGTGACTAAAATGGAAGAGAAACGCTCATGACCAAAATCGTCGTTCTGGGCGCCGGCATCGGCGGCGTCCCGCTGGCTTTCGAGCTCAAGGATCTTCTGGGAAAAAAAGCCGACATCACGGTGGTGTCGCAAACGGATTACTTCCAGTTCGTGCCCTCCAATCCATGGGTCGCGGTCAAGTGGCGCAAGCCCGGCGACATCAAGGTCAGTCTTCCCGAGATCTTCAGGAAGCGCAAGATCGGCTTCACCTCGGCCGGCGCGAAGCGGGTTCGCCCCTCCGAAAATCGGGTCGATCTCAACGACGGGACCTCGCTTTCCTATGACTATCTCGTCGTCGCGACCGGGCCCCATCTCGCCTTCGACGAAATCGAGGGCCTCGGTCCCAACGGCCACACCAAATCTGTCTGCCACGTCGACCACGCCGGCGCCGCAGGCGAGGAATGGGAGAAGTTCTGCCAGAATCCCGGCCCGATCGTGATCGGCGCGGTTCAGGGCGCCTCCTGCTTCGGACCGGCCTATGAATATGCGCTCACGGTCGTCTCCGACCTGCGCAAGCGCAAGATTCGCGACCGCGTGCCGATAACCTTCGTCACTTCCGAGCCCTATATCGGCCATCTGGGTCTCGGCGGCGTGGGCGACACCAAAGGCATGCTCGAATCGATCATGCGCGATCGCGACATCAAATGGGTCACCAACGCCAAGATCGACCGGGTGAACGCCGACTCCATCGAGGCGACGGAACTCAACGAGGACGGCTCGGTCAAGAAGACGCATAAGATTCCCACTTCCTTCACGATGATGCTGCCCGCCTTTCGCGGCGTCGACTGCCTGAAGGACGACAATGGCGCCTGGATCGAGGGACTGACCAACCCGCGCGGTTTCGTGACCGTCGACCGCAAGCAGCGCAACGCCAGATATCCCAATATCTTCGCGGTTGGAGTCTGCGTGGCGCTGCCGCCGTTCGAAGCGACCCCCGTGCCCGTCGGGATGCCCAAGACCGGCTACATGATCGAATCGATGTGCACCGCGGCGGCCCATAACATCCGCGATCTCGTCGCCGGCAAGGAGCCGACTCACGAAGGCACGTGGAACGCCGTCTGCCTTGCGGACTTCGGCGACAGCGGCATCGCCTTCGTCGCCCAGCCTCAAATCCCGCCGCGCAATGTGAACTGGTCCGGAAAGGGATATTGGGTGCATCTCGCCAAGGCGGCCTACGAAATCTACTTCCTGCGCAAAGTGCGTCAGGGACAGGCGGAGCCCTTCTACGAGCGCTTCATCATGAAATTGTTCGGCATCGTTCGTCTGCGCGGCAAACACGCTTGACGGGGACGCGCGAACGCGTAAGCCTTCGCTGAAGTTGAAACGACACGGGCGCCTGCGCCCGTGTCGCCATGTCAGGGCTATTTGCGCTGGGGAGCTGAGCAGGATGGGAAGCATTGCGCCGCGGCTTGCGAAACTCGCGCGAGAACCGGCGCCGGGCCGGAAGCGACGACTGCGGCGAAGATTGGCCAAATGCTTCGCACTCGCCGTCGGGGCGGCTCCGATCGCCGCGCCCCATGCGAGTTCGGCCGAGACCCTCTATTCGACGCTGGCGCGCGCTTATCAGAACAATCCCGAGCTCAACCAGAGACGCGCTTCGGTTCGCGCGCGCGACGAGGAAACCACCAAGGCGCTTTCCGGTATGCGGCCGAAAGCCGGCGTCACTGCTTCCGCCGGACCGCAATACTCCACCGTGAAGATTCCTTCGGGGCGAAACAATCTGGGGCAGCGCGCCTATTACGCCGACGAATTCATCGGCTATCCTCGCGGCGCCGCGCTGAACGTCTCGCAGACGCTGTTCGACGGCGGGCGCACCGCGAGCGCTGCGCGACAGGCCGAATCCGGCGCTCTTTCCGCCCACGCCGGCCTTTCCGTCAACGAGCAGACGATCCTTCAAAGCGGCGTGAAAGCCTATATGGACGTCCTGCGCGACACGGCGATAACCGCTCTGCGCAAGAACAACATCGCCGTGCTCACGGAGCAGTTGCGGCAGACGCGCGAGCGTTTCCGCGTCGGCGAAGTCACCGTGACCGACGTGGCTCAATCGGAGGCCGCGCTGGAGCAAGGGCGCTCGGATTTCTACAACGCGCAGGCCATGCTGAAAATGAGCATGTCGGCCTATCGCCGGATCGTCGGCGTCGAACCCAGACATCTCGAGCCCGCGGCGAGCGCGGAGAAGCTGCTCCCCCGTTCCGCCGGATCGGCCGAGACGATGGCCGTTGCGCAGCATCCCAGCGTGATCTCGGCTCTTCATCAGGTCGATGCTGCGGAACATGCGGTGAAAGTCGCGGAAAGCGCATTGTCGCCGACCGTTTCCCTCAATGCTCAGGTTTCTCCCCAATGGGACTCCTTCCTCGGCTGGCCGGGAACGCGGCAGTTCGCTGCGGCGGCGACCGGGAGCCTCAACATCCCGCTCTACCAGGGCGGCTCGGAATACGCCTCGATACGCCAGGCCAAGGAGCAGTTGAGCGAGGCGCGCCTCGGCGTCGATCTCGCCCGCGAGAACGTGCGCGCCATGGCCTCCGACTCCTTCGCCCAGCTGGAGGCGGCGAAGACCTCGATCGTCTCCAGCCAGGCCGCCGTGAAGGCCGCCGAGAAGTCGCTCTGGGGCGTGCGTCAGGAGGCGCGGGTGGGTCAGCGAACCACGCTCGACGTCCTCAACGCGCATCAGGCGCTGGTGGCGGCCCGCGTCAATCTCGTCATCGCCCAGCATGATCGCGTCGTCGCGTCCTACGCCGCGCTGGCGGCGATCGGGCGGCTCACCGCCGGCGATCTGAATCTCGACGCAGCATTGTACGATCCCGAAATTCATTACGAAGAGGTCAAGGACAAATGGTTCGGCCTCGACACGTCGGACGGAAGATGAGCGGCGAATCCGGCCCGGTCTGGACCGAGTCGCTTCCCTCGTTGAGCAACCTCGACGAGGAGACCAAGGCAACGCTGCGACGAAACGCCGTATGCGTCATCATTCCACAGGGACGCACCATCTTTCGGCCCGGCGATTGCAGCGCTCAGTTCCCATTGGTTCTCTCGGGTTCGATTCGTGTCCAGCGGGTTACGGAAAGCGGCCGCGAGATCATCCTTTACCGGGTACAGCAGAATGAGACCTGCATCCTCACCATCGCCGGCCTGCTCGCTTCCGAGGTCTACGAAGCCGAGGCGGTCACGGAAACCGAAGTCGTCGCCTATCTTCTATCGGCGCGAGTCTTCAAGGATCTCATGGACAGATCGTCGTCGTTTCGCGCTCTGGTCTTCGAAGGCTATAGCCGGCGGCTGATGATGCTGATGTCGAAAATCGAACAAATCCTCTGCACGCGGATCGACGTCCGTCTGGCGCAAAGGCTTCTGTCGATGATGAACGGCGACAGGCGCATCGAGACCACGCAGCAGGCGCTCGCCGTCGATCTCGGCACGGCGCGCGAGGTCATCGGTCGCGCGCTTCTGACCTTCCAGCGTTCGGGCTGGGTGAAACTCTCTCGCGGCGTCATCGAGGTTTTGAATTCCGAGGCTTTACTCGTTCTCGCCGAGAGCAAGTGAGACCATGTCTCGGACAGGCGAGCGGCGCGCGCGCAATGTCGCGCATGCCATTCGCTCCGTGAATTCCCCGCGCAAGCGCGACGCGGCGGCGATGCGCACGCAGCGGCGCCGTCGCGCCCATTTCGCAAGGCGTTCGGGTCGGTTCGCAGAGTCGCGCCGTAACAAAATCAAGAGGCTGACAAATGATCCGACGATCCCTTGCACGCGAAATCGCAGCGGCGCTCGCCTTCAAGGCGGCGGCGATCGCTGTGCTGTATTTCCTGTTTTTCGACCATGGGCGGCGGACGAAGGTTACGCCCGAAACGATGACGTCCTTTCTGCTCGACGCGCAAACGCCCGCGCGGCAGTGAAATTTCGCAGGAGACCCTAATGCCGGAACTCGACATAGTAACGCTGTCGCGTTTGCAGTTCGCGCTGACAGCGCTTTATCACTTCCTGTTCGTGCCTCTGACGCTCGGGCTCGCCTGGATCCTCGCCATCATGGAGAGCGTCTATGTGATGACGGGACGCACGGTGTGGCGCGACACCGTGAAATTCTGGGGCGCGCTGTTCGGAATCAACTTCGCGATGGGCGTCGCGACCGGCGTCACCATGGAGTTTCAGTTCGGCACGAACTGGAGCTACTACTCGCATTACGTCGGCGACATCTTCGGCGCCCCGCTCGCCATCGAGGGCCTGATGGCCTTCTTCATGGAGGCGACTTTCGTCGGTCTCTTCTTCTTTGGATGGAAGCGTCTGAGCAAGGTGCAGCATCTCGTCGTGACCTGGCTGGTCGCCCTCGGGAGCAATCTCTCGGCGCTGTGGATTCTCGTCGCCAACGCCTGGATGCAGAATCCGGTGGGATCGCACTTCAATCCGCAGACGATGCGCATGGAGCTCACCTCCTTCGCCGAAGTTCTCTTCAATCCCGTGGCGCAATCCAAATTCGTGCATACGGTCAGCGCCGGCTATGTGACCGGCGCGGTCTTCGTCATGTCGATCGGCGCCTACTATCTGCTGCGCGGATTGCACAGGGACATCGCGCGCCGCTCGGTGGTCGTCGCCGCCAGTTTCGGCCTCGCCTCGGCGCTTTCGGTGGTCGTGCTCGGCGATGAGAGCGGCTATACCGCCGGCGAAAACCAGAAGATGAAAATCGCGGCGATCGAAGCCATGTGGGAAACCGAGCCCGCGCCCGCTTCCTTCACCTTGTTCGGCATGCCCGACGTCGCCAGCGAAACCACCAGATATGAGGTGAAAATCCCCTGGCTTCTCGGCCTTATCGCCACGAGGTCGATCGACAAGCCCGTGGAGGGCATCAAGCCGTTGGTCGCGGGGGCCGAGCAGCGCGTCCGCAACGGCTTGCCGGCCTATCGCTGGATCGGGGAACACGCCGGCGGAGAGGCGGCCGTTCCGCCCGAGCTGGAAGGCTCGATGAAGGATCTGGGATACGCCTTTCTTCTGAAACGCATCCGTCCCGACATCGAAAACGCGACCATCGACGAGGTTCACGAGGCGGCCTTGTCGACCATCCCCGACGTGCCGACGCTGTTCTGGTCGTTCCGGATCATGGTGGCGCTGGGATTCTATTTCATCGCGCTGTTCGGCTTCGCCTTCTATCTCTCGAGCCGGCGACGCTTGAAGAGCACGCGGTGGTTTTTGTACACCGTGATGTACAGCCTGCCGCTGCCGTGGATCGCGGCCGAGCTCGGATGGATCGTCGCGGAATACGGCCGCCAGCCGTGGATCATCGACGGCGTCATGCCGACTTTCCTCGGCGCCTCCAACATTCCGGCCAGCAATGTCTGGGCGAGCCTTCTCGGCTTCGTGCTGTTTTATTCCGTTCTCGCGATCATCGACGTCTCGCTGATCGTCAAATATGTCCGCATCGGTCCCGAAACCAAAACCGGGGAAGTCGAGCCGCCGGCTCTGGCGCCCGTCGCCGCGCAGTGAGGAGAAAAGGCCATGTCCCTCGATTACGGAACTTTGCGCCTCGTCTGGTGGGGGCTGCTGGGCGTGCTTCTGACCGGCTTCGCCATCATGGACGGTTTCGATCTCGGCGTCGCCATGCTGCATCCTTTCGTCGCGCGTAGCGACGGCGAGCGCCGCATAACGCTGAACGCGATCGGCCCGGTGTGGGAAGGCAATCAAATCTGGCTGGTGCTCGGCGGCGGCGCCGTCTTCGCCGCCTGGCCTTTGCTTTACGCGGCCTCTTTCTCGGGCTTCTACCTTGCGATGATGCTGGTGCTCGTCGGCTTCATCATCCGCCCGGTGGCTTTGACCTTCCGGTCAAAACTCCACTCGGCGCTCTGGCGCACGGGTTGGGACTACGCCTTCTTCGTCTCGGGCGTCCTGCCCTCGCTGGTGTTCGGCGTCGCCTTCGGCAATCTGCTGCTCGGCGCGCCGTTTTATTTCGACCGCAACCTGCAGCTCGTCTATGAGGGAGGCCTGCTCGGCCTGCTCAATCCCTTCTCGCTGCTGTGCGGCCTCGTCAGCATAGCCATGCTGGTCATGCAGGGCGCGAGCTACCTCGCCGTAAAGACCGAAGGCGCGCCCGCCGAGCGCGCCCGACGCTTCGGGGTCGGAGCCGCTATCGCCCTCGTCCTGCTGTTCTCGATCGCGGGAGTCTGGATCGCGCTCGGCGTCGACGGCTATGCGGTGCGCAGCGCCATAAACATGTCGGGCCCCTCCAACCCGCTGCTCAAGACCGTCGCGCGCGCGCATGGCGCGTGGTTCGCCAATTACGGCCGCCAGCCGCTCAGCCTCATCGCCCCGGTCCTCGCCTATCTCGGGGCTGCGGCGGCGATCCTGGCGCTGCGGGCGCAGGCGGCCAGGACGGCCCTCCTGTCGAGCAGCCTCGCCATCGCCGGCGTGATCGCGACGGCGGGTTTCAGCCTGTTCCCCTTCCTGCTGCCCTCGTCCAGCCATCCGAGCCACAGCCTGACGGTTTGGGACGCCTCTTCGAGCCCGGCGACGCTGAAACTGATGCTGTTCGTGGCGCTGGTCTTCCTGCCGATCGTCCTCAGTTACACGGCCTGGGCGTTTCGGGTGTTTCGCGGGGTCGTCAAGGAAGCCGCGGTCACGAGCGGCGACGACTACGCCTATTGAGACAAGGAGCGCTTCGATGTGGTATTTTTCCTGGATTCTGGGCCTCGGCCTCGCCTGCGCCTTCGCGATCCTCAACGCCATGTGGCTCGAGATCGAGGAATACAGCGAGGAGAAATGACGCTTCTCGCGAATGCGCCCTAAAGAACGCCGCGCCGGCCCAAGGCGCGGCGTCGCACGATCCAGGCGCGGGGTTGCAAAGAGACCGTAAACACGCTTGGTTACCATGCGCCGATCCAGGAGGTTAATCGTGAAGCCTGCGCGAACCGACAAAGGGCCAATGCGCCGCCGGTCTTTCTGCCTGGGTCTTGGAGCGGCGTTTCTATACGTCTCTGCTGGCAGGGGCGCAGAAAAGCAAGGTCTCGACGGGACATGGGGCGGGGCCCGAAACGGCGTGACCGCGCAGGTGATCATTGTCGGCGCCACGGTGATCGGCTTTTACTGGCGCAATGATTATTTCGACGCCGAGAGCCCGAAATTTTCCGAGGATGGCCGAACCCTGTCCTTCGCCTTTCCAGCAGGAACGGCTGTGCTGAAGCGCACGGGCGAGCGCACGGCCAAAATAGCGGTCACCGAAAAAGGCCGGTCGACAGACTTGGACCTGCATAGGGATTAAGCGCTTTGCGATCAGGGCAAAGGCCTTGGGCGCGCACTGCGGGGCAGGAGGATAATGCGCCGCGCCGCCTGCCGCCGGCCCGAATTTCCGCTTCGTTCATTCGCCGGCGCTTTTTTCAGCGCCGTTCGCCGCTTCGATGGGCTCTGCTTTTTGAGTTCCGCCAGCTTCTTCGCCGCCGCCTCGAAAACGGCGTCCACCGGGCGCGGTTGCGCGTCAATCGCCTTGCGATATTTTTCATATTCGGTTTCGGCTTTCGCCCGCGCCTGTTCGGCCGATATTTTTCCGGCGTGGCCGAGCAATTCCCGGCCGGAAAGCCGCAAGAAATCGTCGAGCTTCGCGATCCAATCCCGCATCTTCATCGGCTTACGGTTCAAGGCCTGCAATTCGGCAAATTCGAGATGGGCCGAAACGATGCGGTTGAGCGCTTCGAGTTCGTCTGGCGCGAGATAATTCTTGGCGATGGCGACGTCGCCCTTTCGAATGACGCCGCCCGCACGGGTGACGGTCAGCCCCATGCGGGGCTTGCCGGCGTCGGCTCGGCCGTGGACAATCTCCGCCGCCGTATGGCCATGGGTCGCCCACTGGCGGAACTGCGTGCCGTGATGGCTGCGCACGAGATAGCCGACCGCGAGGACGGCGGGAAGGCTGTAGTGACGAAGCCGACGGGAAACCTCCCGGATCCCTTCGGGTCGAACTTGTAAGTATTCCTTACAAGTTGCCGCCTCCTCGATTTTCCCTTCCGCGAAAATCGCTTTGAGATGCAGCGTAACATTCTGAGGCGTGACCTGAAACAATTCGGCAATTTGCGCCTGCGTGAGCCATAGCGTCTCGCCCTCGAAACGGCATTGGATGCGCGTCCGGCCGTCTTATGCTTGATACAGCAGGAATTCCGTTTGCCGCCCGTCCGACTCGTTCATGGCTATAGCTTTCCGGTAAAAGCGTTATGCAAAAGCGATTTCCATAACTCGTCGATGGCGACTGGTCGACGAGTTCCATCGCGTCGCGCATCCACTTCTGCTGGAAACGCTCCAGGAACAGACCGGCGGCTCTATTTTCGGTTCAACAAAGGAGGTGGTGCCGCAAGAGGGATTCGAACCCCCGACCCCCTCATTACGAATGAGGTGCTCTACCGACTGAGCTATTGCGGCGTTGCCCGGCGTCGAAGACGCCCGAGACGAGCCTCTCATATCGGGGCCGCGGCGCTTTTTCAAGCGGCGACTTGGGAAATGGCCCGCCTTGTGCGCAATTTTCGAAACTGCGGCGCTTCTTTTAAAGGAACGCCCGCCGGGGACGCCCGATCAAGAAGTGCGAGGCCATTCGAATTGGCCCCGCCCAGGCCGGGTCAGCCCTTCACGCCGGGAACGCCTGCCCCGTAGGAAGCGATGAAAAAACGCTCATGCAGGACTAGGGCCCAGAGCCAGGCCCCGATCATCTCAGCGCTTGCGCTTCAGATCCGCCTGCGCGCCGGGGAGACTGGCCAGGGCCTGCTGGCGCAATTGCTCGATTTCGCTCTTGATCTTGGAGGCCTCGGCGCGCGCCTGCCGCGCCCGGCGACGCAGCGGAGCGTGAGTCAGCCAGGATGCGAGGCCCCCGGCGAGCACCCCCACCGCGACGGAGGTCAGCACGACCAGGAACAGCGGGGCCTCGAAGGACAGGCCCGAGGCCTCGCCGCCCGGAAACGGATCGAGGAAAATCTTCACCGAGCCGCGGTTCGCCAATGCGAAGAACAGGATCAACAGACCGAGCGGGACATACACGAGCAAACGCAGCAGCGACCTCATCACTCTCCTCGATCTCCTGCCTTAAGGGGCGGCCGCGCCGAAGCTTCAGCCCTTGTAGTTCTCGTTCAGGCGCTCGCGCATTTCCTTGCCGGTCTTGAAGAACGGCACGCTTTTCTCCTGGACGGAGACCTGTTCCCCGGTGCGGGGGTTGCGGCCGGTGCGCGCGTCGCGCTTCTTCACCGAGAAGACGCCGAAGCCGCGCAGTTCGACCCGGTCGCCGCGCGCCAGCGCCGAAGTGATCTCGTCGAGAATCGTGCCGACGATGGTCTCGACGTCACGCTGATAGAGGTGCTCGTTGCGGCTGGCGATACGCTGGATGAGTTCGGACTTGATCATAATTTTATCCCGCCTGAGGCAGCGCGCAGCTGCGACGCCCGGTTGCGCTGCGACGCTATGTTCAATTTGCTGCAGAACCCTGCCAAATCGCCAGGAGCCCGTCAAGACGAGGATGTTGCGTATCCGCCTGATCGAAAAGCACAGCGAGCGGTGAGAGGCCGAGCGCCCGGGCGCCCGCCGAAGCGAGGCCCAGCAGCCCCGTCCGTTCAAGGCTCGGTTTTTTCTTCCAGTCCTTCACCGGCAGTTTCTTGGCGACCCCTTTTTCGGTTTCGAGCCACTGGATCGCCTCGGTCTCTCCGCCCACCATGTCGGCGAGCTTCAGCGGAACGCTCTGGCGCCCCGTGAAGACGCGCCCGTCCGAAACCTTGGCGAGTTCGGCGTCGTCCAGATGGCGCCGGGCCTTCACGAGATCCTTGAACCAGGCGTAGCTGTCGCTGACCAGCGACGCGATGGCCGCCCGGGCGGCCTCGCTGGTGGGCTCGAAGCCGTTGGGCGCGGCCTTCAGGGGGCTGGACTTGATCTCCTCGACCTTCACGCCGAGCGTATCCAGGGTCTTGGCGACATTGGGAAACTGAAACAACACGCCGATCGATCCGACCAGCGAATTGCCCCGCACCACGATTTCGTCGGCGCCGAGGGCGGCGATGTAGCCGCCCGACGCCCCCAGCGTGCCGATCACGGCGACGATGGGCTTTTTCTCGCCGACTTTGCGCAGGGCGAGATAGAGTTTCTCGGCCCCGGTCGTCGTCCCGCCGGGGCTGTCGATCGTCAATATCAGCGCGCTCGCTTTGGATTCGCCGATCTTCTTGATCAGATCCAAGGTGTCGCTGTCGCCGGTGATCATGCCCTCGATCGAGAGCCGCGCGATATGCGGCGTGGCTTTTTCGATCGTGTCGATCCCGGAGAACCTGCCCATGGCGGCGAGCGCGGCCGCGAGCGCCGCGGCTATGGCCGCGATGCGCCAGTAACCGAGCTTGCGCCGCAAGCGGCGGCGGTCCACCATATAATCGCTTGAAAGGGACATGAGCGAAGCTTCTCGTCGTGGCTGGCGGCGGTTGCGGGGCGGCGTGGTTTTCAGCGGCGACGCGGCCGGGCGAGAGCCGCCCGCGTTCGCCTTCAGGAATCACGGCGCCAACATAACCCGCTTTCGCCGTTAAAGGAACGCCGCCGGCATTGCATCGACGGGACAAACGCGCTAGCTGGGCCGCCACGCCCCGGGCAATTCGACCGGACGAGACAAGCCCCAGGATCTTTCATGAAGCTTCCTCACCAGTTCTACCGGCCGCTGGCCATCGGCGCGCCGACCCCCTTGCGCGAGGCTCCCGTCAAGGTCGAGCGCATGATTCATTTCGTGCCGCCGCATCTGGAGAAATTCCGGGCCAAGGTTCCGGAGCTGGCGAAGCAGGTCGACGTCGTGCTCGGCAACCTCGAGGACGCCATTCCCGCCGACGCCAAGGAGGCGGCCCGCGCCGGCTTCATCGAAATGGCGAAATCGACCGATTTCGGCTCCACCGGCCTGTGGACCCGCATGAACGCGCTCAATTCGCCCTGGGCGCTGGACGACATGATCGAGATCGTGGGCGCCGTCGGCGACAAGCTGGACGTCGTGATGCTGCCCAAGGTCGAAGGCCCCTGGGACGTCGCCTATCTCGACCAGCTGCTGGCGCAGCTCGAGGCCCGCAACGGCGTCAAGAAACCCATTCTCATCCACGCCATTCTCGAGACCGCCGAGGGCGTGAAAAACGTCGACGCCATTGCGAGCTGCTCGCCGCGCATGCACGGCATCAGCCTCGGACCGGCCGATCTCGCGGCGTCGCGCGCCATGAAGACCACGCGGGTCGGCGGCGGCCACCCCGATTACAAGGTCATCGCCGACGCCGGCGAGGCTTCGGCCCCCCGCCCCACCTACCAGCAGGATCTTTGGCATTACACCATCGCCAAGATGGTCGACGCCTGCGCCTCCGCGGGCATCAAGGCCTTTTACGGTCCCTTCGGCGATTTCTCCGACCCCGCCGCCTGCGAGGCCCAGTTCCGCAACGCCTTCCTGCTCGGCTGCGCCGGCGCGTGGTCGCTGCACCCCACCCAGATCGCCCTTGCGAAAAAGGTGTTTTCGCCCGACGCGGCCGAGGTCGCCTTCGCCCGGCGCGTGCTGGAGGCGATGCCCGACGGCACCGGCGCGGTGATGATCGACGGCAGGATGCAGGACGACGCCACCTGGAAGCAGTCCAAGGTCATCGTCGACCTCGCCAAGCAGGTCGCCGCCTCCGATCCCGATTACGCCAAGATCTACGGCTTCTGATCTCGCTTTATGGAAAGCGCGCCGCATCCGACCGGCCGGCGCGCTTTTCACGCCTGAAAATGATTTCGCGAGAAAAGCCCCCGGCCGAACGCGAGTTTGCCTCTTTCCCCGGCGGCTCGGAATAAGTTGAAGAGTTTTTGCGCCCTAAAATTCGCCGCTCATTATAGATCCAGCGCAATTTTTCCTCGTCCAGCCTCCTTCGGGGGCGCATGATGCGCTAGCCTTGCGCAATCACCGGCAAGGCCGCAACGAATGCTTCATTACAAAAACTTAACCTGATGCTCAGCTGCAAGAAAGCGGACAGCCATCTTTAAGCCACGCTGGGCGCCGCCTATATTGTCAGATCGCGACTGGCTTGACGCGGTCGATTTGGGGTTCGCCCAGGTGGGGAGCCCGAAGGAGTAGGAATATGGCGAACGCCTTCCCCATCATCGCCAGCGAAAACGGTCTGGCGCGGTATCTCGCCGAAATCCGCAAGTTTCCCATGCTCGAGCCGCAGGAAGAATATATGCTCGCCAAACGCTGGCGCGAGCATGAGGATCCCCTCGCGGCCCAGAAGCTCGTCACCTCCCATTTGAGGCTCGTCGCCAAGATCGCAATGGGCTATCGCGGCTACGGCCTCCCCATCGGCGAGATCGTCTCGGAAGGCAATGTCGGCCTGATGCAGGCGGTCAAGCGCTTCGAACCCGAGCGCGGCTTTCGCCTCGCCACCTATGCGATGTGGTGGATCCGCGCCTCGATTCAAGAATATATCCTGCGCTCATGGTCGCTGGTGAAAATGGGGACCACCGCCAACCAGAAGAAGCTGTTCTTCAACCTGCGCAAGGCCAAGAGCAAGATTTCCGCCTTCGAGGAAGGCGATCTCAAGCCCGATAACGTCGCGGCCATAGCGACGCGCCTCGGCGTCTCGCAGCAGGACGTGATCGAGATGAACCGCCGCATGGGCGGCGACGCCTCGCTGAACGCGCCGCTGCGCGAAGAGGGCGAGGGCGAGTGGCAGGATTGGCTGGTCGACGACAGCGCCGATCAGGAACATATACTGGTGAATCAGGAGGAGGCGAGCAACCGCCAGATCGCCCTTCGCGGCGCGCTGGACGTGCTCAACGCCAGGGAGCGCCGCATCTTCGAGGCGCGCCGGCTGATCGACGAGCCGCTCACTCTCGAAGAGCTCTCCGAGGAATTCGGCGTCTCGCGCGAGCGCGTCCGGCAGATCGAGGTGCGCGCTTTCGAGAAAGTGCAGTCCGCGGTCCGCGCCGGCGTCGCCCGCATCGAGGCGACCCACAATCTGCTGCCCACGGCGCAGTAAGCCGAGAACAAAAGACGGCGGCGCGACCCTCGTCGCGCCGCCACGTTTTCCTACCTTCTCACCGGCTCAGAACCACTTGGTGTCCGCGGGCTGGAACCAGCTCGATTGCGCCGGCAGCCATTCCTCGTTGCCGGTGTAGAAGATGCCCGGCTCGTTCTTGCCACCGGTTCCGAACTCATATTTCCCGGAGAAGACGAAGGTCCGCTGCGGGAAGGGGTGGAACAGGAAGTATTTGTAGTTGTTGAGGTTGTCGATACCGAAGTCGAACGACAGGCGGTCGTTGTATTTATAATGGATCTTGGTGTCGACCTGGAAGAAGCGGTCGAACGACCCATAGACGCCATGCGCGGTGTCGTTGTTGCTCAGGGTCGACCACATGCGATCCTGCCAGCGCGCCGAGACCGTGAAAGCCCAGTGATCGTCCGGCCGATAAGTGGCGGACTGCTCCCAGCGGAATTTCGGGACATAGGGCACGTTCTTGCCCGCGACCGACAGCGCCCAGTTGTCGAGGTTGTTGCCTCCGCTCGGCGCCCACAGGCTGTCCGAGATGACCCGCGAGTTGACATAAGTGAAGCTGCCCGAGAGCTCCAGCCCCCGATAGAAGACATTGTCCTTCTTCCAGGCGAGTTCCGTCCCGCTGTTGCGGATGCGGTTGACGTTCACGTTGCTCGAAGCGAAGTTGACCGTCGAACCTGCGGCTACGTAAAGGTTCTGCGAGATGATCGCGTCTCTGACTTCTTCATCGAACAGAGTGAGGCGCACCGAGCCGTCCGGTCCGACCTTGCGCTCGAACACGAGTTCCTTGGTCAAAGCGACCTCGGGACGCAGATAGGGGTTCGGATTGGCGGTCAGCGCGCCGCCGTTGAGGGAGGTCTGGTTATAGAGCTCCTTGGCGGTCGGGAAGCGGTTGGCCATGCCGACATTGGCGGTCACCGTCCAGACGTCGTCCGGCGTCCATTGCAGCGAGCCCTTGGGCGACCAGCGCGTATGCACCAGAACCGGCTGGTAGATCGGCAGCAGCGTCGCGGACTTCGCCGTGGAGCCCAGACCCGTCGTCGAAAGGCTGTTGAGCGACTGGTTGTAGCCGTCCGAGGCCTCCCAGTGCTCGCCGCGAAGGCCGAGCGTCGCCTTGAAATTGGGATAGAATTTCCAGGCGTCCTGCGCCCAGATCGCCTGGGTCCTCGTGGTGCCGTCGCCGATCGACGAGACCACGCCGAGCGAGGACGAACTTCCCGAGGCCCAATTGCTCGTCAGCCAGGTCGGGTTGTTGAGGTGATACTGGTCGCCGTGAATGCCGAAGCTCGCCTCATGGGCTCCGCCCTCGCCGAAGGGGCGGTAGATGCCCTTGGCGTCGAACAGGGTCCAATAGGTGCCGGTGTAGACCGCATCCTTGCCGTTTTGCGTGTAGCCGCCCCAGGGCCAGGCCGCGCTATAGGGCGAAACCTGATCGGACTGCAGATAGGTGAAGTTCGACGCCGAGACTTCCCAGTCGAACAGGCCATGCGTGTTGGACTTCACCGCGCCGGCATTGGTCAGGATCTTTTCCTGGAAACGGTAGTAGGCGGCGCCGAAGCTCTGCATCGCGCTGGTTCCGATCCAGGGCGGCGAGGGCGTGGCGTTGAGCCCGAACCAGGGTCCGCCGCCGTTGATCAGCCAATTGCCCGGCGTCGAATTGCTGTCGTTGGTGTAGAGGCCGATCGTATAGGTGGCGCGGACCGTCGGCGTGACGTCGTAGGCGAGCTTGATTTTGGCGTTGACGTAATCGGCGAGAAGATTGCCGGCGGTGCCCAGCGCGGTCGCCGGGACGCCGAACTTCGTGGTCATGAATTCGGCCCCCGGATAGCCGAACAGATTGGCCGGCGAACTCGGGAAGGTTCCGGACGCCGCCTGAACATAGGTCAGGGGCTGGGTCGTGGTGTGGTTCCAGTTGGCGGCCACGAACCATGAAAAATCGTTGACCTTGTCGCCGATCGTGAAGCTCTGGACATTGGTATGGAAGGTGTTTGCGGTCCCCCACAGCGAGAAGTCCTGCAGGGCGGTGGTCTCCTTGGCCGTGACCTCCAGCTTCTCCGGCATGCGCGTCGTGATCTGCACCACGCCGCCCATGGCGTTGCCGGAATATTCCGCCGCGTAGGGGCCGTAGAGGTAATCGATGCGCTCGATTTCCTCCGGCGAGACCAGACCCCAGCGCGGCGCGCCGATGGTGTTGTCGTTGCCGACGAGGGCCGTGAGCAGGAGATCGTCGGCGTAGACGAGACTGCGGGCCGAGGAATTGACGCCCCAGGTCCGGGTCTGCAGAACCGCCTGGCTGTCGCCGTTGTTGCGCTTACGCAGGAAAAGGCTCGGCGTGTATTTGAGCGCGTCCTCGGTGTCGATGATGTTGACCTTGTCCTCGATGTCCTGCCGCGTCACGCTGGAAACCGTGTTGGGGAGGTCGAAGCGCTTCACGAAAGCCGGGCTCCCGTCGGCGAGGGTCGGCGACCAGGTCGAAACCGGCTGGGGTTTCGGCTCGACGGCGCGCGTTTGCGGCGCCGGTGCGGAATTGCCTTCCGGCGGCGCGCCGGCGCCGATGTCTATCGTCGGCAGCGCTTGCTGGGCCGCGGCGGAACCCGCGAAGGAAAAGCACAGCACGGCGACCGCGCCGGCGGAAACGCCGCGCAGAAGATGATTGCGGAACATGGAATTCTACCTTCCCTGGCGCCGCGATGCTGCGGCGCATGTCTGACGCGGCCTGACGCCGCTTTTTTTCTTGGCGGACGAAAAATCAGACCAGGGCGGGAGGCGCGCGCGGCGCGGCGCCTATGCGCAACGCGCGACGGGAGATCGCCGAAGCGACGGGCGGAGGCGCAAGGCGAAGGAAAACCGCGATGCGCGCCCAACCCGCAAAACCCTCCGACGGGGAGAATGCGCCGCTCGCTCCGAACGGACACAGCGGACAATCGTGATGACGGTGCTGGCCGAGAGGCGCTTTTTGGGGATCGTTGGCGGAGGCGAGCGCCGCCGAAGCGTATTCGCCGTCGTGCAGAATTCGGCAGAGCGTCTGGAACGCGCCGTCATGCTCGACCGCGGCGGCGCCCGCAAGCGGCGCCCCGATCTGCATGAGCAGGCCGACGCAGAACAGAAATCTCGTGACCAAGCCGGTGAACATACGCGCTGAACCTGCTGCAGCCTCTCGATTAACCAATGCTGTCGTTAGAGCGCCATATTCTGCGAGGCGGGTCCTGATTCCAAGCGCGCGGCAATTGTCATAGATTAAAAAATCCGTTAAGAGACATTTATGTCACAGGGCTCAGAAAAACGCGTTGGATTACGAGCGATTTTCGCCGTAACGGCCGTTTGCGCCCTGATTTTGAGCCTTTTCGTCTCCGGGGCCATGCAGGGCGCGCACGCCGAGACGCCCGCCGATGCGGTCGTCGCCCAATCTGCGCCCTGCCCCTTGATGTCGGCCGGCGATCATTCCGCCGCCGGCCATAACAAGAGCGGCCACAGCGGCAAGGTCGACTGTCCGTTCTGCTGTCTCGCCGCTCATGCCGGCGCAGCCGTGCTTCCGGACCGGATCGGATCGGCGGTTCGGCCTCCGAAGATCGCTTCATCCCCGGTCGTTTATTTCGCTCTATTCATTCGCGATCCCCAAACCGCCATTTCCAATGCGGTTAATGCGGCGCGCGCGCCGCCTGCAATCTTGTCCTTGTCATAGTCCGACCGCTTCGCCCGGCCCGTTTTTGGGAAAAGGGCGACGTTGACGCAGCGTCGTCGGGCGACGCAGTATGAAAAAACAACCATAAAAACCTATCTCCGCTGCGGCGGACGGTCTCCCAAGGATGAGTTGCTGTCATGGAATACACCTCCCTTTCCCCCGTGGCGATGTTCGCCAACGCAGGACCTGTCGGCAAAGTCGTAATGCTGACGCTGGTCGTCGCCTCGGTCTACACCTGGGTGCTGATCGCGCTCGGCTCCTATTCGGTCGTCAAGATCGGCAAGGCGGCGCGCTCGGCCCGCAACGGCGGCGACGTCGGCGTGCTCGAGCCGGTCGCGGCCGCGGGCAGCGCCGCGGCGTCCTATGATCTGCCGGGAGAATCCATCGGCGAGAAACGCGAGCGCATCGCCGAGCTGATGTCGCGCACGGCGCGCGAATTCCTCACGCAGGAAGAAGGCGGCCTGCCGAACCTCGCGGTGATTTCTTCGGTGGCGCCCTTCATCGGATTGTTCGGCACCGTCTGGGGCATCATGACCAGCTTCGCCGGCATCGCCCAGTCGCAGGACACCAGCCTTGCGGTGGTCGCCCCCGGCATCGCCGAGGCGCTGGCCGCCACGGCCTATGGGCTCGCAGCCGCAATTCCGGCATCGGTGGGCTACAACCGCATCGGCGCGGCCTTCGCGCGGCTCGGCCAGCAGGTCTCGCATTATATCGAGGACGCCGCGCTCGCCCATGTGACGGGCCGTCCGGTCGCTTCGCACAAAAGGGAGGCCGCATAATGGCTCTCCCCTCCCGCATGAAAGGCAACGGCAACGATCTTTATCAGCCGCTCGCCGACATCAATGTGACGCCGCTGGTCGACGTCATGCTGGTGCTGCTGATCATCTTCATGGTGACGGCTCCGCTGCTCGCCAAAGGAGTCAAGGTCAACCTTCCCCAGGCCAAGGCGGCCCAGCCTCTCAACCAGAAGGACCCGATCGTCGTCACCGTCGGCAAAGAGGGCAAGGTGTCGCTCGGCGCCGACTCCGTGACGCCCGAAACGCTGATCGACGGCGTTCGCGCCGCGATGGGCGGCGATCTCACCCGCGTCGTGCATGTGAGAGGCGACACCGAAGCGGTCTACGGCGAGGTCGTCGCCGTGATGGACAAGCTGGCGACCAATGGCATCACCCATATCGCCATCATGACCAACTCGCGCAGCAGGCCCGCCACGGCTCCGGCGGCTCTTGCCCCCGCCCCGGCCGGCTCGGCCGCCCCGACTCCTGCCGCTCCCGCTGCAGGGAGGGCGGCCCAATGACGGACCTCGCAGCAATCCCCGACTACGCCGCGTCCGAGGCGCCGGCGAAACCCGATCTGCCATCGGTCAAGCCCCGATGGCTGGGGCCCGCCGCCACGGCCGCCGTCATCGCGGCCCATGTCGGCGTCGCCGTTTTTCTGATGGCCGCCGCCGTCGAAAGATATGTGCCGCTCGACTCGGTCAGCATGGATCTGATCCCGGAAGGGGACATGTTCGAGTCCCAGCAGCAGGAGGCCCAGGACGACACGCCTCCCCCCGAGGAGATGGAGCAGCCCGATCTCGCCCTTCCCCCGCCGATGGTCATGACCCCCGACGCGCCGCCCCTGCCGGCGAAGAAGGAAGTGGTGGAGCCCAAGAAGCGCGTGGTCGAGCGTAAGCCGACCGCCGCGCCCGCGCACGAAAAACGCGAAGCCCAGGAGCGCCACCATATCGGCATGGCGGGCGGTCGCGCCCAGAGCGCCAGCGTTTCGCGCGCGGCCTATGGGGCGATGCTGGCGGCTGCGATTCGCCGCCGTGTGCCCTCCTCGACCTCGCTCGGCGAGGGCTCCGCTTCCTGCTCTTTCCATGTGACTGCCGGCGGCGGCATGTCGAGCGTTTCCTGCTCGGGAAGCTCGTCGGCGCACGCCGCCGTGCTTCGGGGAGCCATCGCCTCGACCCATGCGCCGCCGCCTCCCGGCGGGGGCTTCTTCGCGTCGCAGGGCGTGCATTTCCACTGAGCGCATTCTCCGCGGCTTCGCGTCTGAACGCGCGAGGCCGCGGTCGTTCGGCAGCCACGCTCGGCGCGCCGCAGGGAGCGGAGTTTCGAAAAGATCGGGAGACTTTCCCGATGCGAATTCCCTGCTGAGAACCCGAAGCATGATACGAAATCCGCTCGAATGGGCGGCATTTCGTATTCGTTCGCCGCAAAAATCGATGCCGATCGGTGATTTTTGCGGCGGCGCTTCCACGGATCGGGAAGCGATCTCGCGGAAGCCGTATTAAACGTTGCGCGAGTTCCCGACGAGCGGACGATGCCGCCCGATCGGAACACGCCGGCCCTTACTCAACATGAATCGGGAGCGACAATGAGGCGCGCCGCGGCTCTAGCCATATTCGCCGTCGTCAACTCCGCCGCGATTGCGGAGCAGGCCAATAGCCCCGCGCCGACGCCGGCGGCGCCCGCCGTCCAGGCGAAGCCCCTGCCGAAAGCGGAAACCCCGTCCGGCGGCGTCCAGGCGAAACCCCAACCCGCCTCAGCGCCGAACGCCGCAGCCCCCGCCGTTCTATCGCAGAGCAAGTTTCTGGGGATGCTCTACGCCGAGATCGCGAAACGCACCCCGGCCGAGAACACAGTGGGCAAAGGGGACGTCGCCGCCAGTTTCCATGTCAACGGGCAGGGAAAAGTGGACAAGGTGGTGATCGAAAAAACTTCGAGCCCCGCCCACGCGGAGCTCGTGAAGAAAATTCTCGCCGCAGTCCAGGCCCCCCAGCCCCCCGGAGGCGGAGCGGACATCTCTCAAAACTTCAAATTCCATTAACCTCTTTGGCGCATGCCTTGAAAATCCACGAGCGCCATCGACAAGCTCCAAGATCGCCGGCGCCCTATAGGCCTCGAACGCCGGCGGTCCTATCTCTCACGCGTTCGCGAAGGCCGTAATCGCCAGCGTAACGGCGGCGGCGGCGGCCAGAATCGACAAGATGGCGGTAATCGAGTTCATTTGGATATCCTCTCTTCGCCGAGGCGGTTCGCGCTTTTCGAGCCGGACCGTTCCTCCGTCTCCATGCCCTCTCCGGCGAGACGGACTGGCCGCGCCGATTGGGCGGGGAGGCTTCTGCGTCCTCTCCCTGCGACAAAGTAGCGCATGGTTGGCCATAGGCCGCAACAAGGAACCATATTGCGCCGCACGCCACGCCGGCGCCATAATCCCAGACTCTCCCAAAAGAACCAACCATAACAGAACGCGCCGCCCTGCCGCGGCGCGGCGACGAATGTCTAGCCTTGCGGCCAAGCTCAAGTCGATTCAAGGAGTTTTGGAGCCCTATCGGGAGCGGGCCGAGAGTGGACAAGGGCCCTTCGTCGAGACCTGGCCGACGAAACCATACATGCCTAAATATTGGGCGGAACATTGAGAGCGCCTATTAGACAGGCGCATCGGCCGCCGCACCATAATCGGAACGCCGCGCGTCCGATACGAAAAAAAGCCGCCCCTAGAGCGGGTCCGGCGACGGGCCCGGAGAGCGCAAAGGCCCAAGCACTTCACTCCGGCCCGCGCGTTCAGCGTTCCAGCCTGCGCCGATTGGCGAAATACGGGCGTCAATTGGCGGCTTCGCCACTGTGCCTTATTTTTCGACCGGGGCATAATGGTCCAGTTGAGGGATGACGTCCTTCAACCAAATAAAGAAGCAATGGCACGTCGCTTGCGGGGAGGACTTCAGCGGCGTAGCCTTCGAGGAGAGGCAGCATGAACGCAAATTGGAAAAAATATGCGCCCTGGGTTGTCATCGGCGCGCTGGCTCTGGCGGCCTTCGTCATGTTCCAGCAGCACAGCCCGCGCACTCCCATCCGGGACATATCCTTCAGCGAATTGCTGGTGCAGATCGACGAGGGCCGCGTCCACGACGTGACCATCTCGGGTTATGAAGTCACCGGTCATTTCAACGACAATCGCAGCTTCTCGACCTATATACCGCCGGACGCGGACATCATCTCCAGGCTCGAAGCGAAAAAGGTCCAGATCAGCGCCAAGCCGTCGGCGGAGCAGAACAGTTTCTGGATGTCGCTGATGCTGAACGCGCTTCCCCTCGTTCTCTTCATCGGCGTCTGGATCTACATGTCCCGCCAGATGCAGGGCGGGATGGGCGGCCGGGCGATGGGCTTCGGCAAATCCAAGGCGAAGCTGCTCACCGAGTCGCAGGGACGCGTGACCTTCGAGGACGTCGCCGGCGTCGACGAGGCCAAGGAAGACCTCGAGGAAATCGTGGAATTCCTGCGCGACCCGCAGAAATTCCAGCGCCTCGGCGGCCGCATTCCGCGCGGCGTGCTGCTGGTCGGACCGCCCGGCACCGGCAAGACCCTGCTGGCGCGCGCCATCGCCGGCGAAGCCAACGTGCCCTTCTTCACCATCTCGGGCTCCGATTTCGTCGAGATGTTCGTCGGCGTCGGGGCCTCGCGCGTGCGCGACATGTTCGAGCAGGCCAAGAAGAACGCGCCCTGCATCATCTTCGTCGACGAGATCGACGCGGTGGGCCGTCACCGCGGCGCCGGGCTCGGCGGCGGCAATGACGAGCGCGAGCAGACCCTCAACCAGCTCCTGGTCGAGATGGACGGCTTCGAGGCCAATGAAGGCATCATCCTGATCGCGGCCACCAACCGTCCCGACGTGCTCGACCCGGCCCTGATGCGTCCCGGCCGCTTCGACCGCCAGATCCAGGTTCCCAACCCCGATTTCATCGGGCGCGAGAAGATCCTCAAGGTCCATGCCCGCAAGGTGCCGCTGGCTCCCGACGTCGATCTGAAGGTGGTGGCGCGGGGAACCCCGGGCTTTTCCGGCGCCGATCTGATGAACCTCGTCAACGAGGCGGCTCTGCTGGCGGCGCGGCGCAGCAAGCGGATCGTCACCAGGCTGGAGTTCGAGGACGCCCGCGACAAGATCCTGATGGGAGCGGAGCGCCGCACCCTGATGATGACCGACGAGGAAAAGCGCCTCACCGCCTATCACGAGGGCGGCCACGCCCTGGTGCAGCTGACCATGCCGGGGTCGATCCCAATCCACAAGGCGACCATCATCCCGCGCGGCCGCGCGCTGGGCATGGTGCAGGGCTTGCCCGAGCGCGATCAGGTCTCGCAGACCTATGAGCAGCTGGTGGCGATGCTGGCTCTGGCGATGGGCGGCCGGGTGGCGGAGGAGCTGGTGTTCGGCCACGACAAGGTGACCTCGGGCGCCGCCAGCGACATCCAGCAGTGCACGCGGATCGCGCGGGCGATGGTGACGCAGCTGGGCTTCTCCGACAAGCTGGGGACGGTGGCCTACGCCGATCCGCAGCAGGAGCAGTTCCTCGGCTATTCGCTGGGGCGCCAGCAGACCATCTCCGAGGCCACCCAGCAAACCATCGACGCCGAGGTCAGAAGGCTGGTCCAGGAGGGCTATGAGGCCGCCAAAAAAATCCTCACCGAAAGGCGGCATCAGCTCGACACTCTGGCCAATGGCCTGCTGGAATTCGAAACCCTCTCCGGCGACGAGTTGAAGGGGTTGCTCGAAGGCAAGCAGCCGGTCCGCGAAGACCAGCCGCCGGCCGCTCCCCAGCCTCCGCGCGGATCGACGGTTCCCGCCGCCGGAAAGAACGAACCCGGCGTCGACGGCGCCGCGGCGCAACCGGCCTGAGGCCGCGCGGTTTTCCCCCTCCCCAAACGACTGGCCCGGCCTTGCGCCGGGCCTTGTTTGTTCTACCCGGCTCTATTTCTTGCCGATCGGCTTGTCTCACTGTGACTGTTCCTGGCGGAATGCCTTGGCGTTGTCATTGCGAGGAGCGCAGCGACGCGGCAATCCAGGGAAACTGGCGCGGCGCTGTATCGCTTCCCGCTCCGCTTTCGCTCGCGATGGCGACTGGGGCCGATCAAATGCTGTGGCCCTGATACGAAACCCGTTTGATTGGAGCGGCATTTCTTATTCGTTCGCCGCAAAACTCGTCCTGCGGATCGCGAAGCGATCTCGCGGAAGCCATATCAGAGCAACTTGCCTGGATTGAGAACGCCTTTGGGATCGAGGCTCGCCTTGATCGCCCGCATGGCTTCCAGCGCCACGGGGGCTTTGACGCGCCGCAACAGGTCTCGCTTCAAAACGCCGACGCCGTGCTCTGCCGAAACCGATCCTCCGAGTTTCGCAACGATCCCGTGGACGATTTCATTGACCTCGTCCCAGCGCGCCAGAAAGTCGCTCTTCTCCATTCCGAGCGGCTGCGAAACATTGAAATGAATATTGCCGTCGCCCATGTGGCCGAAAGGCACGGGCCGCGCGCCGGGAATGAAAGCCGTCACGGCGCGACTGGCCTCGTCGATGAAGGCCGGGGTATCTCCGATCGGCACGGAGACATCGTGCTTGATCGAGCCGCCTTCAAATTTTTGCGCCTCGGACATGGATTCGCGCAGCCGCCAGAAATCTTCCGCTTGCGCCAGGCTGGAGGCGATGGCGGCGGCGCCCGAAAGACCGGCGGCCTCCGTGTCGGCGAGCGCCGCAATCACGCGATCCTCGATCCCGTCGTCCTGCATCGAAGCGAAATCCGCCAGCGCATACCAGGGATATTGCTCGGGCAAAGGATCGCGGGAGCCGGGGATGTGGCGCAGCACAAAGTCGAGCCCGATGCGCGGCATGAGTTCGAAAGCCTGCAGCTCCGGCCCGAGACGGGACTTGAACTCACCGAACAAAGCCAGCGCCCGCGCCGGCTCCGACAGGCCTAGAAAAACGCAAATACGCGCGCGCGGGCGCGGAAACAGCTTCATCGTCGCCGCGGTGATGACGCCGAGGGTGCCCTCGGACCCGATCAACAGCGAAGTGAGATCATAGCCTGTATTGTCTTTGCGGAGCTTCGACAAAGTGGACAATATGCGGCCATCGGCCAGAACCGCTTCGACGCCCAAGGCCAGCGCCCGCGCCGATCCATAGGAAACGACATGCACGCCGCCGGCGTTGGTCGCGAGATTGCCGCCGATCGTGCAGGAGCCTTCCGAGGCCAGCGAAAGCGGAAAATATCTGTCGACCGATTCGGCCGCTTCCTGCGCCCTGGCCAAGGTGACGCCGGCCTCCAGCGTCATGGCGTCGCAAAGCGGATCTACGTCGCGAATGCGATCGAGCCTCAGCAGGGAGAGTATGATCTGCAGGCCGGAGGCGTCGGGCGTTTGCCCGCCCACCAGACCCGTGTTGCCGCCCTGGGGAACCACGCCGGTTCCGCTCTCGTTGCAAAGAGCGAGAACCTGCGAGACTTGAGCGACATTTGCAGGCTTGACGACCGCAAGAGCGCGTCCCTGAAACAGACCGCGCGGCTCTTGCGCGTAAGCTGCGATTTCATCCGGTCCGGCGAGGACGTTTTTTTCGCCTACCGCCGACGCGAGGCGCGCAAGCAAGTCCATCGCGCTGTCCAATTGGAAACTTCCGGCGAAACCACTCTTGTCCTGCGCTCTCCCGTCGCTTTAGCGATAACGGCGGCGGCCCGATCTCTGATCGCGCCGGGCATAAACGTAAACGGCCTTGGCGGCCGGGGCGCAGGCCAGGACGATACTGCATAATGCTGCAGCGAATAGCGCACTCATCATGACCACATCTCCTTCCATATTCCGGGGAGACCGACAATCTCCCATCCACACGGATATCTGACGCAAATGCTATGCCTGTTTTTTTGAAGCGGCAAGAAAAATTGCGCAGGTTCCGTCGCCATTAGACTCAAGGCATTACGCCAATTGTCGGCACAGCAAACTTACTCGCAAATTAATCAAATCTTGGACGAAGCCGCCTGAAGCCGGCGCAGAGCCGCATTTGTAAACTTATTGCGACAGGCTAACGCGACAACAGCGCGCGTTTGCGCGGCGCGCGCAATTCGCGCGAAAACGCCGCGACCAGCTCGACATGGGACGAAAAACGGAACTGATCGACCGGAATGACCTCGCTGAGCGCATAACCGCCGGAAACGAGGGTTTTCGCGTCACGCGCGAAGCTTTGGGGATTGCATGAAACCGCGACGATCCGGGCGACCCCGGATTTGGCGAGTTGCTGCGCCTGCGCCTGCGCCCCCGCCCGGGGCGGATCGAAAACGACGGCGTCGAAAGAAGCGAGTTCGCCGGCCTGAAGCGGTTTGCGGAATAAATCGCGCGCATATGCGTCAGCAAGTCGCAGGCCCTGAACCGCGCGCGCAGCCTCAAGCAGCGCTGCGACGGCTCCCGCGTCGTTGTCATAGGCGAATACGCGACGCTGCGCGGCCAATCGCAGCGCAAAGGCGCCGACGCCGCAGAAAAGATCGGCGACGCATTTCGAGTCCTGCGCCGCAGCGGCGACGAGTCTCGCCAGTTCCTCTTCGCCGGCCTCGGTCGCCTGCAGGAAACTTCCCGAAGGCGGCGAGACCTGCGCCTTGCCGACGGCGATATAGGGCTTGCGGCGCAGCGCCACGATGCGGCCGTGATTGGCGAGCCGCGCGAGATCGTGTCTTTCCGCGACGCCGGCGAGCGAGGTCGTCTCGCTTTCGGAAAGCTCACCGCAGCCGCGAATGTCTATGTCCAGTCCCTCCAGCGTCAGCGTCGCAGCGATATCGAGCGGCTTGTTCTTCGCCGCGAGGCTTTTTGCGATCGATTTCGCCGCTGCGAGCGCAGGCTCGAGCCCCGCCTCGAGCAAGGGGCAGGACTCGATTTCCACGATTTCATGGGAGCGCGCCTGCATGAATCCGACGCGCGCCCCGCGCGCGTGAAACGTCGCCCGCCGCCTTCCCGAACCATGGGCGTCGACGAGCGGCGCGACCTGCGCCGCAACGCCCGCATTGCGCAGGGCCGTCTCGACCAATCCGCGCTTCCATTGCGCATAGGCGGCGTTCGAGAGCGCCTGCACGGCGCAGCCGCCGCAAACGCCATAATAAGGACAGGAGGCTTCGATGCGGTGGGGGGAAGGCTCCAGGATTTCGAGCAGACGTCCCTGTTCGCCCTCCACCTCGGCGCGGATTTTTTCCCCCGCGAGCGCAAATGGAACGAAGACCAGCCGCTCGCCGAGCCGCGCCACGCCCTCGCCGCGATGACCCAGCCGCTCGATGAACAATTCCACTGTTTCTTTTGTCATGACCGCCGTGCGCAAAGCAGGAATTCGCGATTGCCGTCGCCGCCCTCGATCGGCGACGGGGAGACGCCGACGACGCGCCAGCCGAGCCGCTCGACTTCCGCCGCAATGCGGTCGCAAACGCGCCTGTGAACGCCGGCGTCTCGCACGACGCCTTTCTTGACCGCGCCCGGCCCGGCTTCGAACTGCGGCTTCACCAGCGTCACGAGGATGGCGTCCGCCGCAGCAAGAGAGAGCATGTTCGGCAGCAGCAGGACGAGAGAGATGAAACTGGCGTCGCATACGACGAGGCTCGGCGGCTCGGCGAGCTGTTCCGCCCTCAATGCACGGGCGTCGAGACCCTCGAAAGAGGTCACCCGCGGATCGCCCGCGATGCGCGGATGCAGCTGGCCATGGCCAACGTCCACGGCGACGACCCGGCGCGCGCCGCGAGACAGAAGCACGTCGGTGAACCCCCCGGTGGATGCGCCGATATCGAGGCAGTAACGGCCCGATGGATCGACATCGAAACGCTCGAGCGCATGAGCGAGCTTGACGCCGCCGCGCGACACCCACGGGTAAGGCGCGCTGGCGATTATTTCGGCGGTTTCCTCGATCTGCTCCGCTGGTTTTGAGACCACGCGGCCGTTGGCGGAAACCAGTCCCGCCTCGATGGCCTCGCGCGCCTTGGCGCGGCTTTCGAAGAATCCTCGCTCGGCGAGGAGCTGGTCTGCGCGCGGCATTGCTACTCCCCGGTCTGCAGCAGGCTGCCCGCCCTGCGCGCGCCCGCGAGCAGGCGGACAAAGGCGAAGACTGCGCCGATGAAGAGGACGATGTCCATCCCAAATCCGATCGCCATCAGATCGACGCGAAAGACATGGTCGATCAGCGCCGCGCGCAAACCTTCGAACACGTAAGTCGGCGGCAGCGCCCAGGCGACATATTGCAGCCACGACGGCAGAACCGCGACCGGATAATAGACGCAGCCGAGCGGCTGCACCGCGAACATCAGCGACCAGGCGAGGTTCTCGGCGCCGAGGCCGTAGCGCAGCAGCATGCCGCACACAAAGAGGCCCATGCTCCAGGCGAACAGCGAAAGCACCACGAAAAAACCCGCCAGAGCAAGGCCCAGCGACCATAGATTAAAGCCGAAGAACAGAATCGCCAGCAGCGTCACCGGCGCGACGCCGATGAAGAGACGCACCAGACTCATCCCCATCAGCGACACCAGAAACTCGGCGGTGGTCAGCGGGCTCATCAAGAGATTGGCGAGATTGCGCGACCACATTTCTTCGAGAAAAGAGAAAGCGAAGCCCTGCTGCGCGCGCAAAAGAATATCCCATAGCAGCACGGCGCCGATCAGCGTTTCGGCGAATTTGCCGGAGACGCTCGCGCCGCCGCTGGCCTGCGCAATGTAGCTCTGGAGAAAGCCCCAGGTCAGCATCTGCACAGTCGGCCAATAGACCATTTCGATCAGCCGCGGCCAGGAGGAGCGCAGCAGAAAAGTATAGCGCAGCATCATCGCGCCGACGCGCGAGAAGGAGAATCCGTTCATGCCTGCGCCCCGCTGGACGCTGTGGCGCGCCCCCGAGCCACATCCAGAAAAACCTCTTCGAGCGTCGCGCGGCCGTAACGTTCCAGCAATGCTGCGGGAGAAGCGTCGTCGACGATCGCGCCCTGACGCAGCATCATCACCCGATCGCACAGGCGCTCGACCTCGTTCATATTGTGCGAGGCGAGCAATATGGTGCAATTATGGGCGCGGCGATGATCCTCGATCCGCGCCCGCACCCAATCGGCGGTGTCGGGATCGAGCGAGGCGGTGGGCTCATCGAGCAGCAGCAGCGCGGGATCGTTGAGCAGCGCCTTGGCGAGCGCGACGCGGGTCTTCTGGCCGGCGGAAAGGCGCCCGGTGGGCCGGTCGATGAAATCTTCGAGCGCGAATTCTTTTGCGAGGCGGGCGATTTTTTCGTCGCGCCGGGGCACGCCATAGAGCATGGCGAAGACGTTCAGATTCTGCCGCACCGTGAGCCTGTGCGGCATATCCACATAGGGGCTCTCGAAATTCATCCGGCCCAGCACCTTGGCCCGCTCGCGCGCCATGTCGCAGCCGAGCGCGCAAATGGTTCCGGTCGTCGGCTCGATCAGCCCCATGATCATGCCGATGGTGGTGGTCTTGCCCGCGCCGTTGCCGCCGAGCAGGCCCGTGACCGAGCCGGGCGCGAGCGCAAAGCTGAGCGGCCCGACGACGCTTTTCCCGTCATAGGATTTGGAAAGGCCCTTGACGCAAAGGGCCGCAGGCGCGGTTGCGGGCATGGCGGGGGTTTTAGCCTTGTCGTTGGAGGGATGGCAAGCTTATGGGATGCGACTCAAATGGAGGCGAGCGGTCCGGGGCTATGAAATAATTCAGCTTCGCGACAAAACTGCATAGGCCAAGGCTAAAGGCGATAACGGAATGGACTCTACCTCGACCGAGACCCGAGACGCTGTGAATTCCGTAGCGCTAAAGGATCAAGAAACAGGCCTTATGAAATCAAGGGCACCCCTTAACTCCCAAGGCGAACCCGAGCCCATCGCAAGCATGTACTTCAACAATGTCATGCACTTAAAATATCGTAATGACTTTCAAGATTTGAAATCGTCGATTTAAGCTCGTCATCAAGCACAAGGCCCTTCTCAATAAGTTTGTTTGCACGCCTCAAAAACATAATCCCGATTAGAAACATGGCAATTCGTTCGCATGCTGATATATATTTTTCTCTATTAGAAGCATTTGACCCAAGTCTTCGCAAGGGCCTGAAAATGCTGCACTCTACACTGATTTGAGGCGTCTCGAATGTTATGTTTTTTGCCGAGTGGGCAAACGAATTCCGTATTCTCCTTACCGCCTCAAGTTCATTGCATTTCTGTTGATTGTACAAACCCATCGCGTAACCAAGGTGTATTTTGCTGAAAAATCCGTCTAATGACCCTCCAGTTGCCGTTAGATTTTCTTTTGTTTTCCTATCGTTGCGTACAAAGCTGTCAATTATAGCCGATTCAAGATAACGGTCTACAACAGACGCCAGAACAATCGCCGCACTCCTATCGCTTGCACACGCAATCTCATCCATTATCGCTTCAAAATCTTCGTTGTTGGGCAGCTGTTTGGAAAGCTCGCGTAGAGTAATACTCTCCTTCTTTCGAGTGGCCTTCTTTTTACCCTTGAATCTAGGAGCACGAGGACGATCGGGCGGAATAGGCGGTTTAGGGGCCATCGAATGAACTTCCGAAGGAAAGCTTGGTAGCAGCGAAGCTGACGTCCCGTCGCGGGAGCAAAATGCTTCGAAAGGGCTGGCTAGCACCCCCTCCAGAGACGCACAAGCCTATGCCAGAATCGGCTGTCAGTGCGAGCCCAAAAAGTGCTGTAGCGGCCGCTTCAAAATCTTCGTTAGGTCAGATCGGGTGAGATGGCGGCCCAAGTGCGCGTGACGCATTGTGACTCAGCCGTTTTGCTAACCCTTGCGATCTCGGATGTACAACCAAGCCTACTTCTGACACACCGGACAATAAAAGGTGGATCTTCCGTTCTGGGCCTTGCGCGCGATGACGCCCTTGCAGCCCTTGGTCGGGCAAGGCTCGCCCTCGCGATCGTAGACGCGAAAATTATGCTGGAAATACCCCAGCGAGCCGTCGGTCTGGCGATGATCGCGCAGCGACGAGCCGCCCGCCTCGATCGCCTCCAAAAGCACTTCCCGGATCGCCCGCGCCAGCCGCTCCAGCGCCTGCGAGGGCTTTCCCGAGGCGTTGACCACGCTTCCCGCGGCGCGAAAAGGAGACAATCCGGCGCGGTGCAGCGCCTCGCAAACATAAATATTGCCGAGTCCGGCGATGTTTCTTTGATCGAGCAAAGCGGCTTTGAGCGTGGTCTTGCGGCCATTGAGCTCATCGGCAAGGGTCTGCGCGTTCATCTCATTGCCGAGCGGCTCGACGCCGAGCCCGGCAAAAAGCGGATGTTGTTCCAGCTCCGCCGCGGGCGCCAGAACCATGCAGCCGAAGCGGCGCGGATCATTATAGGTGACGCGGGCGCCGTTATCGAACTCGAACACAACATGGTCGTGAGCCGGGTTCTGCCCGCCCTCGGCCGGCATTTGGTCCTTCTCGATACGGAACGACCCGCTCATGCCGAGATGCATGACGAGGGCCTCGCCGTCATCGAGCTCGGCGATGAGATATTTCGCTCGCCGGCGCAGCGCCTCGACGCGCCGCCCCGCAAGGCGCTTTGCGAAATCCTTGGGGAAAGGAACCCGCAAATCGGCCCGGCGCTGATCGACGCGCGCAAATCTCGCCCCCTCGAATACGGGGGCGAGGCCTCGCCGCACGGTCTCGACCTCGGGCAGCTCGGGCATTAGCCCTCTATCTCCTCGCGCTTGATCTCGAGCTCCAGCCATTCCTCCTCGGCGCGGGCGAGCTCGGCCTCGGTTTCCGCCAGCACAACCCCGGCGCGCGAGAATTTGGCCGGATCGCGGGTATAAAGCTCGGGATCGTCCAGCAATTGCTTGAGCTTGCCGATCTTGCCGCGCAGCTCTTCCATTTTGGCCGGCAGGGTGGTCAGCGCATGCTGTTCCTTGAAGGAGAGCCGCGCCTTGCCGGCGGGTTTTTCACGCGGGGCCGGCTTTTCCTTGGGTTCGGCGCGCTGGGGCTGAACGCCTGCGCGCGCTTCCACGCCCGCGCCGCGCTGGGCCGTCATGTCGGAATAGCCGCCGGCATATTCCAGCCAGCGGCCGTCGCCATCGCTCATCAGGACGGAAGTCGCCACGCGATCGAGAAAATCGCGGTCGTGGCTCACGACGATCAGCGTGCCGGGGTAATCGGCCAGCATCTCCTCCAGAAGATCGAGCGTTTCGAGGTCGAGGTCGTTGGTGGGCTCGTCCAGCACCAGGACGTTGGAGGGCTGCGCCAAAGCGCGGGCCAGCATCAGGCGTCCGCGCTCGCCGCCCGAGAGCCGCGCGACCGGCGTGCGCGCCTGTTCCGGCTTGAACAGGAAATCCCGCATATAGCCGACGATATGGCGGCGCTCGCCGTTGATCTCGACGAAATCCGAGCCGCCGCCCGTAAGGACGTCCTGCAGCGTGCTTTCGGGACGCAGGCTGGCGCGGCTTTGCTCGAGCGTCGCCATGGCGAGATTGGCGCCGAGCTTCACCTTGCCGTGGTCGGGCGCAAGGACCCCGGTCAGGAGATTGACCATCGTCGTCTTGCCGGCGCCATTGGCCCCGACGATTCCAAGGCGATCTCCGCGCAGCACGCGGGTTGAAAAACCATCGACGATGACGCGCTCGCCGTAAGATTTGCCGATCTTGATCGCCTCGATGACCAGCCTGCCGGAGAGCTGCGCCTCGCTGGCTTCGAACTTCACTTCCGCCGTCGGCGCCACCCTCTGGCGCCGTTCGGCGCGCAATGTGCGCAGGTTATCGAGCCGTTTGACATTGCGCTTGCGCCGGCCGGAAACGCCGTGGCGCAGCCAGTGCTCCTCGGCGACGATCTTGCGGTCGGCCTTGTGCTGCTGGCGCTCTTCTTCCTCGAGCTCGCGGTCCCGCCAGGCCTCGAAATCCTTGAAGCCGCTGTCGAGATGTCGCGTGCGGCCCCGGTCGAGCCACACCGTCTCGCGGGTGAGATCCTGCAGGAAGCGGCGATCGTGGCTGATCAGCACCAGCGCCGAGCGCAGGCTTGCGAGCTTTTCCTCCAGCCAGAGGATGGTAGGGAGGTCGAGATGGTTCGTCGGCTCGTCCAGCAGCAGAACATGCGGCTGAGGCGCGAGGGCGCGCACCAGAGCGGCGCGGCGACCCTCCCCGCCCGAGAGCCGCGAAGGGTTCTCTTCGCCGGTCAGCCCCAGCCCTTCGAGAAGCATGCGCGCGAAATAGGGATCGTCCAGCGGGCCGAGCCCCGCCTCGACGAATTCCATCACGGTCTGGAAATCCGAGAAATCCGGCTCCTGCGGCAGGTAGCGCAGGGAGGCCCCCGGCTGCAGAAAACGCTCGCCGCCGTCCGGCTCGATTTCCCCGGCCGCGATCTTGAGCAAAGTCGATTTGCCGGAGCCATTTCGCCCGACGAGACACAGCCGCGCACCCGGCGCGACTGAAAGGTCGGCGCCGTCGAGCAAAGGTTTGCCGCCGAGAGTGAGCGTGACGCCGTTTAAGGCGAGAAGGGGAGGAGCAGCCATGCGGTTTGGTGATTTTCCAAAGGTTTCACGCCTGCTTTCCCATGCTTTGGGGCCGCTTGTCGACCCATAGCGGTTTCATGTCGGAATCGGAGAAAATTCTATCATTTCAGCAGTAATATATCCAACTGAAAAGGCATCATCGCGAGCGTAGCGAAGCGATCCAGAGTAGCAACAACCCCGACTTAAAAGTATTTATTGATAACAGCAGAGCAATCATAAGCCTGCCGACTCTGGATTGCTTCGCTTCGTTCACCACGACGGCCGTTGATTGCCGCGTTACTCTTGAACGCGGCTCGGGATCAGCCCCCGAGCCCCAGTTCCTTACGCACGCGGGCGGAATAGCCGTAAAGATCGTCGCGCATTTTCAGCTGGCCATATTCGTCGACATAGGCGGTGAAATATTCGATGTGGATCGGCAGGGGCTCTTTGAGATTAATGTAGCGCTCGGAGCCGCCGATGAGCTTTTTGACCCGCTCCTCGGACCAGCCGCTGCCTGGGCCCAGCACCGCCTCGGCGAGCGCAAAGGGGTCCTCGACCCGCATGCAGCCATGGCTGAAGGCGCGTTTCTGGGAAGAGAACAGACCCCGCGACGGCGTATCGTGGAGATAGACCGAGAAATCGTTGGGGAACATGAATTTGATGCGCCCGAGCGCATTGCCTTCGCCGGGGGGCTGGCGCACGCTCAGCCTGCCGTTGCTCCAGCCGACCTTCCAGCCGCGCTTGGCCAGCGACGACAGATCGCCGCCGTGCTTGGGCAGCAGTTCCTTGTTGATGATCGACTGCGGCACGTTCCAGGACGGATTGACGATGATGTAGCGTAGCGCGTTGGAAAAGACCGGCGTCGGGGTTTCCTCCTTGCCCACGATGACCCGCGTGCGATGCGCCACCGAACCGCCGCGAACCACCGTGAGCTCGAATCCGGGAATATTCACCTCGACATGGGTGTCGCCGAGGTCGCGCGGCAGCCAGCGCCAGCGCTCCATATTGGCGATGATTTCGGCTTCCATGCGCGAGGCCGGGGCCTTGCCCGAGAGCGATTTGCGCCGCTCGGCCTTGCGCGCGGCGGCGCTGAAATCCTCCAGCGGATCAAGCGGATTGGCCGCAGCGAACTGGTCTTCCGCATTGAGGGCGGTTCCGGCGCGAATCTCGGCGAGTTTCGTGCGCAATTGCGCATATTGCTCATGCGGAGGGTTGAAGCCCTGCAACACTTCGCCCGCCCCGGCGCCGGCGGCGGCGACGCGCGCAAGAGACGCCGCGACATCCGGCAAAGGCGGACGCTCCCCGATCAGCCGGGAAATGCGCCTTGGATCGACGCGCGAGCCCGAAGCCTGTGCGACATAGGCGGCGACGGCCTCGGAGAGGAAAAAATCATCCGCGAGCTGCGGCCTGCCCGCCTCCACAGCCGGAATGCGAAGAGAGCGCAGGTCGAGTCCGTCGTCCGCGGCCTGGCGAAGCCGTTTCGCGGCGTCGACCGCGGCCGGGCTCCAGTCGTGCCCGGTCAGCCACAGCGGAGAGAAATCATGGGCTTGATACAGGGACGCTATGGCGGCGCGCTGGCGGCGACGCTCTCCGCGCGGGACCGCGCGGCTCCAGTCGTCGAGCGCCAGAGCCAGGGCGCGCTGGTCGTCCCGCAGCAGTTCGAAGGCGAACTGCCTGTCGTCGAACGGAACCGGCGTGATTTTGACCAGCTCCGCCAGAGGCGAGGCCTCGAAGGGCTCGAACAAAGAGAAATCGGGCTGAGGCGCAGCGGCGGGGCTCGCATTGGCGATCTGCACGACCGGCGGCGGCGCCTGGAGGAGACTTTGGCGAAACGGCGCGCCCTCCGCGGCCGCGGCTTCGCCCCCGCAATACATGAAGATTGCCAGCGCAGCCGAAAGAAGCGGAGCGGTCCGCGAGCGAAGCGACATGATTTTTCCCGTGGGCGCGCCTTTTTTGGCGAAGGCCGCCCCAGCAGCCTCGATAAGGGTTCATTACCCCTAACGGATTTAAAAATTAGTCTATCGCCGCCGCGGCCATATTCAAATGCGAAGCGCGCCGGAAGGCGGCGCGCTTTGGGATTCCTCAGCGCCTGTGGCCTTCCGGCCACAGGCTTCGGCCAATGAATCTCAGGTGTTGAAGCGGAAATGCAGGACGTCGCCGTCCTCCACGACATATTCCTTGCCTTCGAGCCGCAGCTTGCCGTTCTCCCGCGCTCCGGCCTCGCCCTTGAAGGCGACATAGTCCTTGAAGGCGATGGTCTCGGCGCGGATGAAGCCCTTTTCGAAATCGGTATGGATGACCGCCGCGGCCTGCGGCGCGCGTGTCCCGTTTTCGATGGTCCAGGCGCGGGCCTCCTTGGGTCCGACGGTGAAATAGGTGATCAGATGCAGCAGGTTGTAGCCGGCGCGGATCACCCGGTTCAGTCCCGGCTCGTCGAGTCCGACGGCTTCGAGATATTCCTTCTGCTCCTCGGGAGGCAGGACCGCGATCTCGCTTTCGATCTTCGCGGACACCACCACGCAGGCGGCCCCCTCCTGCGCCGCGCGCGCGGCGACCTTTTCCGAGTTGGAATTGCCCTCGGCGGCGGCGGCTTCCTCGACATTGCAGACATAGAGCACAGGCTTGGAAGACAAAAGGCCGAGGCCGGCGAGCATGACGCGCTCTTCCGGCCTGATCTCCACCATGCGCGCCGGCTTGCCTTCGCGCAGCAGCACGAGGCAGCGGTTCATGAGGTCGAGCAGTTCCTTGGCGTCCTTGTCGCCGCCCTTGGCTTTCTTCTCCAGCGCGACGACCCGCTTTTCCAGGCTTTCGAGATCGGACAGCATCAATTCGGTCTCGATGGTCTCGATGTCGCGCAAGGGGTCGACGCCGCCCTCGACATGGGTGACGTCGCCGTCCTCGAAGCAGCGCACGACATGGGCCACGGCGTCGCATTCGCGGATATTGGCGAGAAACTGATTGCCGAGCCCCTCGCCCTTGGAGGCCCCGCGCACGAGGCCGGCGATGTCGACGAAGGTCAGCCGCGTCGGGATGATCTGCTTGGAGCCCGCAATTCTGCAAAGCTCCTCGAGCCTCGGGTCCGGCACGGCGACTTCGCCGACATTGGGCTCGATGGTGCAGAAAGGATAATTGGCCGCCTGCGCCGCCGCGGTCTGCGTCAGCGCGTTGAAAAGGGTGGATTTGCCGACATTCGGCAAACCCACGATGCCGCATTTGAAGCCCATGGCCGGTCCCGGTTGGAAAATGAGATATGGTTGCGGCGCGGTATGGGCGGGCCGGGCGGAAAAGGCAAGTGCAGGCGCCGCCGCGCTCGGGCGAACGGATGAAGCAGCTCCAACTTCCTCATTCCGAGGCTAAGGGAGTCACGCATCTCCAGGAGGCCGTCTTGGCCGGGCCTATGGTATCTCTCTTTGCTCATCCTTCGAGACGCCCGCAGGAGCGCATTCCGCAAAAGTCGACTGACTTTTGCGACAAGAATGCGCTTTTGCTAATTAATTCTGGCGCGATTTCTTATCGCTCGAATGTTTCCGTTCGAACGGAAAGCGCGCTGGCGGGCCCTCAGGATGAGGTTGCGGAGGCTGAAGGGTTCGCTCGAACGTCCTGGCCCGGCGCTATTTGTGCGCCCGCCGCCTGGCGTGGCGCTTTTTCACCTTTTCGATATCGGCCAGCATGGCGTGAAGAGCCGCAATCGCGGCGGCGTCCTCCGGGGCGAGGTCCGCGTCCCGGGGCAGATATTTCAGCAGCACCAGAAGCGCGTCGCCGATCCGGCCGAGCTGCTTGCCATAGCCGGCGACGTCCGAGAGCACATCGGCTTCGACCTCCGGCGCGCTCGATTGGCCGAGCGTGATGTTGACGAGGCCGTATTGCCCGCCGATCGGGTCGAATGCGAATCGCCAGGGATTGATGGTCTGGGCGACGTCCCCGGACAAGGGCAGCTTGAACATCGGCATGGGAAACTCCTTGCGGCAATAGCTTTGGAATGACGGCATCTTACGTCCTGCGGCGCAAAAATCGCCGGTCTTTCCCTTGAATCCGCTCGTTAATGGAGTTGACCTCCGGGTCAGCCCGGCCGAAAAAGACCGCCAACAGGCGAAGCGCCCGCCCGCGGCGCCCATCCCGCATCGGAAACCTAAGATCAGGTTCACGGATATCAGCATGAGAAAAAACCGCGCGACGCAAAGGCCGCGGTCCCACGTCGCGCCGGGCCCCGTCGTTTGCGCCCTGGCCGGCGCCCTGACGCTCGGCCTCGCCAGCCCGCTTTGCGGGCAGGAAGCCTCGCCGGCCGTTCCCAAAGGCTCGCCTCCCATCGGCGCGGCGCCCCCTGCGCCAACCGCATCTCCGGCTCCGGCCGCGCCTTCGGCCCCGGCTGCGCCTCAGCCGGCGACGCCGGCTCCCGCGCCCGCCCCCGAGGCGGCGCAGACGACCGCGCCGGCGGAGCCCGTCAAGCCGAAGCCTAAACCCAAGCCGAAGCCAGCCCCGCCGCGCGAGACTGCGCTTTCCGACGATCCCACCCCGGTCCTGCAGCCCGAAACCTTCTTCACCACCTCCAAGGCTTCGGAGCGCTACGCCGCCATCGTCGACCAGGGCGGCTGGCCCAAGGTCGGAGTTGCCCTGCAGCCCGGCGCCAAGGGGCCTGCGGTGTCGGCGTTGCGCCGGCGCCTCGCCGCCGAGGACGACGCCGTCTCTGGTGCGAGCCCGGCATGGGACGCCGGCCTCACCGAGGCGGTGAAGCGGTTTCAGTTCCGCATGGGCCTGCGCCAGACCGGCGTCGTCGCCGGGGCGACCCTGCGCGCGCTCGACATTCCCGCAACGGTGCGCTTCCGCCAGCTCGCCTCCAGCGCGCAGCGGCTCGCCGGGGTCGATTTCCCTTTCGGCCAGCGCTATGTCGTCGTCAATATTCCCTCGACCGCCGTGGACGCCGTGGAGAACGATCGCGTCGTCCATCGCTATACGGCGATCGTCGGCGACGTCGAGCATCATTCGCCCGAAGTCTCCGCGAAAATCGTCGCGGTGAACATCAATCCGACCTGGACGGTGCCGAGCTCGATCATCAAGAACGAGATCGCCCCCAAGATGCAGCGCGATCCCGGCTATCTGGCGCGGGCGAAAATCCGCGTGCTCGACAATCGCGGCGACGAGATCGATCCCCGCGCGGTGAACTGGAGCAGCGAAAAAGCGCTCAACTACACCCTGCGCCAGGACAGCGGCGCCGGCAATTCGCTGGGCTCGATCCGCATTTCGATGCCCAATCCCCATTCCGTCTATATGCACGACACGCCGACCAAGAATCTCTTCGCCAACGACTATCGCTTCCTGTCGCATGGCTGCGTGCGGGTCCAGGGCGTCTATGATCTCGCCGCCTGGCTGCTGCAGGACGCCCCCGGCCACTGGGACAAGGAGGCCATCATGTCGAAAATCGCCGCCGGCCAGCGCGAGGAGGTCAAGCTGAACCACGTCGTCCCGGTGATCTGGGTCTATATGACGGGCTGGGCTTCGTCCGACGGCACGGTGCATTTCCGCGACGACGTCTATGGCGTGGACGAGGTGGGCGGCGAGATATCGAGGTAGGGACGAAGGCTCGCGCCCATATAGCCATGGGCGCCGGCAGCGGCTATACCTCCCCCGACTTCTATCTCGAACCCGGGCCTGCGATGACACATCCCCATTCCGATCAAGACGACGCCACGCATTTCGGCTTCTCCGAAGTGCCGCTTTCGGAAAAGCAGGGGCTGGTCGACAATGTGTTCCACAAGGTCGCGCGCCGCTACGACATCATGAACGACCTGATGTCGGGCGGCATGCACCGGCTTTGGAAGGACGTCTTCGTCGGCAAGGTGAACACGCGGAGCCAGGCCGGCTTCCGCCATCTCGACGTTGCGGGCGGAACCGGCGACATCGCCTTCCGCGTCGCCCAGAAAGCCGGCTCCGACGCCAAGATCGTGGTGCTGGACATCAACGGCGACATGCTGGAGGTCGGCCGCGACCGGGCGCGCGAGCGCGGGCTCGACGACCGCGTCGAATTCGTCCAGGCCAACGCCGAGAGCCTGCCCTTCCCCGACAATCATTTCGACGCCTACACCATCGCCTTCGGCATCCGCAACGTGCCGCGGATTCAGGTCGGGCTGAACGAAGCCTTCCGCGTGCTGAAGCCCGGCGGCCGGTTCCTGTGCCTCGAATTTTCGCAGGTCGCGGTTCCGGGCCTCGACAAGATCTACGAGGCCTATTCCTTCAATGTCATCCCCGCGGTGGGCAAGCTCGTCGCCGGGGACGCCGAGCCCTATCGCTATCTGGTCGAATCGATCCAGAAATTCCCGCGCGCCGACGATTTCGAAGGCATGATCCGCAAGGCGGGATTCCGCCGCACCGGCTTCGAGCGTCTGACCGGCGGCGTGGTGGCGATCCATTCGGGGTGGAAGCCCTATTAATTCTGCGGTCTTCCGCTCGAACGGCGCGGCGCTCCGCGCCTTCAAAAAACCAGCGGAACATATCGCCCGCAGAACCGGCGAGACGGTTCTGCTGGATCATGTTCGATCAATATAGAAACGGCGGTTCCTCGTGTTTTTCGGCCTGGGGCATTTTCTGCGTTTGGCGCGCGCCGGATATATTCTGGCGCGCGAAGGCGTCTTCGCCGGTCTCGATCCCGCCCTGCTGCCGCCGGCGGCGGGACTGCCGGTGCGGCTGGCCAATCTCATCGCGCGCAAGGACGTCGGCGGCGGCGCAACGGCCCTGGTGCGGGCTTTCGCGCAGATCGGCCCGTCCTACGTCAAGCTCGGCCAGTTTCTCGCCACCCGCCCGGATATTGTCGGCGGCGAAATCGCCAATGCGCTCACCGCGCTGCAGGATCGCATGCAGCCGTTCGGCCGCGAGGCCGCGGTCGCCATCATCGAAAAATCGCTGGGCCGGCCGATCGACCAGCTCTTCGTCAGCCTCGGCGAGCCCGTCGCCGCAGCTTCCGTGGCGCAGGTCCATATGGCCATTGCGCGCTACCCGGATGGCGAGCGCAAAGTGGCGGTCAAGGTTCTGCGCCCCGGCGTCGAGGCGCATTTCGCCAGAGACCTCGCCGACATGTATCTCGTCGCCCGGCTTGCGGAGCGATATTCCTCGGAAGGGCGCCGGCTGCGCGCGGTCGAGGTGGTCGACACGCTGGCTCGCACGGTGAAGCTGGAGACAGATTTCCGCCTCGAGGCGGCGGCGGCTTCCGAATTCCGCGACAATGTGGCGAACGATCCCGATTTCCACGCCCCCCATGTGGATTGGGACCGCACCGCCAAGGATGTGCTGACGCTGGAATGGATCGAGGGCGCGCCGCTTTCCGATCTCGCCCGCGTCGCGGCGGAAGGCCATGATCTGAAGGAGCTCGGACGCACGGTCCTGCAGTCCTTTTTGCGCCACGCCATGCGCGACGGGTTTTTCCACGCCGACATGCATCAGGGAAACCTGTTCGTCGACAAGGAAGGCCGCATCGTCGCGATCGATTTCGGCATCATGGGCCGGCTGGGCCTCAAGGAACGGCGCTTTCTCGCCGAAATTCTCTACGGCTTCATCACCCGCGACTACCGCCGCGTCGCCGAGGTTCATTTCGAGGCCGGATATGTGCCGCCGATCCATTCGGTGGAGGAGTTCTCCCAGGCGCTGCGCGCCATCGGCGAGCCGCTGCACACCGTCAACGCCTCCGACATTTCGATGGCGCGGCTGCTGACGCTGCTTTTCGAGGTGACGGCGCTGTTCGACATGCGCACCCGCACCGAGCTGGTGCTGCTGCAAAAGACCATGGTGGTCGCAGAGGGCGTCGCCCGCACGCTGGACCCCAAGCTCAATATCTGGAAGACCTCCGACCCGGTAGTGCGCGACTGGATCGAGAGCAATCTCGGCCCCATGGCCAAGGTCGAGGACGCCGGAAAAAGCGCGGTGGAGACAGTCAAGCTCGCAACCCGCCTGCCCAAGGTGCTTCACGACGCCGAGACCGCGCTGGCGCATCTTTCCAATCAGGCGGCGCGGGGCGTCGAGCTCTCGGCCCACTCGCTCGAGGAGCTGTCGCGCCAGCGCCACGCGGCTGTGAACCGGTTCCTGTTCTGGATCGCGGCTATCGTCTTCACAGCGGTCTGGTTATTGAAGCGATAGGCGAGGGATCTCCGCCACCACGGCGCGCGTAATACAATCACGTCATTGCGAGCGCAGCGAAGCAATCCAGAACCACGCCAGCGCCATTATTACTTTGACTTTGCATAGATTGTTGCTGGATTGCTTCGCTGCGCTCGCAATGACGCCTTCCAGCGACAACTGATGACAATAGTTACTGCACGCCCAGGAGCTCGACGTCGAAGATCAGCGTGGCGTTGGGCGGGATGACGCCGCCGGCGCCGCGCGCGCCATAGCCGAGATCCGGCGGAATGATCAGCGTGCGCTTGCCGCCGACCTTCATGGTCTCGACGCCCTCGTCCCAGCCGGCGATGACCTGGCCGCGCCCCAGCGTGAACTCGAAAGGCTGGCCGCGATCGAGCGAGCTGTCGAATTTCTTGCCCTTGGCGCCGTTGGCATAGAGCCAGCCGGTATAATGCATCTTGCAGAGCTGGCCGGGCCTCGGCTGCTCGCCGGTTCCTTCCTTGGTGTCGATGATCTTGAGCCCGCTGACGGTGACGGTCGCCTTGCTCTCGTCGATCGGCGAAGCGGCCTTGGCGCCGAGCGCCACGCCGGCCACGGCCGCTAGAATCGCGGAGCCAAAAACCCGCGCGCGTGAACTGGCTTTCATTCTGTTGCTCCCTGTCAGGTTTTCGACCGGCGCGCGTTCGGCCCCTTCAGTGTCGAACGCGCTCGAAAAGTCCATGTGATTTAGAGCGCGCTCGGCTTAAGCTGAGCCGAATGCGCTCCAAATATCCTTGATTAAGCGTGTTCTTTTCCAAAAACCGCTTCGCACTTTTTGGGAACACGCTTTAGCCGAGCAGCCCGTTGTCGCGGGCGAGCTGCGCGAGGTCCTTCAGCGGCCGCGCGCCATAGTGGGAGATGATCTCCGCCGCCGCCAGCGCGCCGAGCGCGGCGCTTCTCGCATGGGACATATCCCTTGTATAGCCGGCGAGGAAGCCGGCGGCGAAGAGATCGCCTGCGCCGGTGGTGTCGACCACTTCCTCGACCGGGAAAGCCGGAGCCGAAACCACGCTCGCTCCCTGCGCCACCACGACGCCCTGCGCCGAGCGGGTCACGACGCCGAGCAGGTCTTTCTCGGCCTGCAGCGCTTTCAGCGCGGTGTCGAAATCCGCGGTCTGGTAGAGCGAATGCAGCTCGCTTTCATTGGCGAACACGATATCGACCACGTGGTCGCGGATGAGGCCGAGAAACTCGTCGCGGTAGCGATCGACGCAAAAGGCGTCGGAGAGGCTGAGCGCCACCTTGCGGCCATGGGCGCGGCTGATCTTCGCCGCCTCGAGAAAGGCGGCCTTGGCGCCCGGCGGATCCCAGAGATAGCCCTCCATGTAGAGAACCTTGGCTTTGGCCGCGAGATTTTCGTCGATGTCCTGCGGCCCGAGCGCCTGACAGGCGCCGAGGAAAGTGTTCATCGTCCTCTGGCCGTCGGGCGTGACGAAGATCAGGCAGCGCGCGGTGGCGGCGCCGTCGGCCGCGAAAGGCGTATCGAAGCTCACGCCCGCCTTGCGGATGTCATGGGCGAATTCGCGGCCGGCTTCGTCGTCCTTGACCTTGCCGACGAAGGCGGTGCGGGCGCCGAGGCTGGCGAGGCCCGCCATCGTGTTGGCGGCGGAGCCTCCCGAGGCGATCGTGGTCGGGCCCATGGCGGCGTAGAGCTCGGCGGCCCGGGCCTCGTCGACCAGTTGCATGGCGCCCTTGTGCAGCCCCGCCCGCACCAGCGCGTCGTCCTGAGCGGGAGAAAGGGTGTCGACAATGGCGTTTCCGATGCCGAGCACGTCGATTGTTTCAGCCATGAGCAAGTTTCCGCGAATGGAATGGAGCCGGCGGAAGTGCGCCAGAGCGCGGGGCCGGGCGTTGAGGGAACTTTTTAATTGCGTGCGATTTCCGGTCGCTCGAACGACGCCGCGCGGGCGGAAAGCGCGCCGGTTACTACCACCGCGGCGCGCAAATAAACAGGGGCGCCCCGAGAGCGCCCCCTGTCCAGAACATTGATTGCTGCGATCGCCCGATCAGTCGGCGACGAGACGGAAGCCGAGACGCACTTCCTGCGAGATGAGGTCCTTGGTGCCGCCGCCGGCGCCCGTGATCGAGTTGGGGAAGCTGGTGTAGCTGCCGGCGTCGAGCAGGCGGTAATGCACGTCGATCTTCAGATTCTGGGAGATATCGTAGCTCACGCCCGCCATGACGTTCCAGGCGAATTTCCAGGATTTCTTCTGCAGATAGTTGGCGTGCGAGTTCGTGGTTCCCCAGGCAAAGCCGTAGGGCGGGATGCCGCCTTTCCAGATCCACGGCACGCCATTTTGACCGAGATCGGCTGACCAGACTGCGCCGGTCGCGGAATTATACCAGACGTCGCTGCCGCTCATCTGCAGATAGGACAGGCCGAGGCCGGCGCCGATATAGGGCGTCAATCCCCACCAATTGCCGAGATCGACATAGGCGTTGGCGAGGAAAGAGGTGCGATTGAGATCGGCCTTCAGCAAGGGCGTGCAGGTTTGGCTAGGACTATAGGCATACCCCAACGGCAGGCTGGTGGTCTGGTCAACCACCACATTGCCATAGGGACACCATGTCTGCGCCCCGGTTCTCTGGGGCTGGAACACGCCCCGGTCGATGGTGAAATCGGTGCGGAGCCAGTTGTTGTATTGATAGCCGGCGCCCACGCCGCCCGTGACCGCGCCGGTGCGGCCGATCGAATTCGCAAAATCCGCGAACACCGCGGGAAGGGCCATGTTGGAATAGCCGACGTCGCCGCGCAGATACCAGCCCGAACCGAATTCCAGCGGCTGCTGATTGACCGGTTCCGGCGCCGGCTCCGAGAGGAAGGGCATGTCCGCGGCCATCGCGGCCGGAGCGACGAACGCGCCGAGAAGCGCCGCCAGTGCGGTCATGCGGGCGCGGAGAATCTTCAAAGCCATTTGCTCTCGTCCTTGCTTCGCGCCGGTCGGGCCGTTCCGCTCCCGACGCGTCAATGAAGCAAAGATGAGCGATTATACTTAATGTCGGCTTAATTCGCCGGAATGGTTTCCGAATTCTTGCGCCGGAAGATCAAAATTTTAACCCGAAATCGGGCCGCCACGGCGCGCGAGAAGACCGTGCGCGCCAAACGGGAGCGCATCGGCATGCGCTCCCCAAAGGCCGAATCAGTGAATCAGCGTCGCCATGATGAAATAGATGATGATCACGATCGCGACCGCGAAGGCGAAAGCCGGAATGGTCCGGATCGCCGCATGGCGATAGATCCAGGCGAAGGCGAACACGTTCCAGATCGCGATCGGGAACAGAAGAAAGCCCACCAGCCGCTGGGTCGGCAGGGGCGGCGGCAGCGCCACCGCGAACAGGAAATGCAGCAGGATGGAGGAGATCGCGATCGCGACTCCCGTGGCCGCGAGCGCGGTCACCGTCTGGACGATCAGCTCGCGGCGCTTGTAGGAGACGAGCGCGCCCGCGGTGAGGCCGCCGACCAGCGCGGCGGAGCCGATGCCGAAGCCGAGCGATCCGATGACGCCGTGATCGTGCACGGAATGAACCAGCGCCTGGGCGACCACATAGGCCAAGAGAAAGCCGCCCATGAGCGGGACGCTGGCCGGCAGCTTCTTCTGCCCGCCCTCGAGCGCGATGATGTCGTACAGAGCTTTGGGCGTGGACTCCGCCCAGCTCCCGGGTAGCTTGATCGCCATGAAGACTAACCTGACAGGTTGAGGCCTCCCTCCCGCCGGCCTTGCCGAAAAGGGACGAAAAACCGTTGACAAAAGGCCGCTTCAAGCGCGCAGGAACCCGCCTGGCTGCAGCCTGCGCGGCTTCCATACCATGGTTTTTCTTTGCGCGAAAAGCGCCGGGGCCGATCCATTTTCGCGCCGTGGCGGCGTCAGGACAGGCGGTCGCTCCAGTCGTCTCTGGCGACGACCTCGGTTATGCGCCGGGCCGCGTCCGCCCAGCTCGCCCGCAGCACCCTGGTCGGATCGCCCGCGATCCTTCCGGCGAGGAAATCCTCGACCCGCCCGGCGAGAGCCTCCGGGTCGTTGACCCGGAAATAGATCGCGCCTTCGCCGCCGACCTCCCGGAACACCGGAATGTCGCTGCAGAGCACCGGCCTGCCGCGCCAGGCGGCCTCGACTATCGGCAGGCCGAAGCCCTCGGCGAAGGACGGCAGCACCAAAGCGCGCGCATGGTCGTAGAGATAGGCGAGATCGGCGTCGCCGGCGTCGCCGAACCAGAACAGGCGCCGGCCTTTCTCGGGATGGTTTTCGAGTTCATAGGCGATGGCCTCGTCGAACCAGCCGCGCCGGCCGACGAAGACGAGCCGCGCCTCGACGCCCTCTCCCCAAAGCTTCTCGAACGCCCGCAGCGCCACGCGCTGGCCCTTGCGGGGCTCGATGGTGGAAACGCACAGGAACGCGGGGCAGGACCCCGCGGTCGCCTCTTTGATCTGCGGAGCGATCGGGGCGTCGCCGCCGGATGCGATGTCGCATCCGCAATGGAACCAGCCGATCTTGAGGCCCGGCCGGTGCGGGAGGCCGCGCGATTTCACGAAATCGGCGAGCTCCTGCGCCACGGTTCTCGATATGGCGAGAAAGCCGTCGCTCTCCAAAAGCGCCTTGCGCAGCCAGGCGTCGTAGAGCGGCGGCGTCACTTCATGGCAGGCGTGCGGATGGAGTTCGGGGATGAGATCGAAAATGCAGGAGATCACCTCGCCGCCTTCGGCCCTGATGCGGGCGAACAAAGGCGCAAGCTCCTCGAAGGCGTTCCAGCTGTCCGACAGCATGAAGAAACGATCGCCCGGACGGATGTCGATTTCTTGGTCGGGCGCGATCGGGGCCTTCCCCGCCAGCGAGGCGGCGTAGGCGTGGGCCGAGAACAGGCGACCCTCGACGCTGCGCACCGCGATGGCCGGGATCTCGTAGCGCTCGCCGCCATAGAGCGCTTCCACGACCTTCTTCACCACGCGCTGGATGCCGGTTCCGGCGTCGCGCTTGACGGCGCCGGTGACGTCGACGAGAAGGCGGGCCGCCGGCGCATGCCGGACCGGGGATTCGGGCGCCGACGCGGGGCCGGCGCCCGCCACGCCCCGCTGCAGCGCCTTTTTCTTGAACAGCCCGCCGACAGCATCGACCAGCTTCGCCTCTAAACCGCGAAGCGGCCTGAAGACGAGCCAGGCCGCGGAATAGACCATTCTGTCCCGTTCATGCGTCAGATGGAGCAGTTCCGCGCGCTGAAAGTCGAGCTGATATCGCAGCAGCCTGATCTGTTCGTCTTTTTCGTCGGCGGTCGGCGTCGGCGCGGCGCTCATGCGCGCGCGCTTTCGACGCTGCGCCAATAATCAAGCAAGGATTTCAGCATGTCGTCGACGGAATGGCGCTGGCGCCATCCCGTGAGCTTGCGCAGCTTGGTGGCGTCGCAGGAGATGACAGGGATGTCTATGGTCGAGGGCCGCAGCAGATGGGCCTCGACCACGGTCTCGAAAGCCGTATGCGACTCCCGGCGAAGGCCGTCGAGAAAATAGCCGATCGGATGGGGTTCGCCGGAAGCGACATTGAAGCAATTGACCCGCTCGGGCATTTTCGCGGCGTTGTCGATCATGGCCATATAGGCCGAGACCACGTCGCGGACGTCGAGAAAGTCGCGGGTCTTGGAAAGATCGCCGACATGCAGGAGCGGCGGAGCCCGACCGGACTCCATTGCGGCGATCTGCGCTGCAAAGGACGAGAGCACGAAGAATTTCTCGCTTTGCCGGGGGCCGGAATGGTTGACCGGCCGCGCGATCAGCAGGCGCGACCGCGGCCCGAGAACATCCGCCAGCGCGCCCTCGGCCGCGACTTTGGAGCGTCCATAGGCGTCGAGCGGACGCAATGGCGCGTTCTCGGTCGCAGGTCCGTCCAGGAGGCTCGCGCCGTAGACGGAGGCGCTGGAGGCGAACAACAGCGTCGTTTCGGGGGTGTGGCGCGCCAGCGCGGCGGCGAGGTTGAAGGAGCCGTGCAGATTGGCGCGCCAGGTCTGCTCGGCTGCGCCCAGCGCCGTGCCGATCGACGCCTGTCCGGCGAGATGCACCACGAGATCCGGGCGCAGGGCCGAAACGATCGCCTCGATCGCCGGGGCGTCGAGAAGATCGCCGCGCGCAAGGGTCCAACCGCCGCAAGGAGCCGCGGCCACCCGGTCCTCGCCCAGGGCCAGCATCGCCTTTTGCGCATCCGGATAGGCCTGCGTCAGCAGGGGGGCGAGATAGGAGCCCACGAACCCCCCGCCGCCGGTCAACAATATCCTCTGGAAGCCCGCCATCCCTTCTCCCGTCAAGCCTTCGCGGCGGCGGCGTTTTCGGCCTTCACCCTCACGAGGTCGGCGTCGACCATTTCCTTGATCAGGGCGGTGAGTTCGGTCGCGGGCGCCCATCCAAGCTTGGCGCGCGCCTTGGACGAGTCGCCCAGCAATATGTCGACCTCCGCCGGCCGGTAGAACGCCGGGTCGATCACGACATGCTTGTCCATGTCCAGCCCGACGTGATCGAAGGCGATCCGGCACATGTCGCGAACCGTCGTCGTCACCCCGGTCGCCACCACATAATCGTCCGGCGTCTCCTGCTGCAGCATCAGCCACATCGCCCGCACGTAGTCCCGGGCATGGCCCCAGTCCCGCTTGGCGTCGATGTTGCCGAGCCGCAACTCCTGCGCCAGCCCCAGCTTGATCCGCGCCACCCCGTCGCTGACCTTGCGGGTCACGAATTCGATGCCGCGCAGCGGGCTCTCATGGTTGAACAATATGCCCGAGGAGGCGTGAAGCCCGAAGCTCTCGCGGTAGTTCACCGTGATCCAGTGCCCGTAGAGCTTGGCCACAGCATAGGGCGAGCGCGGATAGAACGGCGTCGTCTCACGCTGCATCGGCTCCTGGATCAGGCCATACATCTCCGAGGAGGAAGCCTGGTAGAACCGCGCCTGCGGGGCCTCGATCCGCATCGCCTCCAGCATGTTGGTCACGCCCACCGCGGTGATGTTGGCCGTCAGCACCGGCTGGCGCCACGACGAAGCCACGAAAGACTGCGCCGCGAGATTGTAGATCTCGTCCGGGCGGGTGTCCTGCACGATCCGCAGCAGGCTGGAGAGGTCGCCGAGATCGCCGTCGTGCAGCTTGACCTTGTGGGCGACGCCGAGCCAGCGCAGCCGGTGATCCTCGACCCCGCGGTGCGACGACCGCCGGATCACCCCGTGAACCTCGTAGCCCTTCTCCAGCAGCAGTTGCGAGAGATAGGCTCCGTCCTGACCCGTGATGCCGGTAATCAACGCCCGCTTCGACATTCCATTCCTCATTATGCTGTAGGCGCGCCGCCGCTTCGGCCCTGCGCAGATCGACCGGCTCCGGCCATGGCCGATCGCCCCGAAGGCGGGCCGGAAGGCGCGATCGAAATATGCGGCGATGTCTCCGATAACGTTTCGCCGCCAAATTCTTCAGTATTTCCGGAAGGCCGCCGAATTTTCCGAAACAAAGACGCCGAGCCTCTTCGCCACATACAAAAACGCCCATAGCCTGGCAAGGGCTCAGAGATGGCGTGAGCGAGGATCGGGCGGCTCTTTTGGGCCGAGCGCGCGGGAGGGTCTCCGACCGGATGAATCATCCGGCCGGAAAGCCCGAGATCCGGGCGCATTCCCGGCGCCCCGGCGCGAGTCGCCGAAAGCCTAATCTCGGCGCGGCTTTTACTTCGGCGGCAGGGTTCCGTCGGGGGTGGATTTATCGACTGCGGTCGGAAGGTGCTCGGCGAGATATTCGGCGGCCTTGTCGACCGGGATGCCGGTGGCGGCCGCCAATTCCTTGATCTTCTCGGAGCCGAGGATTTTTTTCACGTCCTCGGCGGACACCGGCAGATTTTGACCGGTCCCGATCCAGGATTTCACCTGCTGTCCATAGCCGGATTTTTCGAATTCGGCGACCACGCCGTCGAGACCGCCGTGTTTGTCGACATATCCCTTGACCAGAGACAAGGCTTCGGCGCCGATCACGCCGCCGATAATTCCATCAAGCAAGCCCATTTCAATCTCCCGCACTGAACGACGCTGCGCGTCAGCCTCTTTAAACCAGCTTCGGACCAAGGTTGAAAGACCGGGAAAAACGCCCAAAGCCCTGAATTGACGGCCGGAACCTAAACTATGGCGTCAGATCAACGCCTTGAGCCGCTGTCTTTCCCCGGTGCGACATTCCAACCCGTCGGCGGTCCCGGCGTCCTCGCCGGAACCCGTGAAGGCGGCGTGGACGTCCTTCGCCGCCGGCGGCGCTTTTTTCGCTCCCCGCCCCGTCCGAGGGCGGGCCTTCCTTTATTTCCGGCCCCGGGCGGCGTATATGGGCGCATCGGCGCGCTTTGCGCTTCGCCTGTCGCAATGCGACCGGCTTCCCGAAGGCCCCATAGCGCGCTGCGTCGCGCGTCCGGGACCGATCAGGGAATCGGGCGAGCGAGAAATCGCGCCAGAAAGATAATCGGCGGCGAATTCGACTTTTTCGAGAATTCGCCACAGCGGCGGCGGGCGCGGCTTTGCAGCGCTTCCTCGCCGGTCGCGGAACAATATCGGACACACGGCAGGGCGACGAGGATGGCGGGACATAGTCAGTTCAAAAACATCATGCACAAGAAGGGCAAGCAGGACGCGATCCGCTCCAAGCTCTTCTCCAAGTTCGCCCGCGAAATCACCGTTGCGGCCAAAATGGGCCTGCCGGACCCCAATATGAACGCGCGCCTGCGCGCGGCGGTTCTCGCGGCCCGCGCGGAGAACATGCCCAAGGACAATATCGAGCGCGCCATCAAGAAAGCCTCCGGCGCGGACGCCGAGAACTACGACGAAGTGCGCTACGAGGGCTATGCGCCCGGCGGCGTGGCGTTGATCGTCGAGGCTTTGACCGACAACCGCAACCGCACCGCGGGCGAAGTGCGTTCATACTTCACCAAAGCCGGGGGATCGCTGGCGGAGACCGGCGCGGTGTCCTTCATGTTCGATCGCGTCGGCCAGATCGAATTCGACCGCAAGGCCGCCTCCGAGGACGCCATGATGGAGGCCGCCATCGAGGCCGGCGCCGACGACGTCTCCTCGAACGAGGAAACCCACGAGATCGTCACCTCGGTCGAAAGCCTTCGCGACGTGGCCAAGGCGCTCGAGGAGAAGTTCGGCGACTCGAGGAAAGCTGCGCTGATCTGGCGGCCTCAGAACACGATCGCGGTCGACGACGAAGCCGGCGAGAAAATCCTGCGTCTGATCGGCTCGCTCGAGGACAACGACGACGTCCAGAACGTCTATGTGAACGCCGAATTCTCGGACGCCCTCGTCGCCAAGATGTCGGCCTGAAGCGCCTCGTCGCAAGAGCCTATATGCTGTTGCGACGGGAATGCGCTCCAGCCCGGGGAATCCGATTTGCCCTCACCAGGCGCCGAACACCGCGGCGCCGGTGACCATAAATGCGGCCAGAGCCGCGCAAAGTTCGACCAGTTGGCTGTTCGCCATTTTCCTGCTCCCTCAGCTCGCAGAGCCTTTGGAGCGCATCGCCTTCGCGATCAGAACGCGCTCCGACCCGCCGATTCAACAAGATGTCTTCATGCTCTGAGGTTCTCGTCGAGCATGAGACGCTAGCCGCCGCCAAAATGTTAATGCAGTCTTAATGCCAGCCGAGCGGGCGGGTTGGGAATCGCCAAGGGATTTGCTAGAGCGCGTCCTTGCAGGGGGCGAACGGCCTCCTGCGACGCGGAGGCCTGCGGCGGGCCGCCCCTGTCGCGCCGCGAGCTGCGAGCGAACCCCAAAAAGCGCGCCATAGGGCCGCTGAAGTCATTTTAGGAAAGGCCCCCACCATGAACGCCGAAGATCGCGCGGATCACTTCATCGGCCGGCTGGACGCAGCAGCAGCAGCCGTCGAGCAAAAGCTGGACGCCCTGCTCGCGCCGTCGACGCTCAAAGGGGAAATCGAACGGCCCGCCCGTCTGCTGGAAGCGATCCGCTACGCCACTCTCGGCGGCGGCAAGAGGCTGCGTCCCTTTCTGGTGATCGAATCGGCCGCGCTTTTCGGCCTTTCCGGCGAAGGGCCGCTGCGCGCCGGCTGCGCGCTCGAGATGGTGCACTGCTATTCGCTCGTGCATGACGATCTCCCCGCCATGGACGACGACGATCTGCGACGCGGACGCCCCACCGCCCACAAGGCTTTCGACGAGGCCACCGCCATCCTGGCCGGCGACGCCTTGCTGACCTACGCTTTCGATGTGCTGGCCGACCCCGCCACCCACCCCGACGCCGCGGTCAGGGCGAATCTCGTTCTGGCCCTCGCCCGCGCCGCGGGTCTTGGCGGCATGGTCGGCGGACAGGCGCTGGACCTTGCCGCCGAATCCGCGCAAAAACCCCTCAACCAGCAGGAAATCCTGACCCTGCAGGCGATGAAGACGGGGGCCCTGCTACGTTTTGCGGTCGATGCAGGCGCCATTCTCGGCGCCGCCGATCAACGGCAGGCGGCGACGCTTACGCGCTATGGCGCCGCGCTCGGCGCCGCTTTTCAGGTCGCCGACGACATCCTCGACGCCGAGGGAGACGCCGCGGCTTTGGGCAAGCGCGCCGGAAAAGACGCCGAACGCGGCAAGGCGACGCTCGTCGGCCTCTTGGGACTCGAAGCCGCCAAGGCCCGCCGGGACGCTCTGGTCGAGGAGGCGATCGCAGCCCTCGAGGAAACCGGCCTCGGCGACGCCACGGCGACGCTGGCGGAGGCCGCGCGTTTCGTGGCGCTTCGCAACAGCTGACGGCGGAGCGGGCGATGACGGAAGGGATTTCTCTGAGACGCATGCGTTCGCCGCTGCTGAAGCCCTTCCGGGTGCTGCGCTCGCGGCCCCGGCTCGTCGTCTGTGTCGCCATCGGGGTCGTCCTGGGCCTCGCCCTGCCCCATTATCTGCGCCCTGCGACGAGAGCGCTGATCGCCTGGAACGCCGCCGTTCTCGGCTATCTGGCCTCGGCCTTCGTCATGATCGCGCGCGCCGACCAGGAGACGGTCAGGCGCCGCGCGCGCTTCCAGGACGAGGGCCGCCTCCTGATCCTCATGCTCGCCATAGGCGCGGCCTGCGCGTCGATGGGCGCGATCGTGCTGGAGCTGGGTCCGGTGAAGAACATGCAGGGCTGGCCCAAGGCGCTGCATCTCGGCCTCACCGTGCTGACCGTGATCGACAGCTGGATGTTCATGCATCTGACTTTCGCCATTCATTACGCGCATGAATATTACGACGAGCTGAGAGCCAATCCCGCCAAGAAGCTCGAGGAGCGCGGCGGGCTCGTCTTTCCGGGCGGAGAGCCGCCGAATTATGTGGATTTTCTCTATTACGCCTATGTCATCGGCCTTGCTTCTCAGACCGCGGACGTCGCCACGACCTCGCGCTCCATGCGGATGCTGACGGCGGTCCATGGCGGTCTGGCGTTTTTCTACAATCTCGCCATCATCGGCCTGACGGTCAATATCGCGAGCGGAATCGTCTGAACGCGCCGCGCCTGCCGCCCAAAAGCCCTCGAGCGACAGGAAAAGCCCCGCTCCCTCCGAGAATAGCGCCGGACCGCCGACGCTATCCCCCCACCACCGTCGTAAAAACCTGTCCGCCGCGGGCGAGGGTGATCTTCCAGTAATAGGCGCGGCCGCCGTTCGCGACCTGATCGAGTTCGCGCGTCGCCCCGATCTTGCGGTCGTTCACGGCGATCACGATGTCGCCTTTCTGGAGATTGAGCTGCTGCGCAAAGGAGCCTTCCTCGATGTCGGCGACGACGACGCCGGACGAAGCGCCCTGCACCGACAGCTCCTCGATCACTGCGGGCGAGATGTTCACCACCGTCGCCCCGGCAAAGGGACTCTGCCCTTTTATCTTGATGGCGTCGCGGGCCGGAACCTCGGGCGCGGCGACGAGCTTCATCGGCGCGACTATCTTCTTGCCCCCGCGCAGCACGCCGAGGCTTGCGACCCCGCCGACGGGCTTGGTGGCGAGCCTGTAGCCCACCGCCTCCGGATCGTCGGCGGCCTGGCCGTCGACCGAAACGATCACGTCGCCGCGCTTCAAACCCGCATCAGCCGCCGGACCCTTCGCGTCTATGTCCGCAAGGAGCGCGCCGGACGGACGCTCCAATCCGAGATTCTCGGCGATCTCCCTGGACAGGGCCTGAAGCGTCGCCCCGAGCCAGGGACGCCGCACCTGCTTGCCGCCGCCCTTGGCCGCCGCAATGACGATCTTGACCATATTGACGGGGATCGCGAAGCCGATGCCCACCGACCCGCCGGATTTCGAGAAGATCGCCGAATTGATGCCGATGACGCGGCCGTTCATGTCCACCAGCGGGCCGCCCGAATTGCCGGGATTGATGGCCGCGTCGGTCTGAATGAAGAAGCCGTAGTCGGAAATGCCGACCTGCGTGCGCGCCAGAGCCGAAACGATGCCCTGGGTGACCGTCTGGCCGACGCCAAAAGGATTGCCGATCGCGAGCGCGAGATCGCCGACTTCGATGGCGTCCGAATCGCCCAGCTCCATGACCGGAAAATTGTCGCCCTCGGCGAGCTTCAGCACAGCGAGATCGGTCCGTGGATCGCGCAGCAGAATCTTCGCGGGGATTTCCCTTTTGTCGGAGAGGGAGACTTTGACGTCGGTCATCCCTTCGATGACATGATGGTTGGTCACGACGAGTCCCGAAGGATCGACGATGACGCCGGAGCCGAGCGACTGCGCCGTGTTGCGGCCGGAGGGTCCTCCGCCCTCGCCGAAGAAGCGGCGGAAGATCGGATCGTCGAACAGTGGATTGGTGGGCATTTTCTCGACCCGCGAGGCAAAGACGTTCACGACGGCGGGCTGCGCCTTTTTGGCGACCGGAGCGAAGGAAAGGAGAATCTCGGTGCGCGATTGCGGCGCCGTCCGTTCCGACGCGGGCGCCGCCTGCGCGAAGACGGGAGCCGACATAACGGGCGCAAGAACAAAGAACCCCAACGCCGCCATCAGGGCGGCGCTCGCTGCAATTCGCTGAATCGGTGGCATCATGGCTCCATGACGAAAGCTCGCGGCCCGTCGCCGGCGGAGGCGGCGCCGCGGCGCAAGCGACATTTATATAATCCTTCGCCAACGCATAAGAACAGGGTCGATCGTCGAAGGCGCGCCCCACCTGGTTTTCACGTCTCTCGCCGCCGCTGGAGCGGAAAATGCGCCGGGGCGCGTCCCAAAAAAGCCTTCGGCGGCGGCCATTCTTCCATTGCGAGCGCAGCCGACCGAATCGGGCGAAAAATCCCTTCGCAAAGAAGGCGACGGCCGTCGGTTTGACAGGGTTCGAAGAGCAATATTATTGTCCCGAACCGGGGCGAGTGTGTGCAGTAAGACCGCGCCATATATAGAGTTTCTGGCGCGGAGCCCGTGCTGTCGTCTTTTCGTCAGGCCGCCGGCGTCGTCGCGTTGATTGGCGATTCGCAAGAAAAAATCATTGCCCGGACAGCGCCGTCGTCGCTGCGGCAGCCCGCCAGACGCCAACCCATATCGGACAGGGATCAATCCAGATGAAGGAATTCAGGCCGGAAGAAAAGAACGTCGTCCACATAGGCGAAGGCGCTTCGCTGAGCGGAAAGGTGGAGGCGGAGGATATCGTCGTCGTCGACGGCGCCGTCGAGGGGGAAATCTCCTGCAGCCGGCTGATCGTAGGGCCGTCGGGCGTCGTAACGGGTTCGATTTCCGTTTCCGAAGCCGACATCTACGGCAAGATCGGCGAGGATATCACCGTGCGGGGATTGCTGATCGTCAGATCCTCCGGACGCGTCGAAGGCAAGTGGGTTTACGGCGAGATCGAAGTCGAAAAGGGCGGCGTGCTTTCGGGGGTGGCGGAGGCGGCGGAAATTCGCGCTGAAACAAAACCCGCTTCCTCTCGCCCGCCGGTCGGCAAACCCGAATTCGTCGCTGACATCGAAGAGGACGAAGCTCCCGCGCAGGGCGGCGACCGTGTCGCGAGCCTGACCAGCCGGGCTCTGCTGCGACGCAGGAGAGCCTGATCGCACGGCGGAATTGGATCGAGTTCTGGTGAATGAGGGCGGTTTCCGATCGAAAGGGACCGCCCAATTCGCAGGTAAATCGCGCAGCCCGAATTTCCGGCGAAGTCCGCGGGCTTTGCAAAAAAAAAGACGCGGCGAAAACCGCCGCGCCCGCAAATTTCGCTTTTCGCAAATTTTACTTCTTGGCCGCGTCTTTCGGCTTGGACTCGACGCGTTCGGCGATACGGGCGGATTTGCCGCGACGATCGCGCAGATAATAGAGCTTGGCGCGGCGGACCTTGCCGCGGCGGACCACCTTGATCGAATCGATCAGCGGGGCATGGATCGGGAAGACGCGCTCGACGCCCTCGCCATAGGAAATCTTGCGAACCGTGAAGCTCTCGTTCAGGCCGCCGCCCTGGCGGGAGATCACGACGCCTTCATAGGCCTGGACGCGGGTGCGCTCACCTTCCTTGACCTTCACATTGACCACCACGGTGTCGCCGGGGCGAAACTCCGGAATGGTCTTGCCTTCGAGCAGTTTTGCGGCCTGCTCGGCCTCGAGCTGGGCGATGATGTTCATGAGTTCAACTCCTGCCGTTTCGTCTTTCCCGCAGCGGAGCCGCGGCGACGAGCGTTTCGGGACGCTGTTTTAGTTGAGAGGGCTCCCCTACACGAAGCCGAGGGAAAAGTCGATAGCGGGGACCCGCGTCATAAAATTCACAAAACTTGCGCTCGGCCTGTTGCAAAGCAAATTCGTTTAGGCCATAAGACGGCCACGGTCGCTTCGGCGAAGCGCCGGACACGGATGCGGGTGTAGCTCAGGGGTAGAGCACAACCTTGCCAAGGTTGGGGTCGAGGGTTCGAATCCCTTCGCCCGCTCCAGTTCGGAAAAAAGAATCAAGCGCTTACGAAAGGCCGCCGCGAGGCGGCCTTCGTCGTTTCTGCCGTGATGCGCCATCGTATCGGGCTCCGATGTCGCCTTCGACCACAGCGAGCTGAACGCGGACGGCGCTTTCGCAGCTGTCGAGGAAACGCTTGATCTCGAGGGGTCGCCCGGCCCAGCGAAAGAACGGTTCGACTCCGTCCTGGAAACGCCATTTCCGATCGCGGCCCGGATGTTGCTCCATTTAAGGATCATCCCCGCGTGGGTTTCTGGAAGCCTGAACATGTCCGTCGAATCCGCTCTCGCCTATATCAAGCGCATGCATTCGGACGAAGAGTTTCGCGCCCGCATGACCGCTTTGAGCGATGACGAAGAGGCGAGTTGGGCCGCCATGCGCGAAGAAGGCTTCGAATTCACCTTGAGCGAGTTCAAACGGGGTCAGGAAGCCTATTGTCGGGAAAACGATCTGATCGAGAAATAGGGCGCGGCCCCGCTTTCCCAAAAAATACGGAATTGGAATGACGCCCCCCGGATGCGCAAGTCTCGCCGCCTATGCGATGAGGAAGCGTGACTTCCTCGGGCGCGTTCGGGTTGGCGTCGAAGAAACCGCCTGACGCAAGCCTGGTCCCCGCATTGGCGATCCCTCATGACGCCCGTCCGACCGGTTTCATTCGCGAAGGGCGCTGCGGAGGCTGGCGAACCTGACGGATACGTAAACCGATCGTACGATTTCGTCCGCTGCGCCCGGGCTCGCCGTTCCAGGCTCCGTCTGGCTCGCCCTGAGCGGCGACGAGCCGAATCCCGATCAGACAGGGTAATGCGCAATGCCCTTGTCGGTGAGAAGCTTGGTCAACGCTCCGGCGGCGTACATGTCCTTGACGATCTCGGAGCCGCCGACGAAGTCGCCTTTGACATAGAGGCGCGGAAGGGCCGATCCGTCCGACAACTCCTTTAGGCCGTCGCGAATGCGCGGGTTGGAAAGCAAATTCACGGGGTTGAAGGGCGCGTTGAGGCGGTGGAGAATCGACACCATGGCGGACGAGGAAGGGCATTGCGGCTGGGAAGGAACCCCGTTCATGAACAGAACGACATCGTTGCCGTCGATAAGTGATTTGATGAAGCTGGACGCGGTTTCCACCACGGGTTCGACCTTTCTGCGTTGCGCCCGGACTGTGCGGGCGGTAGGACGCGCGACGAGAATTCGCGCCGTCGCTTCAACAGCAATGCTGGGGCCATCCCTCGACGCCGTGTCGCCCACCGAAAAGCGGCGCCTCACGCCCGACGAGGCTCGAAGCTCAGCGGCTGAATTTGGAAAGCTGATCCGGCGACAATATCCAGGCCGCCGCTTGGACGTATCCGAGTTGCAACGACCGGGCGGCCCGGTGTCTGCCGTCGAGAAGAATGAGGCTTCCGTCGCTCTGCCGCGCCAGAAGCAGCGGCCGCCTGGCGTTCGCCCGCGTCATGGCGGCGACGTAATGGAACGTCAATTTGCTTCGGCCTCTGATCTGCGACGACAAAGACGCGAGGTCGATCTCGGCATGCTCGAACCGCACGGGCTGCGCCAAGATCTCGGCGACCGCCGAAGACACATCGAATGTTTTGCCAGCATCCAACGCCAGCGCCTCTCCTGGGCGGGCCCGGATGGGAGGTATGGGAATTGCGCGCCGAGCGTTGTCGTGCTTGTGCATGAGAGCCTATATTTTTGCGGTCTTCTCAAACTCATCAAAATTCCTGCCATGCGGCTCGGCTTCAGCGCCGTCCTTCGGAACCGACACGTCGCCCGCGCAGGCTGCGCTTCGGTCCCGCCTCGGCTGTCAGTTCATCGCTGCGTTTCATTTGAATGCGGCTTGAGGCAGTTGAAGGCGCGCGTCAGGCGCCCCGCGGCGCCGACGCCATTTGGCTCTTCTCAAGCTGTAGAGGCCATTCAAATGGTTTCCAGTCTCGTTGAAATCCTGCGAGACGAATTGACGAATCTCTTCGCCGAGGCGTCCGGCCAAGGCCGAATCGACGAAAGAGAAGGGCTCATCCCCGAGAAGAAGGCGAAGACGACGCGCCAGTGCGCGCGATAGCGACACGTTGTCGTTCGCCTCCCGACAGATTCCAAACGCAAGTCGCCGCACGACGCCCAATCGCCACGTCGATGAGCGGGGTGGCGTCGAGCGGCGGCTTTCGGATCACTTCACCGTTTCACCGTCAACTCCTCGAGGCTGACTGCGGGCGTCGGCGGTTGGTCGTCCCGGGTGATTTCAGGCGTCATTCGCGTTCGACCAGCAGCTGCGATCGCAGCCTTTAGCGTAGCTTTGACGGACGGCGATCTCTCCGAAACCTTCGCTAGCTCCCCGGCATGTTCCTGCATCGCTTCGGCTAACGTCCCTAGAGCGCGGTCGAGCATGGGACCTCGAAATCCTGCAGCCGCCAAGGCTTCGACCGCTCCGTCGGCAAATGCGAGCGCTATCGCCTCGAAATCGTGACCGAGCAGGCGTAACCCGATCACATATCTTGAGAGCGAGATGTCTTCGTTCCTGGTCTCGCCGCCGAGGCCATGCAAAGTCGATTCGTGACAACGCGGCATGCCGTCCTCCATAGTTTCGATTGCGCCTTCTCGAAGCGCCTCGGTTTGGGGATTTGGAAGCGGCTCATGCCGTATCGGGCGACTCCCTTATAAGTGAGCCGTCGAATTTGTTTGCTCAGCCAATGCGAATGAGTGCGGGGCCTCTTTTATTTGCTCGACTCGCTGCAGTCGAGATGGACAAATCGACCGAAGCGGCCAAATTCCCGGGGCAGCGCGCCGGATGCGATTGCATTCGCGAGCCCGTCCGTATCGTCGACGATCAGCCCTCCCAAAACACGGAGGCCATAATCGAAGAGCCTGGGCGTAAGCGGCGTCGACGGTCCGATCAGCGCGACATCCCGGCTGGCGGCGAGCCGAAGAATGCGCGACAAGCTACGATTGATCAGCGCCGAAGAATTTATGACCGCCGCCCCACGGCCCGGCAGCAGGGCGTCCAAAGCCGCCAATGGATATTCGTTGGGACGAGGATCCGTCTCTACAACCGTGCAATCCGGAAATATCCCGTCAATTCCGGGAAAGGCGCCGATCGCCACCGGCCTGCCGGGAACATCGCGGAGCTTTTTGGCTCCGTTGCCCGCTTTGGCGTCGAGACCGACTCGATTGTAATGCGCATTGATCGCGGCGACTCCAAGAGCGGTGTCGAGCGGATCCGTGGACTGAGCCAACTCCGCGAGGGTTCTCAGACTCTCGCGAGCGTGACGCGGAAGACGGGACGCGAGTTCTCTGGGATGCTTCGGCAAATAAGCGAGCCCTGTTCCCGACGGTCCTTCGACCATGATCCAGCGCGCGCCGCAGACGATACGTCGCACCTCGCTTTCATCGACTCCAAGAATGAGATCGCGATAGAGACGTTCGGGCCCCCACCACCGCCATAGAGATTTGATGTCCGGAGCGAGCAGCGCGCCTTCATGCCCCGTCCGGCTATGCCATTTCTCGACGCACTGTCCGGCGATGGACGTCAGAATCGGCGGCCCCTTTGAAAACAGCTGGAATGCGGGCTCGACGCCCTCATCGAGTGGAAGGCATGCGGAAAAGCGACTGAAGACGACAAGGTCGGAATTGCGGGAACGCGCCTCACGCAAGAGAGCGGCGACCGCCCCGCGCTCGAGGGACAGGATCTTCTCGGATCCGACATCTCGATAGTTCACGCGTATCGAGCAGCCGTCGCCCTTCCTGGTGCAATCGCGATCGCTACGCTGCACATATCCGTGCACGTCGAATCCGCGCGAACGCAATACAAGAGAAAATTCCTCGAGAAGCGCATCTACGAGCAGCCCGGCGTCGTGCACCACCACCCCCGGGCGAATCCAAGGCGTCGGAACGGCCCTAAATTCCACGGCCGAGCGTCGGGAGACGTTGACGTCTTGCATGATATGCTCGCCTGCTGCTGCGCGAGGATGGGCCGTTTCGCTCGACGACAGCTGCTCGAAACGCTCTTCCCGGCAAGCTGAAGCAAGCGTCGAGCCAATGCGGTTGCGCCGAACCGAACCGCTCTTTGCTCCCAAACGTGACGGCGCCGGTTCGTTCGCTCCATCGAGAGAACGGACTTCGGTGATGATCTTCAGCTCGCCGTCGCCTATGCGATCGGTTTTCAGATCGGGCGCTCGGCAGCTGTCCATGAGATGGCGATAGCCGCCTTCGGGGAGTTCGGAATCATAACCATTGAACGAAACTCGCCCATTCGGCGCCCGGCAATGGGTTTTTCGGTTCCGCGGTCGGAGTGCCGAGATAGAGAAACCCGACGATTTGATCGGCCTCGGCGAGACCGAGGGCCGAGTGCAGCGTTCGGTTGAACATGGGCCAGCCGGAGCGCCATATGCCGCCGTAGCCTTGGGCAAAGGCGGCCATCTGCATGGCCATCACGGCGCAGCCGGCTGTGAGCTGTTGTTCGAACGGCGTCACGACCTTATGCGGGCGGTGAATTGCCGCCACCACCACGACCATCGGCGCCCGTTTGGGCATGCCAAGGGCCCGGTCGACGATCTCGTCGGCAAGTCCGGATTGACGAGCCGCGTCCTGCATCAACGCCCCGAGACGATGCAGGCCATCGCCCGAGGCGACTAAAAAACGGTATGGGCGCAACCGTTGAAAATCCGGGACCCGAAGGGCCGCGCGAAAGATGACGTCGAGAGCCTGCTCGTCCGGAGCCGGTTCGCCGAGCGAAGAGCAGGAACGCCGTTCCAAAAGCAGGTTTAAAACGGGGGTCCCCATGAGCTATCCACGTCCTCGATACGCTTCCCCTCACGAAGGCGGCGTCGCACATCCATGATGCACGCGTCCAGCCTCTGCAGTTCCTGGAGGCGCCAACGTTCGAGGTAGCTCGTTTCGATTATGTCGACGACCGACCCATTGCCGACGACGATTCTCTTGTTCCCCATCAGCGCCAATATCGGATCATGGGTCGAAATCAGAACGATCTTTTCACGCGCGATCAAGAGCTGCAAGGCTCGACTTCGATCAATCCCCGCGTTCTCGATTTCGTCGATCAGCACAATCGGAGAAGCAGACAGCAGCGCGGTATCGGCGATCATCAGAGCGCGGCTCTGCCCACCGCTCAGTTGCGTCACGGCCGTCTCCGGCGCGAAGCGTTCGCCGGCCAATTCATTTGCGCAGGCGATGACCTCCGCGACGACGCTCGCGGGGGAACCGACGCTGCGGCAAGCCGCGTGCATCGTCAGAAACTCCAGCACAGAGAGATCCACGACGAAATTCATGTTCTGAGAAAGCTGCGCCACCAGGCGGCGATTCGACCCGAACCGCGTGGACGGATCGGGCGGCGCGCCGTTCACCAGGACGGTCCGGCCGGAAGGCGAATCGCCTTGGGCGAGAGATTCGATATCCCCCAGCAGACGACTCTTGCCCGAGCCAGTGGGGCCGACGATACATATCACTTCGCCGACCTTGATTTCGAGATCGAGCGCCTCGCGCTTTCCGGCCTTGTCGACACCCCCCTTCAATGTCAGGGACGACAAGGCCGCATGTGCATCGGGGCGCGACGCCTGAGCCTGCGAGAGTATCGCTTCCACGCGAGCGCGAAGCTGCTCGGCGTCAAGGCCCGCTTCGCTCAGCCGCCCCGGGTCGAGGCTCTCGAGCCAACGGCCAAAAGGCAGCTCGAGCTTTTCCGCAAGGGGATCCGCCCGGTTCAAAAGATGGCGAATTTCCGGATGCAGAGCCTCCAGCTCCTTGACGCGACGCTCCCGCAGTCCGTCGTTCATTGCGCAATGTCTCCAAACGACATTTTGCGAACATTCCCTCTTTGATGATCGGGGCCGATCAGCGTCTCGCCGATGCAGTAGGGGCAGACAGCAGATGGCATCGGGAAGCGCAGGCGGCTTCCTTCCAACCCCTCGACCATGGGAGCCTGGGCGAGGTGAAAGCCCAGTTCGGCGGCGCCTTGTCCCGTCAGGCCATTGAACGACACCACGATTGCATTCGGATTCGCGGTCTGGACATTGAAAGCGAAGACCTCTCGCTCCGCCTGACTGACGATATCGCCTTTTGTGATCACGACGATGTCGGCGAATTTCAGCATCGGCCCGATCTTGCGCGGCGTGTGAATGCCGGACAGCGCATCCACGACGCAGATGCCGAGTATTCCCTGGATGTGAGGCGAGCATCGATTGCACAGTCCCGCGCTTTCGGCGATGAGGACGCCCAGCTCCTTCTTCTTGGCCCACGTCAAGCAATCGTCGATGTTGCTGACGAAGAAATGATCCGGGCATAGTCCTCCGGCCAGCCCGGTGACGACGGGCAGGCCGGCTTTCGCATAGATGGCGTCGTCCGAGGTCGAAAGCGAGTCGAATTTGACGACGCCGATCGGCCCCGCCCGTCCGGCGAGACCCGCGACAGTTTTCAGCACGACCGAGGTCTTGCCCACCGAGGGCGGCCCCGAGACTGTTATGACGCGCATCTGCAGCCCTCGCGTTCGACGAACTCACGGCTCCGATGGAATCGGGCCACGGCCCTCTTCAAGTCCTCCGCGGCGCAGCGATGACGCAAATAGTCCCAACCAGGAAAAATCAGGCCTTCACCGCTTGGAACGCCTGCTCCACGATGTGGCGCAAGCGAAGGATAAAGATTTTGATCGAGCCAATCCGCCGTCGCCGGGTCGAAGAAATAATCGGCGAGCGGGAAGATTCGATCGCGATGGGCGCGCTGCGCGGTCATCCAGAGCGGAAACGCCATTGCGCCCTCTCGCGGCCAGATGATCTGCGTTCGATCGCGACGTGGACAGAGCGCCGCTTGAGCCCAGGGAAGAACATAGACAGCCCCCGGCGAAGCGCCGCTTCCGGCAAGGCGAGGCATCTGCGCCGAATGCATCAGCGTCGGCGCGTTCGTCAGCAGGCTCCAGAAGCCGGACTCGCCCAAAAGACGAAGCATCACGAGCAAGAAGAGATGATTGTATGTCCGCCAGCCCTGCGCGTCCGCCCGGCGCCACCCCGGAAAGACGATCGCGCCTCGGTAGAGAGGATCGGCGAGCTCCGCCCAACTGTGCGGAACCGGTCGCGAGCCGAGCTGCTGGCGGTCGATCAGAAGGACGAACGGCGCGACGGCATACACGCCGATCCACCCGCGCGGGTCGATCAGTCCAGCCTCGACGAAGGTGTGCGCCGCGCCCTCCGGCTGCATCGAGCAGAAGGCGTCTTGCTCGACGTGCTCGGCATGGAATGCACGATTGAAGGCGTTGCCGTTCTCCGAGGAGACCAGCAATTTCGGAAATTCATCGAGCTTTCGGATGAAACGCAGCTCTTCCATCGGCGTTCTGCCGCCCTGCCCGAGCGGCATGAAGCATTTGAAGGGCGCGCCGCCGTTCGCGACATGAGCGCCGATCGCCTGCGCTAGATCATCCCGCATTTGCATACGCAACGGCACAGGAGAGGAAGCGAGGAGATCCAGGCTGCGGGGGCTTTTTCCGGTCGCGAACGGATCACCGAAAATCCGTCGCGCCGGATCGAGATCGAGCTCGGGAAGAACGCGCGTCATAGCGCCCATCGCCGTGTCTCCACTTGGCGGGCCTGCCGACCGAGAGAATACTCGATGACGTGGCCGAGGACATCTTCCTGTGAGAGCCCCCAACGGGAAGCAGCAAGACAGATGGCGCCGCTGCGGCCTATGTGGCAGCAGAGATTGAACTCGAGAAAAACGCGCTTGCCTGTCTTTGGATCGTAGCGATAGTCGAGCCGCAAGTAGTCCATGGGACCGGCGGCGGACCAAAGTTTTTGTGCGTCGTCGAAGAAGCTCATTGTCTTCTTGCCGGCGTCGAAGAGCTCGTAACCCAGGGGATCGTCGCGCTTCAGCTCCTCTGTGATGATGGCGCCGAGGCGGTCCGACCGCGGATGAACCAGTCCGAGCAAGATTGGAGTCGCACCGCCCAAGACGGGCACCGTGACGTCCAGGCCTTCGGCGTACTGCTCGACAAGAACCGATGCGCCGCGCTCGAACAACGCGCCGGCGACGCGCTTCGCCCCGGCCCAGTCTTCTTGCATCGATTGTTCCGACACGCCCTCCGAGGCCGCGCCGAAGCGGCTTTTTATGAAATAGGGCCCCGGAAACGGCGGCTCGGTCTTCATGTCCTGCGGGCGGGCAAAGATCGCGCCTTCCGTCACGGGCATGCCGATGGCGCGCGCAAAATTTTTGGAGAGCCATTTGTCTTCGGCGAGCGCTCGGATGTTGGGCTTGGCGCCGATATGCGGCAGATGCAGAAACTCGCATGTCGAGGCGACGAAGATTTCCGGATTGTCGAAAGGCGCACAGTTATAGAGCGAAAAAACGAGATCGATCGATTGCGCCTGCGTGTAGAGGTCGCGAAAATGGTTCGAAGTGGTCACGCGGTAGCCCAGCCCGCTCAGCACAGTCCAAACGCGATGATAGTAGGCGGGATAGCCGCCGTCGCCCGAGTGAGCCGCAGGCGCATATTCGGGCGCGAGCGGCGCCGAGCGCGCCAATAGAAAAATGCGCGTGCTCGGCGCGGGAGGCGGGCGCAAGAGTTGATCAGGCGTTGGCTGCTCACGCATTTGCGGCCTCTCCACTGCGCCTCGACGTCTCCGAACCACAGCAAGGGCGGCGCCAGCCTTGGAAGAATCGCTTCACCGGTGTCCCGCGTCGAGCGCTCCGGCCTGGAGTCTTTTCATGTTTCCGGGAAACATGAAAAGACTCCAAGTTTTTGTTTTGACGCGTTTCCCACGCCGAACCGGCGCCCACTTCGGATGGAAACGCTCTGGCGCGAACGACGAGACTTCTGCGCTGCACTTGGCTTTGAGCGATTTCGCGCCGTAACGGGAGAGCGAGCCGCGAGCGCCTGCGACGCCCGATGCCGGCGATGGCGCTTCGCTCGCGCCGCATGCTCCTTCGAGAACTTCGAATTCAAAAAGGTACGCCCACGTACGAGGAGAGCGGCTATCGAACCCATAGGTGTTATCGCTCGGGCCGATGGGCAAGCCGCCTCCTCATGACATTCCCTGCTCGCTCAACGCCACGCCCGGACAGCTCATCGAGAACGCCAACGCCCATTCGGCCGGCGACGCCCTGATGACCAATCCGACCGCCTCATCGCTGACGTCATGGGGTGGATACAGCCCGATGTCGCGCATGATGATCCGCGGCTCTACCGCGGCCGAAGCAGCGCGGGCTCCATTTCGCAAAAACGACCCAGGGGCCGGCCCCGCCAACGGTGTGATCCGCCCTATAGCGCCGAGACAATCTCCGGCTCCGGCGACGGCGCCTCCGGGTAGACTTCCTCCCAGCCGCCGCCGAGCGCCTTGTAGAGCTGCACCAGATCGAGCGAGACGTTGGTCGCGCTGGTCTCATATTGCTGGGCGGCCTGCAGCATGGAGCGCTCCGCGTCGAGGACGCTCAGGAAATCGCCCACCCCCTGCTTGTATCGGTCTTTGGCGATTCCGAGCGCCGCGCGCGCATGGTCGAACTGCGCCTTGAGACGGGCGCGCCGCTGCAGCTCCTCGCGATGCGCGACCAGCGCGTCGACCACTTCGCGCCAGGCCTGCAGCACGGTCTTCTGATAGGCGACGGCCGCTTCCTGCTGCTGCGCCTTTCTCAGCTCCAGCGTTCCCTTCAGCCTGCCGGCGTCGAAGATCGGTAGCGAGACGCTGGGTCCGGCGTTGTATTGCAGCGAGCTGCCCCAAAACAGCTTTTTGAGGTTGAGCGCGTCGAAGCCGATCGTGCCGTTCAACTTCACCGTGGGGTAGAAGGACGCCACGGCGACGCCGATTTCGGCCGTGGCCGAATGCAGCTGCGCTTCCGCGGCCCTGATGTCGGGCCGCCGGCGCGCAAGCTCGGAAGGAAGGCCGACCGGCGTCCGGGGCGGCGCCAGCGGAACGCGCTTGCCGGCGCCGAGCTCGCCTTTGAGCGTTTCGGGCGGCTCGCCGAGCAGGAACCCAATGGCGTTGACATAACGGCTTTCGTCGCTCGCCAGCGCCGGAATTTGAGCGCGCACGCTTTCGGTCTGGGCCGCCGAGGTCTGCGCCTCATAGCCGGTTCTGATTCCCTTGGCCTGCCGCTCCTCGGCTACCCTCTGGATCTCCTGGCTGACCTTCAGATTGGCTTCGGCGATTTTGATCTGGGTCTGCACGCCGCGAAGCTGGATATAGTCGCGGGCGAGTTCCGCCTCGGACGAGACCAGGGCGTCGCGGCGCATTTCTTCCGATTGCTGGGCCTGAGCCTCCGCGGATTCGACCTGGCGCCTGACATGGCCCCAGAGATCCAGCTCCCAGGAAGCGTCCAGCCCCACGGTGTAATCGCTGATCGGCGGGATATTCACGCCGTTGCTCTGGTTGCCCGGGATGAGCGCGCCGAGCAGGCTGGCTATGCCGTTGGCGCTATAGAGCTCGCGCTGGAACCTGCCGCTGGCGTTGACGCCGGGAAACTGGGCCGCCGCCGCGACATTGCGCTCGAAGCGGCTTTCGGCGAGGCGGATGGTGGCCGTCTGCACATCGAGATTGTCCTGCGCCACGCGCTTTTCGAGACGCGTGAGCAGTGGATCGCAGAACGCCCGCCACCATTGCGGATCGGGCGGGGCCGGAATGGCGTCGGGGGGCGAGGCGTTGCTGCGCTCGAAAGAAGAGTCGGGCAGCGGCGGATCGGGCGGCGCAAAATCGGGGCCGAGGGCGCAGCCCGAAAGGAGCGCGCAGCCGGCCGCGGCATAAAACATTCGAAGCTTCGCCGGCCCCGGAGTCGTCAATGGGCTCCTCCCATGGCGGCGGCCCTTTGGGGGGAAATGAGAAAGCACAGGGGAACCACGAGAAAGGCCGCGACGGCGCAATAGAGAAAAATATCCGAGTAAGCCATGATGACCACCTGCTGGCGGAAGCTCCGATAGGCGTAACCGATGGCGTCGCCATGCGCCACAGCGGCGGCGCGGCCCATTCCCCGCAGCGTCGCCTCATAGCCCGCGATCAGCGCATTGTAGGACGGATTGAGCGGAGTCGCCCATTGCGAAAGATAGGTCTGATGGACCTGGGATCTCTCGGTCACCTGAGAGGTCGCCAGCGAAATCCCTATCGAACCCGCGACATTGCGAAACATCGCGAACAGGGCCGCGCCGTCGCCGTTCAGCTCCCGCGGCAGGGTCAAGAAGGTCACGGTGGTGATCGGAACGAACAGAAAGGCCAGCGCCGCCGTCTGCGCCATGCGCATCATCACCAGCGTCTCAAAATCGATGTCGGGGGTGAGCTTCCTCGAAAAAATGAATGCGAAGCCCATGACCACGAATCCGAGCGCGATCACGTAACGGGTCTGCATCGTCGTCATCAGCCGCCCCACCACCGGGATCAGCAGGATGACCACGACGCCGCCCGGCGAGAGTATCAACCCCGCCCAGGTCGCAGTGTAGTTCAGGACCTGCTGGGCGAATTGCGGAATGATCACCGCGCTCGCGTAAAGTATGCCGCCCATCGCCGTCATCATGACGCAGCCCGCGGAAAAATTGCGGTCGCGAAACACGGCGAGATGGACGATCGGCTTCTTTGCGATCAGGAGCCAGATGATGGCGCAGAAAATGCCGAGGAAGGCGAGCAGGGCCATCAGCCTGATCATGTCGGACTCGAACCAGCCGGCGTCCTCGCCGCGGTCCATCATGACCTCGAGGCTGCCGAGCCCGAGGGTGATGAGGCCGAGGCCGATGAAGTCCATGCCGCGCTTTTTCTTGTTTTTCTCCCAGGGCGGATCTTCCACCACCGCCGAAACCAGAAAGACCGCCGCGAGGCCCACCGGCACGTTGATGAAGAAAATCCAGCGCCAGCTCGAATTGTCGGTGATGTAGCCCCCGAGCGTCGGGCCCAGCACCGGCGCGACCACCGTGGCGATGGCGGCGACGCCGAAAGCCGCGCCGCGTTTTGCCGGCGGAAAAGTGTCGAGGATGATCGACTGCTGGTTCGGCTGCATGCCGCCGCCGAAGAAACCCTGGGCCAGCCGGAACAGGATGAGCTGCGCCAGGCTGTCCGCCATTCCGCACAGGAAGGAGCAGACGGTGAACATGGCGATGCAGATCAGGAAGTAGCGCTTGCGGCCGAGAAGGTCTCCCAGCCAGCCCGAAATGGTCAGGACGACGCCATTGGCGACGAGATAAGAGGTCAGCGCCCATGTGGCCTCGTCGGCGCTGGCCGAAAGACTGCCCGCGATATGCGGCAGGGCCACGTTGACGATGGTGGTGTCCAGCACCTCCATGAAAGCCGGCAAAGTCACCGAAATCGCGATCAGCCACGGGTTATAGGCCGGCTTCCAGGCGGCGCCCGCCGCGCCCGTGGCGTCGGAAACGCTCATCGCAAGGAGACTTCCGGCACGACCGAGAGCCCGAGCGGCAGAGGCAGCCGGGGGTCGAGGCCGCTGTCGATGACGATTTTCACAGGCACCCGCTGCACCACCTTGACGAAATTGCCGGTGGCGTTCTCCACCGGAAAGGCGGCGAACTTCGAGCCCGAACCGAGCTGGATGCTGTCGATATGCCCGCGCAGGTCGAGGAAAGGATAGGCGTCGACCTTTATTTTGACGCTCTGGCCCGGACGCATGCGCGCGAGCTGGGTTTCCTTGAAATTGGCCGTGACCCAGACCTGTGGCGAAACCAGGATGAAGAGCTGCTGGCCCGGCGACACGTAATTGCCCATTTCGACGCTGCGCTTCGTCACCCAGCCGTCCTGCGGGGCCTCGATCACCGTCCAGGCCAGATTGAGATCGGCCTGATCGAGGCGCGCCTGCGCCTGTTCGATCTGGCCCTTGGATTGTCCGACCTGCGCTTCGGTCTCGCCGATGCGCTGCGGCACGGGCGAGCTTTGCACGACCTGGGCGTTGGCCAGATTGACCTGCGCCTGCGCCTGTTTGAACGCCGCCAGCGCGGCGTCGACGTCCTGCTGCGTGGTCGCCTGTTTCGAGAGACTGCGCTGGCGTTCGTAATCGGCCTGGGCGCGGGCGAGAACGGCCTTGGCGTTGGCGAGCTGGGCCTGCGCCTGCTCGAGCTGCGCGGGGAAGTTCTTCTGGCCCACCTCGGCGGCGAATCGCAGGCCCTCGTTTTGATTTCTTGCGGTCTCGAGCTGACCTTCCGCCAGCTCGCGGTCGATGCGATATTGCCGCGGATCGATATGGACCAGCGGCTGGCCCGCCTTGACGAACTGGTTGTCCACGACGTCGAGCGAAACCACATTGCCGGCGACGCGCGGCGCGATGATCACCGAGCGGCCGTCGGTGTAGGCGTCGTCCGTGCTCTCGATATTGCGATGCGTAAGCCAGTACCACAGGCCCGCGACCGCCATGGCGGCGAGGACCGCGAAACCGATCGTCAGGGCCAGGGGGCGACGCGCCCCATTGCCCCCGGCGCCCCCGCTTTTCGGCTGTAGGGGCGCGGAAGAGTGAGAATTATCGGAAGCTCCCGCTTCGCTCATCGACCATGCGCCTCATCCGCGGAACGGACCGCGGTTCCAATACCAAGTGTTGCCAGCAAAACGACAATTCGACACAATGACGACGCCCTCTCGGTTGAAGTGGCCGCGACGGGGCTTAACCGAACGAGGCAGTTCGTTTACTAATAGGTTACGCTGGAGTCAACAACGATCGCCCATGAGCGCATCCTTCGCCACAGATAATGGTCCGCGGCGCATCCCACGGGGCCAGGAGCGACGCTCCCAGCTGGTCGTCGTCGCCGAAGAGGTCTTCCTGGAGCATGGCTTTTCCAACAGCACGATGCAACAGATCGCTTCGCGGGCGGGCGCGTCCAAGGAGACGCTCTACCGGCATTTCGCGAACAAGGAGACGCTTTTTGCCGAGGTCGTCAGCCGAAAAGCCTCGCGAATCTCCGGCCCGGAAAGCGGCCTTGAAAAGCAAGGCCCTCCCCGCGAAATACTATTCAGCCTGGGCCTGAACCTGGCGAGGCGAATGGTGGAGCCGGAAACTCTCGCCCTCGTGCGCCTCGCCATCGCCGAAACGCCGCGCAACCCCGGCCTGGGCGCGATCCTCTATGAAAAAGGGCCGGGAACGACTCTCAATCGGCTTGCAGATTATCTGCACGACGCCGCCGGGAGAGGCGAACTGAAATGCCCGAATCCAAAAGAGGCGGCGAGACTCTTTCTCGGCGCCGTCGCAACCAACTACAGGCTGGTCAGCCTCCTCGATCCCTCGATGGCGAGGCCGAGCGAGGAAGAGTTGCAGGCTCATGTCAACGCCGCGGTCGACATGTTTCTTTGCTATTTCGGGACAAGGGCCTGAGCGGGCGCCCGAAAAATCGCCGCCGGACTGCGTCGGTCAAAATTTGAAAGACGTTTCCATCAAGCCGAAAGCCCCGGAGCCCATGAGCCTGTCGCGGGCGTAGCCGCAGGCCATGGTGACGTGGAAAGATCCGATCTCGCTCAGGGTTAAATGAAGCCCGAGCTTCATCGGCTGATCGCGCCTCAGCCCGGCGAGCACGGCGAAAGGCCCGAGATAGAATTTCCCCAGAGGCGGCGCCGGCAAAAGCCCGTCCAACGGAGAGAACCCCGGCTTGATTTCCGCAAAACTGGCGTGGTAGGCCGGCGAATAGAGGCTCTTCAGATAGAATAATGTTTCGGCGCTCGGCGCGTAATCGACTTCAAAGCCGCTTTTCAGGGCCCAATATTGTTTGAGGCGCCACAGTTCCGGATCGGCCTTGAAAGCCCTGCCGAGCGCTGCGCCGAGGTCGGCGAGGCCACGAAAACGGTTCGCATCGAAAATCGCAGGGGTCTGGGTGAAAAACTCCCCTGGAAGGCCCTGGCCTCCCGTTCCGACACCGCCCGGCTGCCCCGGCGCGACGCTCGCCCGCGCAATCGCTTCGTCGAGGCTCTGGATCCGTGTGCGAAGCCTCACGGGATCTAGGCGCGCGACGACGGCAGCAGCGATCTTCGCCTCGGCCCGGCTATTCTCTCGCACCGGGTCGGATTGTGGCGCCAGCGTGGGCCGCAACGGCGGCGGACTATCGAAAATCTCGAGGGATGAGGCGGCGCCTCCAGAAGCGGCTGGAGAGGCCCAGACGCAAAAGGCGATGGCGAGCAGGCCAGGCAATCCCTTCATCGCAGCAACCGCCGACTCGGAAAACTAAACGCACGCAAACGAAGCCGGCTGCATGGCGCGTCGGCGCATGCCGCCCGACCCATTGCCGTGGCGGAAGAATTGGCGTTCGGCGGTAAAATTTCGACTAAGCCGGCGCCCGCGGGTTTAATTTCCGCTGTTCGGAAAGCCGGACGTCGTTAAAAAAGCGTTTCGGCGCTGTTCGCCATAAACGACTCGAGCCTCGCCGCTCCTCAAAGCTGCGAGGCCCTGTCGATCATCCGCATGCGGAGGCCTGCGGCCCCGTGCGGTCAGGCTTGAGCTGCGGCCGCCTGCTTCTTGGCGATGTCGCGCTTGAGCTCGCGCGCGTTCTGCGAGAGCTCCTCGTCGCGGGCCTTGGCCAGGAAAGCGTCGAGGCCGCCGCGATGCTCGACCGATCGAAGCGCGGCCGCCGAAACGCGCAGGCGGACGGCGCGGGCCAGAATGTCGGAGGTCAGCGTGACATTGACGAGGTTCGGCAGGAACCGCGTGCGGGTCTTGCGGTTGGAGTGGCTGACGAGATTGCCGGTCTGGACTCCCTTGCCGGTCAATTCGCAACGACGGGACATATTCTTATCCTTTCGGTCTATAGCGCCAATGGAAGAGGCGGCGCGGCGACGCGCTTTCACCCGGTCCGGCGTAGAATTCTGGAAACAGGGCGCCCGGCCCTAAGCAGAGCCCTCTTTGCGGCAGGCTTATAGGCGCCAAAGAGAAGGATCGTCAACCGCCCCGCCCGGTTTCTTTGCGCATAGGCGAAGGAACGCGGACATCGGGAGACAATCCTCTGGACATTGGCGCGGTTCTTTGTTCTATGCCTCCTCGTCATACGGGGGGCGAGGCATCGGCTCCCGGCGCCCTTAGCTTCGCTCAGATGACCGCATCGCGCCAAAGGACGGCATTGGCGTTTTTTGGCGTTGTTTCAATTGAGATTTCCGACGCGCCGCGAAGGGACGCGATGCGAAGACGACAGAAAGGTTGAGGATTCCATGGCCGCCAAAGCTATCCTGCATATGCTCAGCACGTTGAAGCATATGAGCCCCTTCGACGTGAATATGGCGGTCGACGCCGGCTATGACGTCACTATCCCCTACACCAATGTGACGCTCGACGAGGTCGTGCCGCTGGTGCAGGACGCCATGTTCTCCCGCGCTCCCTCGGCCGCGCTCCGCACCGGCATTTTCTTCGCCGGCCGCGACGCCGTTCTCGCCCTCGACATGATGGATGCGGCCAAGAAGGCGCTGCTCAAGCCTTTCGAGGTCTCGCTCTTCGCCGATCCCTACGGCTCCTTCACCACCGCCGGCGGCATGGTGGCCTGCGTCGAGAAGCTGCTGCGCGACAAGAAGCAGCGCGACCTCAAGGGCGCCAGCATCGTCATCTACGGCGCGACCGGCGTGGTCGGCTATTCCTCGGGCGTGATCGCCGCGCTCGAAGGCGCGCAGGTGACCATGGTGGGCTATAGCGGCCTCGAGCGCGTGCAGAAGCTCGCCGAGGAGATCGAGGCGCGCTTCGGCGTGAAGGTCAAGGCCGCCGACGGCAGCACCCAGGAACATGTGCGCAGGCTGCTGCTCGACCATGAAATCGCCCTTTGCGCCGCCCGCGCGGGCGTGCAGGTGCTCTCGAAGGACGACCTCGAAGCAGCCAAGAACCTGCTCATCGCCGCCGACGTGAACGCCGTTCCCCCGCTCGGCGTCGAGGGCTGCGGCCTGCACGACAACGGCAAGGTGATTTCGTCGCATGGCGCGCTCGGCATCGGCGCGCTGGCGATCGGCAACGTCAAATACGGAGCGCAGTCGGGCCTGTTCAAGAAAATGACCACCTCGGACAAGCCGCTCTGCCTCGATTTCCGCGACGCCTTCGCGCTCGCGCGCGAACTCGTATGATTTGAAGGATTCGCGTCGCAGGATGGTCCTGCGGCGCGTTCCCCGGCTGGGACAAACGCCGGCCGGGAGGTTCTCGAAAGGAAACGCACATGGCGAAGATCAACAAGATGCTGGTCGGCGAGTCGCTGGTCGGCGAAGGCAACGAAGTCGCTCATATCGACCTGATCATCGGACCGCGCGGCTCGGCCGCCGAGCTGGCTTTCGCCAACGCTCTCGTGAACAACAAGGACGGCTTCACGACCCTTCTCGCGGTCGTCGCCCCGAACCTGCTGGCCAAGCCGAACACCATCCTGTTCAACAAGGTCACGATCAAGGGCGCCAAGCAGGCCGTCCAGATGTTCGGACCGGCCCAGGCCGGCGTCGCCAAGGCCGTCGCCGACTCGGTCGCCGAAGGCGTGATCCCGGTCGAGGAAGCCGACGACCTGTTCATCTCGGTCGGCGTGTTCATCCACTGGGACGCCAACGACGACGCCAAGATCCAGGACTACAACTACCAGGCCACCAAGGAAGCCCTCGCCCGCGCCGTTCGCGGCGAGCCGAAGGCCGCTGAAGTCGTCGCCAAGCGCAACGACGCCAAGCACCCCTTCGCCGCCCACTAAGGCGCTTCCCGCTCGAACGGAATCGCTCGAGCGAGAGATTTTATGGGGGAGCCCTTGCCGGCTCCCCTTTTCTTTTAGTTCGCCCGGCTGCTCTTTCGACTCCTTGATCAGCCCGCGCGAACAGAGGGAGCGTTCAGCCATGAGCAGCGTGGTCGGCTGGGATATCGGCGGCGCCAATCTGAAGGCCGCGCGCGCCGAGGACGGCGTCATCGTGGCCGTCACGCAGCGACCTTGCGCCCCTCATCTCGGCCTCGCCCATCTCGAAGAGGCGATACGCGCCGCCGCACAAACGATAGGCGCCGCGCCCCGCCACGCCGTCACCATGACGGCGGAGCTTTCCGACGCCTTCGAGAATCGCGCCCGCGGCGTCGCCTCTATCGCCGCCATTTTCTCGCATGAGCTGAGCGGCGCCGAAATCCGCTTTTACGCCGGCGCAAAAGGCTTCGTCGCAAAGGCGCAGCTTGCGGAAGCCGCGGCGGCCGTCGCCTCGGCCAATTGGCGCGCCAGCGCGGAGCTGGTCGCGCGCCATTGCGAAAAAGCCCTGTTCATCGACATGGGCTCGACGACCACGGACATTATTCCGATCCGCGACCAAGCGATTTCGGCCCTCGGCGACAGCGACGCCACCCGCCTCCAGCATGGCGAACTCGCCTATGCCGGACTGCTGCGCGGCGCCCCTGCGACGGGAGTGGCGCAGGCGCCTTTTGCGGGACGCTGGACGGCGCTGGTAGACGAGAGCTTCGCCACCATCGCCGACGTGCATCGCATCCTCGGAAACATTCCCCCGGGCCTGGACACCGTTGCGACCGTCGACGGGCGTCCCAAATCGGTCGAGGCCAGCCGGGCGCGTCTCGCGCGTCTCGTCGGGCTCGACCTCGCCGACGCTTCGCCCGCCCAATGGGACGCGCTGGCGCGCTTTTTCGCCACCGTGCAAATGCGCAGGATCGAGGATCAGATCGTGCTGCTCGCCTCGCGCGCGACTTTCGTCGAAGGCGCCCCTGTCGTGGGCGCAGGGATCGGCCGCCGCCTCGTCGCGGGCTGGGCCGAGCGGACGGGACGCGCTTATCGAAGCTTCGACGAGTTCGTTCCGGCGACGCCGGAGGCGAAAGCCGCGGCCGGCGACTGCGCGCCGGCCTGCGCGGTGGCGCTGCTGGCGGGTGAATTTTAGCGCCGGGCCAAAATCTCCTTCACGCGCTCGACCAGTTCAGTCTCGGGAACGGAAATCTGCGCCGGGCGCTGCGCCTTCCATTCCTCGTTTGTGGCGATCGAGGCCGCCGCCCGGGCGCCCGCGACCAGATCCTTGATCTGGACTTCGCCCCTGGCCTTTTCATCCGAACCCTGGATGATGACGAGCGGGCTGTTGCGCTTGTCGGCATATTTCATCTGCGCCTTCATGCCCGAGGCGCCGAGATAGAGCTCGCTCGGTATTCCCGCGGCGCGAAGCTGCCCCACCATACGCTGGTAATCCGCCACGCGGTCCTTATCGAGCAGCAGCGCCACCACCGGCCCCACCCGCTCGGCTGTCGAAACGATCGGACTGCCGACGAGTTTCAGGGCCGCATAGAGCCTCGAGACGCCGATGGAGAAGCCGGTCGCGGGGGTGTTCTCGGCTCGGAAGCGGCCGATCAACCCGTCATAGCGGCCGCCTCCTCCGACCGAGCCGAAGCGAACCGGATTGCCCTTTTCGTCACGGGTCTCGAAGGTCAGTTCGGCCTCGAACACCGGGCCGGTGTAATATTCGAGGCCGCGCACGACCGAAGGGTCGATGCGGATGCGATCGAAGCCATAGCCGGCGTCGCGCACCAGATCCTCGATTTCCATCAGCTCCTCGGCGCCCTGCGCGCCGACATCGCTCTTGCCGAGCAGGCCGAACAGATCGAAGCTCGGCTTGCCGTCCTTATATTGCATGCCGGCGGTGAAGGAGAGGATCGTATCCACGGCGGCGGGATCGAGCCCCGCGCCTTTGGTGAAATCGCCGCTTTCGTCCTTGCGGCCGGGGCCGAGCAGTAGCTTCACCCCTTCGGGGCCGAGGCGGTCGAGCTTGTCCACCGCGCGCAATACGACGAGGCGGCGCCCGGCGTTGGCCTCGCCGTCGAGCCCCACCGCCTGTATGACGCCGTCGAGCACCTTGCGGCTGTTGATCTTGATGACGTAATCGCCCCGCTGGACGCCGAGACGCTCCAGAGTGTCGGCGGCCATCATGCAGATTTCGGCGTCGGCGGCGGGCGAGGCCGCGCCCACGGTGTCGGCGTCGAACTGCATGAACTGGCGGAAACGCCCCGGCCCCGGCTTCTCGTTGCGATAGACCGGACCGACCCGATAGGAGCGGTAGGGCTTGGGCAGAGCGTCGAAATTCTGCGCCACATAACGCGCGAGCGGGGCGGTCAGATCATAGCGCAGGGAGAGCCACTGATCGTCGTCGTCCTGGAAGGAGAACACGCCTTCGTTTGGCCGGTCCTGATCGGGCAGGAATTTGCCCAGCGCGTCGGTGTATTCGATCGCCGGCGTCTCCAGAGCTTCGAAGCCGTAGAGTTCATAGACGGAGCGTATCGCCTCGAGCATTTTCCCGGTGGCGGCGAGTTCGCCGGCGTCGCGGTCGGCGAGGCCGCGAGGGCTGCGGGCTTCCACTCTTTGCTTTGCGTCGGACATTCTTTGGTTCCAGAGCGTCATGGCCTCTCGGCTCGCCGCTTTAAAGGCGAGCCATGAATTGGCGCTCTTCCTACCGCGCTTTGCCCTCGCATGGAATCACGCTGGCGACGAATCTGCTCCTGGAGCGCTGCCAATGTGAAGGAAGCGCCGCGCCGGCGGGCCAGAATCGCAGATGGCTTTCGCAATGCGGGCAATCGGAACTGCCGAAGCCTTTGAAAGGGATCGGCAGCGCGCCGAGCTCGGCGTTGAGGACGCACTCAAAACCCCCGAGCGCGACCCAGGCGCCGAGAAGATCGCCGGCGGCAGTGAGCTGGTCGATGTGCCAGTGGGCGCGCTTTTCCTTGCGCGCATGGCGGGCGATTCGCGCCCGAAGGCCGCCAGGACCATTGGCGGAGCCGCAATAGATATAGCGTCCCGGCGCAAGCCGCTCGCTACGTCCCCCGGCGCGCGCGAGCAGGGGCTGGTCGAGGACGATCAGCAGCGCATAAGCGCCTTTTTCGGTCGGGGCGCAGGCAGGAGTGAGGAAGCTCAGCATTTGGCCGTTCACCTTAACCTTGCTCGGGTCTCGACGCCTTGCAGCGCGCCGATACAATCCTTCGATGGAGCAAACCCCAACTTGCCTTAACCGGCGCCTCTTCTTGGGCGGAGCCCTGAGCGTCGTCGCCGCGCCCGTCGCCGCCCGCGCCGCCGAGGCGACCGCAGACCTCGCAGCGCGGCTGCGGGAGGCCGCTCCCTTGGGCCGCGCCGTGCGCCTTCCTCCCGGCGTCACGACGATCCGCTCGCTGGAATTGCCGGCGGGCGCGATCCTGATCGGCGCCCGCGGCGGCTCGACGCTGCGGCTCGTCGGCCCCGGCCCCCTGCTTTATTGCAGAGACGCAGACCGTCTCACGCTCGAAGCCGTCTCGTTCGACGGGGGCGGCGCGTCCCTCGAAGAAGGCCGGGGCCTGCTCGATTTCAGCGATGTCGTACGCCTTTCCGTTTCCGGCTGCGCGATCCGCAATTCCTCCCGCCACGGCGTCAATCTGCTGCGCTGCGGCGGGATTTTCAAAGAAAACCTCATCGAGCGCGTGCGCGACGCGGGCTATCATTCGCTCGACGGCCTCGGCGTCGACATCGCCGGCAACAAGGTCCGCGAATGCGGCGACAATGGCGTGATGGTCTGGACCACGCAGGCGGGAAGTTTCGAAGGCTCGCGCATCCGCGACAACGCCATCGCCGACATCCATAACCTCTCGGGCGGCGACGGCCCCTATGGCAACGGCGTCAGCATCTGGGGCTCGGGATCGGTGCGGGTCGAAAACAACCGGATCGATCGCTGCGCCTATACCGCCGTGCGCAACAACGCCGGCCATGACGTCGTCGTGGTCGGCAATCAGTGCAGGAGCTTCGGGGAAAAGGCGATGTATGCCGAATTCGGCGCCAAACGCTCGGAGTTCCGCAACAATCTCATCGAGGACGCGGGCGGGGGCATCGCCGTCGCCAACGCCGAAAAGGGCACCGACGTCGCGGTCGTTTCGGGCAACCGCATCTTCGGACTTAAGGAAACCCATCCCGACAGGGAATTCGGCCCCGAGATGTTCTGGCAGGTGGGGATATTGGCTGAAAAAAACTGCTCGATCTCGGGAAATCTGGTGCGTGGGCCGGCCTGGATCGGGATCGTTCTCGGGGGCTATCGCGAGAATATCCGGGTCGAGGACAATGAAGTCGTCGGCGCCGATTACGGCGTCGGCTTCGCCACCGGACGGAACGTCGGAACCGGCATGATCGTGCGCAACAAGATTACGGCCTCGCGCAAGGCCGCGATCTGCGCCATGGCGGGGCCGAGCTTCATCGGCGACGATCTTCTTGGTCCAAAAGGCGACAAAATCTGGCCCGGCCTGATCCTGCGGGACAACAGCGTGGAGTGATTTCGTCAGGAAGCCGACGGCACAGCGCTTGCGTTTTATGTTGCGACGCCCTCGCGACGAGGAAATTTGTCGCAAAGGCAGCATTCGCAAGTGCAGGAAGAACGTCAATGAGATTATCTGAACAATTCGCTTCGGCGACCATCGAACAGATCAAAGCCGCGCTCGACGGCGGGAAGCTCGTGATCTATTCGACCGGCCGGCCGCCGAGCGCCGACCACGCCGTCACTCGCAGCTCGGTGCTCGCGACCTTCACATTCGCTGCGCCCGCCTTCGCTCCCGACGACGCCGACGGGGCGCTGAAGCCGGCTTTCGCCGAGGCCCCGGTTCTGGCCGTCAATGTCGGAACGCCGGGCTGGGCGCGCGCCTCCTCCGCCGACGGCGCGACCGTGGTGGATTTTTCGATCGGCCCCGGCTCTGGAGAGATCAAGCTCGACAGCGTGTCCGCGACCGCCGGCTTTCCGCTGAACGTCGTGAAAATCGCGGCCTCGCTTCCGGCCGAAAAGGTCGAGTGGACGAAGTCCGAGTTCGGCCATGTTTTCGTGACCAACGCCGACAACGAGTTCCGCAAGCTTTCCATGAGAGGCTAAAGCTTTCGGATGACGCTGGAAGAGCCCGGCTCGTCCAGCGTCTGCAGCTGACCCGACAAGCGCCTCTGGGATGAGGCGCAAGATCGGCCGGAAACCCTGTTATACGGCTTCCGCGAGATCGCTTCGCGATCCGCAAAAGCGACCGCCGCAAAAATCACCGATCGGCATCGATTTTTGCGGCGAACGAATACGAAATGCCGCTCCAAACGAGCGGATTTCGTATTACTTCGCCATTTCGAGGTGTTTGAGCGCCTCTTCGGCATGGGTCGTTCCGATATCGGCGTGGCCCATTTCACCATGTTCGACCGCCGCCTTGAGGTGGGTTATGCCCTCGGCGACATGCGGATTGGCCTTGGCCTTTTCCGCGGCTTCGGCGTGCGTCAATGCGGCCTTGGCGTGAGCGACCAGCTGATCCGCATGGCCGGCCTTGCCGGTGGAAATAGCCTCTTTGGTATGGGTGATCGCCTCGGCTACGTGGTCTTCCGCGGCGAGACTCAAACGAGGAGCTGAAACGAACGCCAGTCCAAGGGCGAAGGCGAAAACGGCAGATCTACGATTCATGGTTCTCTCCCAATGCGGGCGCTCGACGACGCCCGCCGCATCTTCTTCTTCCCCGCCGCCGAAGCGGCGAGGGTGAAGACGGAACGCGCGAACGCAGCCAAAGTTGCGTGGGAAAGCCCTGCCTAGCGCCGCGAACCCATGCTCATCAGGCGGAGAATGAACCAGGCCGGCACGACGATCGCCGCTCCAACCAGCAGATAATTCAGCAGTTCCCGAACTGCGCCGAAACCGAGCGCGGCGATGCGGTTGAAGAAATCCTGAACCCCGCGAAGAATGTCCATCGGGCGGATGTCCAGCCACATCAGCAAAGCGCCGACGACGAGGGAAACGAAAAAAAGCCTGGCGAAGACGGATCCCGGCGAGCCGCCGAGGAAATCTTCAAATGCGTTGTTCCGCGCCATTTCGTCGTCTCTCTCCGTCCTGGGATGGTCTTCGAGAAGCCTGCGGCCGTCCTCGGCGCCGGCGTCCCGATGCGGCGGGTCGATATGCGGCCAGTTGGCGAAAGGATTGGGATCGCTCATCGAGGCTCCTGCCGGCCAAGGGAATGGTTCACCTGGAATTCGTTTTTGAAGACGAGCGCTGCTTTCAGCTTTTCTCGCCGTTCGATTCTTCTTTGAACAGCCGCATCATGCGACGCATAAAGCGCTCGGTAAAGGACATCGCGCGCTCGAAATCTTCTTCTTTCGGCAGCGGCGAAAATCCGCCTTGGCCCTGGCCTGCCGCAGCCTTGAGTTCCGCATTCTCGCGACGCAGCTTTGCGATTTCGTTTTCGAGCGCGCTTCTCTCGTCGGCGCCGATCCGGCACAGGGACAGGCCGTTCTCCACGGCGCAGAAGGAAACCGCGCCGGTCTCCTTGTCGAGGCGCAGGAAGCCCCCTTGCGTAGGACTCATCGAAAAGCGGCCCTCCTGCGAGGGCGCGGAAGCTTGCGGCGCGGGCGAAGGCGCCTCGGCCAATGCGGTTCCCTCGGCGCCGCAAATGAGAAAAGCCAAGAGCAACGCAAGAAGCCACCTCTGCATGACGGCGATCCTTTCCCGGCTGGAGCATGTGGCGGCCCAGGAGCGCGTTGGATGGATCCGAACGCGCTCCAACGCAGCAGCAGCAAAGATGGGGAAGGCCTCCAGCCTCGTCAATGGCGGGTCGGCGCCGGGAGTCTTTTCGGTTCAGAGAGAACCGGAAAGACTCCGGGTTTTGTTTTTTGATGGCGTTTTCTTCGCGCGAACCGGCATCCGCTCCGCTCGAAAACACTCTACTCCGCGGGGGTTCCTATCGCGGCCGGCGGGCGCGGACGGGGAGCGGGCGCGGCCAATCTGGTCGCGAACACGATCGCGGCGACAGTCCCCGCATAGACGAGACCCTGCATCACGGAGGGCTGGTCAGAATAGCCGACGAGCGTATGCAGCACCCGCCCGAGCAGGCTGTTGTCAGGGAGAATGGACGAGGTGTCCCACATCGTCTGGGACAGGGCCGTGGCGACGCCCGCCTGCTGCAGGAAGGAAATCGACTGCGACGCCAGGCCGGCCGCCAGCAGCGTCACCAGCACCGAAGTCACGGCGAACAGGCGGCGCGGGGGAATGACCACCAATCCATAGAAAGTCAGCACGCTGAGCAAGGCCCCGAGCCCAAGCCCGGCGAAGCCCCCGAGAACGACGTTCATGCCGGATTCGCCCGAAACCAGAATGCCGTAAAGGAACAGAACCACCTCGGCGCCTTCGCGCAGCACCGCGACGCCCACCACCACGGCCAGCGCGACGAAGGTTCTGTCGCCCGCGGCCACGGCGCGGCCGACGTCGGAGAGTTCCTGCGCCAGTTCACGGCCATGGCGCGCCATCCAGATATTGTGCCAGGCCAGCATCAGAACCGCGAGGCCGAGAATTGTGGCGTTGAACAGTTCCTGCCCGCGGCCCGCGACCGCGGCGGAGAGTTGCTCCGCGAAGACGGCGACCAGAAGCGCGCCGGCGACGCCCGCGGCGACGCCCCCCGCGATCCAGCTTCGCGAACCCGCCACGCCGCGCGTGACCGCCAGCGCGATGCCGACGATGAGGCCCGCCTCGATGACCTCGCGAAAGACGATTATGAGCGCACCCAGCATTGGCCTTCCTGTCCTGCGGTTATTCGACGATAAGGAAACCTTCCGCCGTGTCCTCGTGATAGTCGCCGAAGAAGCGATATTTGCCGGGACCGAGCGGGCGAATGCGAATGGCGGTCGCAGCGCCCCCCGCGATCACCTTCTCGACGCGCAAAGGCTTGCTCTCGAATTCTTCCGGGGTCGGGTCCAGGTTCTTCACGGTCAGCACGATCGGCGTGTTGGCGGGAGCATGGATTTCCGCCGGGGAGAAACGGTGGTCCTTGATCGAAACGCTCAAGCTCGCCTCTTGAGCGAGCGCCGATCCGAAGGCCATCGAAGCAAGACCCGCGCCGATCAAATATATTTTCGCCAAATATGACATCTTTGCGCTCTCCAAAGGCTGAGAATCCACGCCCATGCCGATCATTTAAGGCGTGAAATCGTTAAGATCGCGAGCATGGGCGTCGCAAGGCCCGAAGCTTTCCGGACGATACGCGGGCTCGACCGGCTCACGGTCGAAAGCTATCAGGCCGTACAGAGCGGTCAACGAATCTAATCTGGACGATTTCCAATCTGATTTACTGCAATCTTTTCGTCTCGACTTATCGCGCATCTTTCCAGCGCGAGTCGTTCGCCCAAAAGCTAGGCAGGGTAGCCGTGCCTCGCCTTGCTCGCGCGCAGGAGCGCAGCCGCTTTCGAGTCCTGCCCTGCGGCGCAGGCGGACTGGGCTTCTCCGATTTCGCTCTGAATCTTGTCGTAGACGCTCTTGTCGACATGGCCCATGGAGAGGTCGTTGTCCATGATGGCGCGATAGCGCGCTATGGCGCCGCCGCAGCCCGCCCCCTCAGGCAGCCTCAAATCCGAAGGCGTTGCGCTCGGGCTCGCCGGGGCCGGGCCGGGCTCGGGCCGGTTGGCGCTGTTGCAGCCACCGAGGACGCAGGAAAAAAACGCCGCCGCCAGCATAGCCCCTTCGCGCAGCCTCATCGACAACTCCTCGAATTCCTGCAGCCCGGCGCGAAATCGCGGGGCGCGCGTTCTCATCGCAAAAGCAGGCCGGCTTTTGCGGCGAAGACAAATCACATCGAGCGGGTGAAGCGCATCGAGCCGCCGCCCTTGAACGCCTTCATGATCAGATCGTCGCCCTTGGTGTCCCAGTAGGGGCCGCTGAGCAGGATGCCCCAGAATTCGCGCTCATAGGCCTGCGCGGACTGGTCGCAGGTCAACTCGGTGAAGGCCGGCATGGCGCGCGGCCCGAGGCGGTTGGGGCCGATGACGAAAATGCCCGAAAAATTCTTGCATCCGGAAGAGCCCGTGGCGCGCCCTGTCGAGTCGATCCGCAGCCAGATCTCCTTGGGCGGCGCCTTACCGTTGATGTCGGTGAGCGTGAAGCTCTGATTATGAGGGAAGGGCTGATAACGCGGAATGGCGCCGCTCTCCGCGTTTTCGTCCTTCTGCTGTCCCTGATCGTCCTGCGCCGGCTTGTTTTTCTTGGCCTCGGCGGGGAAGGAAAAGACGAGAACACAGGCGAGCGCCGCGAGCGCTGTCGGCAGTTTTTTCATCAGGGGGTCCCTTTTGGCCGAGGATCGGCGATCAGTTTCTTAAAAATCGTGCGGGCGTCACAACATGCTCGGCAGGACGCGATCCGGCGGCCGGTGCCCGTCCATGAAAGTCTTTATATTGATAATGACCTTCTCGCCCATGTCGATGCGGCCCTCGATCGTGGCCGAGCCCATGTGGGGCAGCAGCGTGACCTTTCCGCCCCTGGCGAGCTTGAGCAGCTTCGGCGATACGGCGGGCTCGTGCTCGAACACGTCGAGTCCCGCGCCGGCGAGTTCATCGGTCTCCAGCATGCGCACCAGCGCGTTTTCGTCGACGATCTCCCCGCGCGCGGTGTTCACCAGAATGGCGTGGGGGCGCAGATGTTTCAGCCGCCGCGCCGAGAGAAGATGATAGGTCCCCGGCGTATGGGGACAGTTGATCGAGACGATATCCACCCGCGCCAGCATCTGGTCGAGCGATTCCCAATAGGTCGCCTCGAGCTGCTCTTCAATCTCGACGGGAACGCGGCGGCGGTTGTGGTAATGTATCGACAGCCCGAAGGCGTTGGCTCTGCGGGCGAGAGCCTGCCCGATTCGTCCCATGCCCACGATCCCGAGGCGCTTGCCGGTGATGCGCCGGCCGAGCATCCAGGTCGGCGACCAGCCCGACCAGCTGCCGTCGTTGATGGCGTTGGCGCCCTCGACCACCCGGCGCGCGACCGCGAGGATCAGCGCCATGGTCATGTCGGCGGTGTCCTCGGTCAGGACTCCTGGCGTATTGGTGACCGTGATCGAGCGGCGAAGCGCCGAAGCGACGTCGATGTGATCGACGCCATTGCCGAAATTGGCGATCAGCTTCATCTGCTCGCCGGCCTGCGCGATGAGACCGGAATCGATGCGGTCGGTGATGGTCGGAACCAGCACATCCGCCGTGCGCATCGCCTCGGCGAGTTCTTCATGGGTCGCTGGCCGGTCGGTCACGTTGAGGCGGGTGTCGAACAACTCGCACATGCGGGTTTCGATGACCTCGGGGAGTCGACGTGTCACAACTACAAGCGGCTTCTTCTTCGCCATCTGCGCGTCCGTCTCCCAGATGAGTTTCTTTCTTCTCGTATCAGGAAACCTGCGTTTCCGATACGCCAATTTTCCGGGCCGCGGCGGCGCTTCGGGGGTGTCGCGCCCCTGCCCGACAGGACCGTCTCAACCCTGCCTTAACTGCGATGGGCGAAAAAGAAAGAGCTTGAACGCCGCTCCGCTTTCGCCCTGTTCGCGGAAGGCGGCCGACGCCCACAAGACGGTCCCACAGACCGCCCGACCAACGCCGGCGCATGCAGCCGGAGCGCCCGGACGCCGGCCGGCGCTGCATATAAGGATCAGACGACATGTTCGCGCAGGCAACGGGCGCCGCCAGGGCCTTCCTCTCCACTCTGATTCTCGGCGCGGGCCTCGTCGCTCCGTTTGCGCCGTCGCGCCCCGCCCTTGCGCAGCAGGCCCAACTGGGGCCGGTCAGCAAACTGCCGCTGCCGCGCTACGTCAGCCTGAAATCCGACCGCGTCAATCTGCACGAGGGGCCCAGCAAGGACCATCGCACGCTGTGGCTCTTCGAGCGCGCGGGATTGCCGGTGGAAATCACCGCGGAGTTCGAAATCTGGCGCAAAATCAGGGACTCCGAGGGTACGGAGGGCTGGGTGCTGCACTCGCTGCTCTCGGGCCGCCGCACCGCTTTGGTCGCGCCCTGGAAGAAAGAGCCGCAAACGCTCACCGCCAGCGATCACACGACCCCGGTGGCGAGGCTCGCGCCCGGCGTCATCGGCATGCTCAAACGCTGCGATGGGCAGTGGTGCCGCATCATGGGCCAGGGCTTCGACGGCTATATGAAGCAGGAAAACCTGTGGGGCGTCTATCCGGGCGAGAAGGTCGACTGATCCGGCGTTCTGCGCCCGCCCGCGACCTCGGGCCCGGCAATTGGAAACTTCGCAAAATTATTGAAATTGAGAGGCGTTCCCGACGCCTCGATTCAGGCGTCGTCGCGCCGCAGCCGGACGATCACGTCCACCCGGGCGACCTTCAGCCCGGCGGGCGGCGCCGGAAGATTGGCGACTGCGATGTTGGAGCCGGGAATATCGTAGAGCTCTTCGTCGTCCTCGAACAGAAAATGATGATGTTCCGAGGTGTTGGTGTCGAAATAGACCCGCGCTCCGTCGACCGCGATTTCGCGCAGCAGCCCGGCGGCGGTGAACTGGTGCAGGGTATTGTAGACGGTGGCCAGCGACACCGGCATCTGCGCGGCGGTCGCCTCCTCGAACAGCCGTTCGGCTGTGACATGCCGGTCGCCCTTGCCGAAAAGCAGCTCTCCGAGCGCGACGCGCTGCCGGGTCGGCCGCAGTCCCGCCGCGTTGAGACGCGCCGCCAACGCCTGCGGGAGGTCGCCGCGGGTTTCGGCCGAGCTGTCGTCGAGCGTGATGTTGCAAGGCTCCGAGTTCATAATGTCATACTATGTTCGGGCGGACGCCCTGACAACTCCCATTCTCATATTTATGTCGCACCGCACCCAGGCGCTGCCCGAAGGCGCGCCGGAGCCCCGGCTATTCCACATCCTCGACCTTCTCCGGCCCGCCGCCATAAACCCTTTGGGCGAGGGACGCCTGCATGAAGGAATCGAGCTCGCCGTCCAGCACTTCCGCCGGCGTGCCGGAGGTATGGCCGGTGCGCAGGTCCTTCACCAGCTGGTAGGGCTGGAGCACATAGGAGCGGATCTGGTGGCCCCAGCCGATTTCGGTCTTGGAGGCGGCGACCGCATTGGCCTCGGCCTCGCGGCGTTCCAGTTCTTTCTCGTAGAGTCGCGCGCGCAGCATGTTCCAGGCGGTGGCCCGGTTCTTGTGCTGGGAGCGCTCGGCCTGGCAGGCCACCACGATTCCCGAAGGAATATGGGTGATGCGTATCGCGGAGTCGGTGGTGTTGACGTGCTGTCCGCCCGCTCCGGAGGAGCGGTAGGTGTCGATGCGGCAATCGCTTTCGTTGACCTCGATTTCGATCCTGTCGTCGACGACGGGATAGACCCAGACCGAGGCGAAGCTGGTGTGCCGCCTTGCGTTGGAGTCGAAAGGCGAGATGCGAACGAGCCGGTGCACGCCCGATTCGGTCTTGGCCCAGCCGTGGGCGTTGTGGCCCTTGATGAGAAGTGTCGCCGATTTGAGCCCGGCTTCGTCGCCGGCGGTCTCTTCGATCACCTCGACCTTGAACTTCTTGCGCTCGGCCCAGCGGGCGTACATGCGGAACAGCATGCGCGTCCAGTCGCAGCTTTCGGTGCCGCCGGCGCCCGAATGCACTTCGAGATAAGTGTCGTTGCCGTCGGCCTCTCCCGAGAACAGCGCCTCCATCTGCAGCCTGTGCGTTTCCGCGAGCACGGCTTTCAGGGAGGCGACGCCTTCGCTCTCGGTCGCGGCGTCGTTCTCCATCTCGCCGAGTTCGACGAGGGTCACGGCGTCGTCGACATCCCGGTCGAGCTTTTGCAGAGCCCCGAGCCTTTCTTCGAGCTCGTTGCGTTCGCGCATGATTTTCTGCGCCTGCTCCGCGTCGTTCCAGAGATCGGGGTCTTCGACCTTGGCGTTCAGTTCCGCGAGGCGGCGCGTCGATTGTTCGACGTCAAAGATGCCTCCTCAGCAGTCCCATGGACCGCTCGATGTCGTCTTTAAGCGCTTGGGGTTCGGCGCGCATGGTTTCCTAAAGCTTTCCGGTTGGCCGCATCCCCTCCGGGGCGCGGCGCGAACATGGCCGGAACCTAAGGATGCGCGCGCCCGATGTAAAGGGCGCTGCGCCTCTCGCCCAGGGCTATCGCATTTGACCGAGGACGGATCTGGCGAAGGCGTCGGACCATCCGGAGCGCTTGCGCTTCCGTCGGATGGAGATTTCCGGCCTTGCTCGCTTGAGGACGTTGAGGGCGAGCTTTCGGATGGTCGCGAGATTTTCGGCGCCGTGATCCTTGCGGTTGCGGGCCCTGTCCTCGTCGAAGGTCACGTCCAGCACCCAGTGGACGCCGTTCTCGATGCTCCAGTGGGCGCGAACCGCCTTGGCGAAGGCTTCGGCGGACAGCTTTGCGGAAGAAAGATAGTAGCGGCAGGACCGCGTGATCCTGCCGTCGCGCTCGACCTCTGTCTCGATCCGCCCGATGGTCGAAAGCTGCGGCATCGCCGGGCGATCCTTGTCGCCCTTTGGAAACAGCCAGCCGACATCGTGAACGACCGCGTGGCGACGCGTCTCCACCCGGCCATGATCGGCGTCCGTCGTCTCGAATGTCCCGGCGATGCAAGCTTCGGGGTCGGCCAGAAACGTCTCCACATCTTTCAGTGTCGCCGGGCGGTTGGCCTTCAGGGCGAACAGCCAGTCGCCGCCGCGGTCGAGCACCTTCTGCGCCGTCGGAGCGTTGCAGTGGATGGCGTCGGCGGTCACCAGCGCGCCGGTCAGGTCGAGCAGATCGATGAGCGCCCGGGCCGCAGTGATCTCGTTGCCGCCGTCCTCCACCGCCTTCTGGCCGATGACCAGCTTCGCATCGGCGGCGAAGGCCGTCACCACATGCAGCGCCGAGGCGCCTTTGGCCTTGTCGAAGGAGCGGCGCAGCGTCTTGCCGTCGATGGCGACGACGCCCGCGCCATCCTCGCCCAGCGCCTCCAGAAAGCGCCCGAAACAGGCCGCCAGCGCCTCCGGGTCGATCTGCCGGAACAGACGCGAAAACGTGTCGTGGCTCGGCAAGCCGTTCTCGAGGCTCAGGACTTCACGAAACAGCTCTTCCCGGTCCTCGGCAAAGTCGGCAAATTCGACGCAGCCCTCGCAGCCGCAGATCGACGCCGTCAGCGCGATCATCAGAATATCCAGCAACTCGTGCCGCGTGGCGTTGCCGCTGCGCGGATCGGGAACATCCCGCAAGATCGTGATCAACAGGCTCATCGGCTCCTCGCGAATCGGAACCAATGACAGAATCCATTCAACAGCCCGGCGCTACCTCATTTCGTCAAATGCGATTCCCCTGGCCTCTCGCCTCAAACCGCGGAAAGGTTTATGACCGGCGCCATGAACGCCCCCGCCCCCAACGCAAAACTCGCCGATCCGATCGCCCGGCGCCGCACCTTCGCGATCATCTCGCATCCCGACGCCGGCAAGACCACGCTGACGGAAAAGCTGCTGTTGTTCGGCGGCGCGATCCAGCTCGCCGGGGCGGTGAAGGCCAAGCGCAACGCCCAGCAGACGCGCTCCGACTGGATGAGCATCGAGCGCGAGCGCGGCATTTCGGTCGTCACCTCGGTGATGACCTTCGAATATGGCGACTGCGTCTTCAACCTGCTCGACACCCCGGGCCATGAGGACTTCTCGGAAGACACCTACCGCACGCTCTCGGCGGTGGACGCCGCGGTGATGGTGATCGACGCCGCCAAGGGCATCGAGGCGCGCACGCGCAAGCTGTTCGAGGTCTGCCGCCTGCGCGACATCCCCATCGTCACCTTCATCAACAAGCTCGACCGCGAGGGCCGCGATCCTTTCGAGCTGCTCGACGAAATCGAAAAAACCCTGGCGCTCGACACCACCCCAATCACCTGGCCGATCAGCAAGGGCAAGACTTTCGCCGGCACCTATTGCTTTGCGACAAGATCCGTCCGCAAGCTCGACAAGGACGACGAGGAGCTGAAGGTCTCGGGGCTGGACGATCCCGCCCTGACCGCGCTGCTGCCGCCCTTCGAGGCCGACCAATGGCGCGAGGAGGCGATGCTGGCCGAGGAGGGCAGCAAACCGTTTGATCTTGCCGCCTTCCGCGAAGGCCATCTGACCCCGGTGTTCTTCGGCAGCGCGCTGCGCAATTTCGGCGTGCGCGACCTCATCGACGCCATGGCCGCCTATGCGCCCTCGCCGCGGGGCCAGCAGGCCGACAAGCGGCTGGTCGAGGCCAATGAGCCGAAAATGACCGGCTTCGTCTTCAAGATTCAGGCGAATATGGACCCCAACCACAGGGACCGCATCGCCTTCATGCGCATCTGTTCGGGCCGTCTCCAGCGCGGCATGAAAGCCAAGCTGGTCCGCACCGGCAAGACCACCGCGCTCAACGCGCCGCAGTTCTTCTTCGCCCGCGATCGCTCGATCGCCGACGAAGCCTTCGCCGGCGACGTGGTCGGCCTGCCCAATCATGGCCTGCTGCGCATCGGCGACACGCTGACCGAGGGCGAAGACCTCGTCTTCCGCGGCGTGCCGAGCTTCGCCCCGGAAATCCTACGCCGCATCGTGATCGGCGACGCCATGAAGGCCAAGAAGCTGCGCGAAGCCTTGACTCAGCTCGCCGAGGAAGGCGTGGTGCAGCTCTTCATCCCGCATGACGGCTCCGGCGCCATCGTCGGCATGGTGGGCGCGCTGCAGCTCGACGTGCTGGCGACGCGGCTTTCCAGCGAATATGGCCTCGACACCAAATATGAAACCTCGCGCTTCACGCTGTGCCGCTGGATCTCCAGCGAGGACAAGGCGGTGCTGAAGAGCTTCATCGAGTCGCATGGCTCGGCCATCGCCGACGACATCGACGGCGATCCGGTCTTCATGGCGCCATCGGCCTATTCGCTGAACTACGACGCCGAGCGGAACACGAAGATCGTGTTTTCGGACGTCAAGGACTATCAAAAAGCGAGCGCTGGCAAAAAGGGCTGAAGACCTCGCCTCCGTGAGTGAGCGCCCCTGCAACTTTCGGCGGCCTGAGCGGTTGCTCTCCTTGTCGGCATTCGAGCAACAAGGCGCATTATGCTTGGCGCAAACCGCGCGCTGGCCATCGTCGGCGCAGCCATCGTCTCCCCCGCGCTGGCGCAGTCGCAGACGCCGCTCGGCGGCGTGGTCAAGGATTTGAGCTGCGAAATGCGCGCCTACGACCGTTGCGCCGGGGATTTCTGCTATGACTCGAAACGCGGAGAAAGCACCGGAACCGGCGGCAAGGTCGGCCTGAGCTCCAAGGCCTTCAATTTCAACTTCGCCGACAACACGGCGAGCGTCGGCGAAGAATACGCCAAAAACATCTCCAGGCGCTGGCCCATCAGGATCGTCGAGACATCCCCGGCCGTCGTGAACAAGCCCATGTTCGTGAAGCTCAAGATCGCCACCGACCTCGGCGAATACAGCGCCCTCGTCGTCGCGACGCCGATTCCCGAGGGCGGCGGCTATAGTTTCGGCTTCGGCGTCGTGAGCCCGCGGCCCTATGGAGACCAGCCCGTGGCAGGCGTCGACCGGACCATCAACAGCGGCGATTGCAAGCCGGTGTTCTGATCGGTCGCCCCGCCTAATCCTGCGACAATCGGGTCCGCCCCGGTCCCTTCGGCGCCTCGGCGAGCGGCTCTGGATGCGGCTCCCTCAGCGCCCGCCGCCGCATCGCCTCCAGCAGCTCCATGAAACGGTCGATGTCGGCCTCATGGGTGCGATGGTTGATGATCGCGGCCCGTATCGCCGGAACGCCGTCCAATATGGTCAGCGAGGGCGCCGCCTCGCCGCTCTCGTGCAGATCCATCACGATCTCGCGGGCGAGGCTTCCGTCCGGATCGTCGGCTGCGCCGAAGCAAACAATGTTCAGCGTCACCGGCGCCCGCATGATGAAATTCGGCGAGGCCTGGATCAGCCCCTCGAGACGGCGGGCCATGCGGCAGGTCTGCTCTATACAGGCCCCCAGCCGCTCGACCCCATAGCTCTCGATTGTGAACCATGTTTTGAGGGCCCGAAAACTGCGGGAGAGGTCGGGGCCGAGGTCGCAGGGCCAGGTTTCGCCGGCGGCGAGCCCTCGCGGCGCCCGCGAGAGATAGGCTGCGTCCGCGGCGAAGGCGCGCCGGTGAAGCTTCGGGTCGCGCACCAGGATGAAGCCGGCGTCATAGGGAACATGCAGCCATTTGTGAAAATCGAAGGCGATGCTGTCGGCCCGCTCCAGCCCTTTCACCAGCGGCTTGAGCTTGGGCGACAAGGCCGCCAGCGCGCCGAAGGCGCCGTCGATGTGAAACCAGATGTCTTCTTCCTGGGCGACGTCGGCGACAGCGTCGAGGTCGTCCACCGCGCCGGTGTCGACCGTCCCGGCGCTGCCGACGACCATGAAGGGCGTCAGCCCGGCGGCGCGGTCGGCCGCGATGGCGTGCTGGAGGTCGGCTATGCGCATCGCGCGGCGTTCATCGGAGGCGATCAGCCGCAGATGGCGGGCGCCGAGCCCCGAAAGCTCCATCGCCTGACGCACGCAATTATGCACCTCGCGCGAGGCGTAGGCGACCAGCACCGAATCGAGCGCGTTCAGCCCGTTGAGCCGGACATTCCGCGCGCCCGCCGCCCGCTCGCGGGCGACCAGCAGGGAGAGGAAGTTGGCCATCGAGGCGCCGGTGACGAAAATCCCCGAGGCCTCGGGCGGAAAGCCGAAAGCCTGCGCCATCCACAGGGCGATCTGGCGCTCGACGTCGAGCGCGATGTGGTTGCGTCCGCCGCAATTGGAGTCGAGCCCGGCGGCCAGCATTTCGGCCACCATGCCGACGGGCGTGCCGGCCCCCTGCACCCAGCCCATGAACATGGGGTGGGCGTTTCCGATGGCGTAGGGCTTGATGTAGCGGTCGAAGTCCTGAAGCGTGCGCGCTAGCCCTTTGCCCTCGAGAGGCAGCTCGCGCCGGAAGCGCGCTTTCGCCTCCGGGCTGGCTTCGCGCCAAACCGGCCGCTCGCGAATATCGCGGATGTGGTCGATCATGGCGTCCAGAGCGCCATGGGCCTCGGCGCGAAACGCCTCCCAATCGGCCGGATCCAGGTCTTTCGATTCGCTCATGCTCGCTGGCCTGCCCGCAAGAGAAGGGGCCGCAGTTGCGGGTGTCTGTCCATTCGCCGCGCGTCTCCAGCAGTCGGGCGATCGCCAGTCGTTTCAGGTGGAATAGCGGGATTTGGCTATGGCTTGCAACAGCCGGGGCGTCCCCTTGCGTCAGGTCAGGCGCGAAGGCCCACCGGACAGGCGACCCCGGTCCCGCCCAGGCCGCAATAGCCGTCGGGGTTTTTGGCGAGATATTGCTGATGTCCCTCCTCGGCGTAATAAAATGGCGGCGTGGGGCCGATCTCCGTTGTGATCGCGCCATAGCCGCGATCCGACAGCGCCGCCTGAAAGGCGCCGCGAGAAGCCTCGGCGGCCGAAAGCTGGCCGGGAGAGGAGGCGAAGACGGCCGAGCGATACTGGGTTCCGACGTCGTTGCCCTGCCGCATCCCCTGGGTGGGATCGTGACTCTCCCAGAACAGCTTCAGAAGCCGCTCGAAGGGCATGACGAGGGGATCGTAGACCACCAGGACGACCTCGGCGTGTCCGGTTCTTCCGGTGCAGACGTCGGCATAGGTCGGGTTGCGCGTGGTTCCGCCGGCGTAGCCGACGGCCGTGACATGAACGCCTTCCCCCGCCTGCCAGAATTTACGCTCGGCGCCCCAAAAGCATCCCATGCCGAACAGGACTGTCTGCATCCCGGGCGGAAAAGGCGGGTCCAGCGGCCTGCCTGTGACAAAATGCCGCTCGCCATGAAAGACCGGCGTCGTCCGATCGGGAAGCGGGGTCGGGGCCGCTCCGCCGAAAATTCCAGGATAGAGCGCCATGTTTCGGATTCCCCTAGCGCCGGTTCATTCGGCCAGTGGGCCGACCTCGGTCCGTTCCTTGTGGCTGGCCACGAAAAGCGCGCCGCCGGCGACGCAGAAAGCGACGCTGAGCGGAATCCACGCCAGCAGATAGAATAGCGCGCCGGACGCGATCGACCCGAGAGAAGAGTCGATATCCGCTCTGGCCGACGGATTTGCCCCCTGCAACATGCTTGCCAGCGTGATAATGTAGAAATTGCCCCCGGCGAGGGAGCGCGCTCCGTCGACGACGAGCGCGACGAAGCCCGCGCCAAGAAAAACAACCCCCGCGAGGCGGATCAACAGTCGCAGCATGAGCCCGAAGCCGAAAAAGACGAGCGCAAACGCCCAAGGGTTTTATAGGGTGCGCGATCGGTTTCTGTCCACGCGGGAATAAGCCGGCCCGGCGCCGAACAGACACAAAACCCCTGTTCGCGGGCTTTAGCATTATTCGTCGAGCTCGCTATGTGAAAATGTGCGGAGTTGTGAGATTGTCTGTCGCAGACACGGGCCCCCGGTGGAATTTTGGCGTATGAACCTCGCGGACATCCTCAGCAAGGTGGCTCAACCGCCCAAAGGGCATTTCCAGAGCTTCTTCGGGTCCTCCGCGGAAAAGGCGATCCGGGCCATCGTCGCGAGGCTTCCGGACGCCGTCTCGCCGCGGCATCTGACCTGGCTCGGCGTCGGCGGAGGGATCGTCGCGGCCGTCGCCCTGCTGGCGAGCCGGCAATCTTTCGCCTGGACGCCTCTCATCCCGATCGGGGTCTTCCTGAACTGGCTCGGCACCTCGCTCGACGGCCCTTTGGCCCGGGCGCGCCATCTCGAGCGCCCCAGCCAGGGCCTGCTCGACCATAGCGCCGATCTCGGCACCCAGCTTCTCATCATTCTGGCTTTCGGCTTCTCGCCGTTCTTTTCGCTGGCCTCGGCGGCGGTGGTGCTGGCCTGCTACCTGCTCTACTCGAGCTATACCTATATCAGGGCGACCGCGCGCGTACCCGGGCAAATGGCCTATATCGGCATCGGCACCACGGAGTTTCGGGCGATGCTGGCGGTGTGGCCTTTCATCGCCATCGCCCTCGGCATAGACGAGCGCGGCGCGAGCGGACTGACGAAGCTCGACGAGGTCGTCATCGCTCTCGGCAGCGTGACGGTCGCGGGATTGATCGTGAAAATCGTTCTCGACGCGCGCAAGATCGCCCTGACCCAGGGCAAGCGGGATTTTTAGAGCAATCTGAAGCGCGCGTCGCTCAGAGCCCGGCCTCCGCAAAGCGATATCCCGCTCCGAGCTCGGTGAGGATGAGCTTCGGATTGGCCGGATCCTCCTCGATCTTGGCGCGCAGCTGGCCGATGAAGACGCGCAGATACTGCGAATCGTCGACATGCGCAGGCCCCCAGACCGCCGACAGCAATTGCCGATGGGTCAGGAGACGCCCTTCGCCCCGCGCGAGATGCGCGAGGAGGTCGTATTCCTTCGGCGTCAGCTTGATCGGCATCCCGGCGCGCGCGACCAGCCTGCGCCCGAGATCGATCACGAGATCGCCTCGCTCGATCCGCTCCACCTTGACGCCGTCGCGCGAGGCGTGCCTCAGCGCCGCGCGCAGCCGCGCCATCAGTTCGCCGATCGCGAAGGGCTTTTCCACATAATCGACCGCCCCGGCGTCGAGCGCCATGATCTTTTCCGCTTCGCGGTCGCGGGCGGAGAGAACGAGGATCGGGGTCTTCGAGAAAGCGCCGGCCTGGGCGATCACTTCCTTGCCGTCCATGTCGGGAAGGCCGAGATCCAGCAGAACGACGTCGGGCGCGCGGGCTGCGATGGCGCGAAGCGCCTCCTTGCCGCTCTCCGCGGACAGCACCTCATAACCGCAGGCGGTGAGGGCGGGGCGCAGGCACCGGAGAATCTCCGCTTCGTCGTCGACGACGAGAATTCTCTCTCCGCTCATCCTATCTTCCCTTTGGTTTGAGCGGCCGGAAAGCGCAACACCATGCGCGCGCCGCGCCTGCGCGCCGCCGGACTCTGCGCCGTTATGGTTCCGCCCATCGCCTCGACGAGGCCGCGGCAGATCGAAAGTCCGAGGCCCGTCCCGGCCTTGCGCCCGTCGGGACGCCCACCGCGGTAGAATTTCTCGAAAATGCGTTCGAGATCGCCGGGCTTCACCCCGGGCCCTTCGTCGGTGACGGTCACGACGACATCCCCGCCCTCCTGCCGCGCGTGAATGCTCACGGGTCCGCCGCCGCCATATTTATGAGCGTTGTCCAGCAGGTTGAACAGCACCTGCTCGAGGAGATTCGCATCGGCGCGGATGAAGGGAAGATCCGGCGCGACGCTGATCGTGATCTTGCCGTCCGCGAAAACTTTTCGAATGCGCTGGGCGGCCGCCCGAATGGCGTCGGGAACCTCCACCCAGTCGCGCCGGACTTCGAGCGCTCCGGCTTCGATCCGCGACATGTCGAGAAGATTCTTGACGAAGCGCGAAAGTCTGCCCGCTTCCTCCTCGATCGAGGCCAGCAGATCCTGCCGCTCGGGCCCGGACATTTTGTCCCCGAGTTCGCGCAGGCTCGTCACCGCCCCGGTGATGGAGGCGAGCGGCGTGCGCAGATCGTGGGAAAGCGACGAAAGCAGCGTCGTCCGCAGCTTTTCGTTTTCTTCGAGAGCCGCGGCGTGGATGGATTTGTCGATGAGCTGGGCGCGGTCGACCGCGATCGCGGTCTGATCGAGAATGGAAGACAGGGTCCTGTCGTCCTGCGGAGACAGCGGCTCGTCGGGATTTTTGGGATGAACCCCGCAAACCCCGACCACCCCGCGCGGGGTGGTCAGCGGGCGAAACTGGAAACGCACATTGGGCAATGTTCCCGTTCGCCAGCCCGAAGCCTCCGCCTTTTCGAAAGCCCAGCGGGCGGCGCTCATTTCGCCGACTTCCAGCGCATCCAGCGGAGGCCAGGCGGCGGCGAGGCGCAACTCGCCCTCCTGCGGGGCGAGCGCAACCACGCATTGCGCGCCCAGGGCTTTCTGGGCCTGGGCGGTCGCCACCCAGGCGACATCCTCCAAGGCCGCCGCCGCCGAAACTTTTCGGGAGAATTCGAACAAGGCCCGTCCCGCGTCGATCCGCTGCGTCATCTGGAGCGAATGTTCCCGTGCGCGGCCGGCGAGAAGCCCCGTGATCACGGCGACGACCAGGAACATCAGCAGGGCGAGGAATTCCTGCGGCTGCGAGATCGAAAAGTTATAGAGCGGCTCGACGAAGAAGAAATCGAAGGCGAGGAAAGAGAAAAACGACGCCGCGATCGCCGAGGAGAGACCGAAACGCACCGCGCATAAAATGACCGCGACGAGAAAGATCATCGACAGATTCGGCAAATGCAGCCAGTGATCGAGCACAAAGCCGAGACCGACCGCAACGCCAACCGTCGCCGCAGCCGCCGCGATCCCCCCTGCGAGCGACACGGGAGAAGCGATCGCCGGTTTGCCCGGCGCCGGCGGGACCGCTTCGTCCATCACGACGTGAACCGCGATGTCGCGCGAGCGCCTCACCAGCTCCTGAGTCAGCGATGGCCGCAACATGCCGGCGAAGCGTCCGGCGCGCGAACGGCCGAGCACGATCTGGGTGAAATTCTCCCGGCGCGCGAAGCGCAGCAGTTCGCCTGCGAGATCCTGCGCAGAAAGCCGCTCGGTCGAGGCGCCGAGCCGCTCGGCGAGACGCAAGGCGTCATCCACGCGCTTGACCCGCGCGGCGTCGGCCTCTTCCTCTCCCGGCCGCTCGACGAAAACCGCGGTCCATTCCGCGTTGAGGCCGCTCGCGAGGCGCGCCGCCGCGCGCACCACGATCTCGGAGGAAAAGTCCGCTCCGACGCAGACCAGCAGACGCTCGGCCGTGGGCCAGGGACCCTCGATGGCGTGCTGGCGCAGATAGTCGACGACCTGATCGTCGACCCGTTCCGCGGTCCTGCGCAAGGCGAGCTCCCGCAAGGCGGTCAGATTGCCCGGCGTGAAGAAATTCGTCGCAGCCAGCCGCGCGGTCTGTGGAAAATAGACCTTGCCGTCGTGCAGGCGCTGAATCAGCTCGTCGGGCGTGACATCGACGAGAATTACATCCGAAGCCGAACTCAACACGCGGTCCGGCACGGTCTCGCGGACCTTTACGCCCGTTATGCGCGCCACGACGTCGGCGAGGCTTTCGAGATGCTGGATATTGAGCGCGGTCCAGACGTCGACGCCGGCCTCCAGCAGTTCCTCGATGTCCTGCCAGCGCTTGGGGTGGCGGCTGTCGGGCGCGTTGGTGTGAGCGAGTTCGTCGACGACGATCAGCTTGGGCCTGCGCTCCAGCGCCGCGTCGATGTCGAACTCCTCTATGACATGGCCGCGGTAATGCGCCTCGCGCCGGGGCAGGATCTCGAGCCCCTCCAGCAGCGCCTGCGTCTCCTGGCGGCCATGCGTCTCGACGAGACCGACAACCACATCCGCGCCGTCCGCGCTGACGGCCCGGGCGCGCTCCAGCATCGCATAGGTCTTGCCGACGCCGGGCGCAGCGCCGAGGAAAATGCGCAGCCTGCCGCGGGTTTCTGAGCCCGCGGCGGCGAGCAATGCGTCCGGATCGGGACGGCGGTCGAAATTTCGGTTCAATGGCGGCGGCAAGACGAAACCTGTGCTTTCCTCTCGCTATTGCAGCGCGTCCAGCGCCAGATTGAGCATTAGCACATTTACCCGCGGCTCGCCGAAGAGACCAAGAGCCCGTCCCTCGACATGCTCCTCGACCAGCGCCCGCACCCGCGCCTCATTCAGCTTGCGCGCCCTGGCGACGCCGGCGACCTGCGCCAGCGCATATTGGGGAGAAATATGCGGATCTAGGCCCGAGCCCGAAGTCGTCGCAGCGTCGGCGGCCACCACATCGATGCGCCCCGCGGCGAATTCGGATTCTATCGTGGCGTTGACCCGTTCGATCAGTTTCTTCGACGTCGGTCCGAGATTGGAGCCGGACGAAGCGGCGGCGTTATAGGGCGCGTCCACGCTCTTGTCGGGATTGGCGGGGTCCGGGGCGCTGGTCGCGGAAGGCCTGGCGTGGAAATACCCGTCGCCCACGAAATTCTGGCCGATCAGCGCCGAGCCCACCACGACGCCGCCTCTCTCGACGGCGCTCCCATTGGCCTGGGCGGAAAAAGCGATCTGCGCCACGCCTGTGATCGCCAGCGGATAGGCGAGGCCCGTCACGAGAGTGAGCAGGAACAGCAGGACGAAAGCCGGACGAATTTGGCTCAACATGCCGGTAACTCCTTTTAGGCCAAGCGAAGCGCTTGAACGACGAGGTCGATGAGCTTGATGCCGACGAAAGGCGCGATCAGCCCGCCTGCCCCGTAAATGAGAAGATTGCGCCGCAGCAGCGCGGCCGCGCCCACCGGCCTGTATTCCACCCCGCGCAGCGCCAGCGGGATGAGGGCGACGATGATGAGGGCGTTGAAGATCACCGCCGACAGGATCGCCGATTGGGACGACGCCAGCCGCATCACGTTCATCGCCTCGAGTTCGGGATAGGCGGCGACGAACAGTGCGGGAATGATCGCGAAATACTTCGCGACGTCGTTGGCGATCGAGAAGGTCGTCAAGGCGCCGCGGGTCATCAGCAGCTGCTTGCCGATGGCGACGACCTCGATGAGCTTGGTCGGATCGGAATCGAGATCGACCATATTGCCGGCTTCGCGCGCCGCCTGGGTTCCGGTCTGCATGGCGACGCCGACATCCGCCTGGGCCAGGGCCGGAGCGTCGTTGGAGCCGTCTCCGCACATGGCGATCAGCCGCCCGCCCTGCTGCTCCTTGCGGATATAGGCGAGCTTGTCCTCCGGCGTCGCCTGGGCGATGAAATCGTCGACGCCGGCTTCTCCAGCTATGGCGGCGGCCGTGGTCGGATTGTCGCCCGTCACCATCACCGTCTTGATGCCCATGGCGCGCAGGGCGGCGAAACGCTCTTTGATGCCGGGCTTCACGATGTCCTTGAGATAGACGACGCCGAGCAGACGGCCGTTGTCGGAGACGGCGAGCGGCGTGCCGCCCGCCCGGGAAATCCGCTCGACGGTTTTGTGGAAGCCGTCCGGGATCTTTGTTTCCGCGATCTGGGCGAGGATGGCGTCCACCGCGCCCTTGCGCAGCGCGCGGCCGGCGATATTGACGCCGGATATGCGCGTCTGGGCCGAAAAAGGCACCACCGTCATTTCGGCGCACGGGTCCGGATCGGACGCGGCGCCCGCTCCTTCGAGCGCCGGCTCGGGCGCTTCGACAGAAAATGGCGCGCGCACATCATAGCGGGACTGCGCCAGAGCGACGATCGAGCGGCCTTCCGGCGTTTCGTCGGCGAGGGACGCCAGCAGAACCGCCTCTGCGAGCTCGCGTTCGGTCGCCGCGCCCACGGGGATGAATTCATCCGCCATGCGATTGCCGAAAGTGATCGTGCCGGTCTTGTCGAGCAGCAGCGTATCGACGTCGCCGGCTGCCTCCACGGCGCGGCCCGAAGTCGCGATGACGTTGAAGCGGATAAGCCGATCCATTCCGGCGATGCCGATCGCGGAAAGAAGGCCGCCGATCGTCGTCGGAATGAGGCAGACCAGCAAAGCGATGAGGACGCTGACCGAGAGCGTCGTTCCCGAATAGGCGGCGAGCGGCCACAGCGTCACGCAGACGATCAGAAAGATGATCGTGAGCCCCGAGAGAAGGATGGACAGCGCCAATTCATTCGGCGTCTTTTGCCGCTGCGCGCCTTCGACCAGCGCGATCATGCGATCGATGAAAGTGGATCCGGGCTCGGCCGTCACCTTGACCTTGATCCAGTCGGAAAGCACGGTGGTGCCGCCGGTCACGGCCGAACGGTCGCCGCCGGCCTCGCGAATGACTGGCGCGGATTCGCCGGTGATGGCCGATTCATTTACCGAAGCGACGCCCTCGATGATTTCGCCGTCGCAAGGGATCACATCCCCGGCTTCGACCAGCACCACGTCGCCGAGCTTGAGATCGAGCGCCGAGACCCCCTGAACGACATCTTTCATACCGCTTTTGCCGGCGGGGTCGATGAGGCGCTTGGCGTGCGTCTCGGTGCGGGTGCGCCGCAGCGAGTCGGCCTGCGCCTTGCCGCGTCCCTCCGCCACCGCCTCGGCGAAATTGGCGAAAAGCACGGTGAACCAGAGCCACGCCGTGATCTGGCCGGTGAAGCCGGCCGTTCCCGTATTGGCGAGAAGATCGCGAACGAAAAAAACGGTGACGACGACAGAGACCATCTCGGTGACGAAAATCACCGGGTTTTTGGCGAGCTTCCGCGGATCCAGCTTGACGAAAGCGTCCCTGGCGGCGCCTCTGACGATCGGCCAATCGAGCAGGCCGGCGGCGGTGGATTTCCTGGACATTCTACCAGCTCCTTAAAAGCTCTTTCCGGCCTGCAGCAGGAAATGTTCGACGATCGGCCCGAGCGCGAGCGCCGGGAAATATTGCAGCAGGTAGAGCACGACGATCACCCCCAGCAGCAGTCCGACAAAGAGAGGACCGTGGGTGGGGAAAGTGCCGCTCGACGCCGCGATCTTCTTCTTTGCGGCGAAGGAGCCGGCGAGCGCGAGCACGGGCGCGATATAGGCGAAGCGGCCGACGAACATGGCGATTCCCAGCGTCGCGTTGAACCACTGGTTGTTGCCGTTGAGGCCCGCGAAAGCCGAACCGTTGTTCGCGGTGGTGGAGGCGAAGGCGTAGATCACCTCCGACAATCCGTGGGGTCCCGAATTGCCGAGATAATTGTCGGTCACGAGCTTCAGCATGACCGAAGCCGCCGTAAAGCCGAGGACCGTCGCCGGGTAGATCAATATTGCGAGCATGGCGAGCTTCATCTCGCGCACCTCGATCTTCTTGCCGAGATATTCCGGCGTGCGCCCGACCATCAGCCCCGCGACGAAGACGGCGATGACCGCGAGAATGAGGAAGCCATAGAGCCCCGCTCCGACGCCGCCGGGCGAGATGCAGCCGAGCAGCATGTTGAAGAGCGGAACCAGTCCGCCGAGGGGCGTGAAGGAATCATGCATCGCGTTCACCGAGCCGGTGCTGGTGCCCGTCGTCGCCGTTGCGTAGAGCGCGCTCATGGCCACGCCGAAACGCACCTCCTTGCCTTCCATATTGCCGGGTGCGGCGTCGACGCCCATTTCCGAAAGCAGGGGGTTGCCAGCGGCCTCCGCCCAATAGGCGACCGCAACGCCCGCTATCAGAACGATCGACATTGCGATGACGATGGCCCGGCCCTGGCGCGGATCGAGCACAGCGCGCCCGAAGGCGAAGACGGTCGCGAAAGGAATGACCAGCAGCGCCCATATTTCCAGGAGATTGGTCCAGGCGTTGGGGTTCTCGAAAGGATGCGCGGCGTTGGCGTTGAAGAAGCCGCCGCCGTTGGTGCCGAGCTCCTTGATGGCTTCCTGGCTGGCGACGGGACCAATGGAAATGACCTGCTTTGCGCCTTCGAGCGTCGTCGCCTCGAGGGCGCCCTGCAAGGTTTGCGGAACGCCGAGCGCGACGAGAACCAGCGAAAAGACGATCGCCATCGGCAGCAGGAGATAGAGCGTCGCCCGGGTCATATCGACCCAGAAATTCCCCAGCGTCTTCGATTCCGCGCGCGAAAAAGCGCGGATCAGCGCGAAGGCCACCGCAAGGCCCGTCGCCGCGGACACGAAATTATGCACTGTGAGGCCGAGCATCTGCGTGAGATGACTCATGGTCGTCTCGCCGCTGTAGTTCTGCCAGTTGGTGTTGGTGATGAAGCTCAGCGACGTGTTGAAGGAAAGGTCCGGCGCCACGCCGTCGAATCCGCGCGGGTTGAGCGGCAGAAAATTCTGCAGCCGCTGCAACGCGTAAAGGGAGAGAAAACCCGCGACGCTGAACGCCAGCATCGACATGGCGTAGGCGAGCCAGCCCTGCTCCCGTCCGGCGTCGACGCCGGCGAGCCGATAGAAGGCGCGCTCGACCGGCGCGCCGAGGGCGGACAAGGGCGTCCGCTCGCCTTCCATGACGCGGCGAATATATCCGCCGAGCGGCGCCGCGGCCGCGAAGACGAGCAACAAGGTGACGGCTATCTGGATAAAGCCTGCCAGTGACATGAAACGCTCCCGCGATTGGACCGCGATTAGAGCGCATAGCCGCAAAAGTTTTCGCGCGACGGCAATGCGCTGTATGTAATGATGTGATTGATCGGCTCGAGAGCGGCTCTCTCGACACACCCGATCCCCTCACCCTGAGGAGCCCGCTGACGCGCTTTCAGGCGACGTGAGAGGCCGCTCGAATTCCATATGTCTCTCGCGCTCGAACGATTCCGTTCGAATGTGGGAGCGCTAGAATTCTTCAGGACGAAGCAGAGTGTAGAGAAGATAGGCGCAAAGCAGCGCCGCGACGACGAGACCGATAAGCGGCTCCAGCATGGAACTCTCCCGTCAAAGACGCGTCAGGCCGCGCGCATAAGCGGCGACGACGATAAAAAGCGCCAGGCCGAGGCCGAGATAGGCGAGGTCGAGCATTTGCGATCCCCCTTGAGTTTCGGGCCGGAAAATGAACTCGTCCGCATCAGGTTTCTATAGGGAACGCGCGATACCGTATAAGGACTTTATAAAGAAGCAGCCTATCGCTCGTTCGTGGCGAAGGCGTAACAGGGCGAGCGAGCCGCCCGCCACAGCGAAAACGATACCGGCGCGGTTCATAATCGGCAAGCGGCGAAGACAAACTCCAACCGCGCCCGGCGCAATTCGCCCCCAAAGAGAAAAATGGTCGCAGAGGCCGAATTTCCTGGTAAATCGCCGCCGGGAGCGAAGCTTCCGTCTCCTCCGGCGGCAATCCTGAATGAGGCGATTACAACGCGTTGGTCAGGATGTCGGCGATCGTTTCCCGAGTATAGACATCGGCGATTCCAAAGGCGCCGACATTGCCCAGCGCATTTTCGACGATGGCCGGGATTTGCGTTTCCCCAAGGCCCAACTGCGAAAGGCGCGTCGGCGTGCCGATCTTGTCGAACCAGGCTTCCAGAGCGGCGACGCCCTGCTCGGCGGTGTCGACCCCGAACACGGTCGCGGCAAATCGCTTGAACTGCGCCGGATTGCGGCTCAGGCTCCATTTCATCCATGCCGGCATCACCACGGAAAGACCGGCGCCGTGGGGCACGTTGAAAAGGGCGGAGATCGCATGCTCGATGGCGTGGTTGGGCCAACTGGAGCCCGAAACGCCGGCCGAGGTGAGGCCGTTCAGAGCCAGCGTCGCCGCCCAGGCGAACTGGCCGCGGGCGTCGTCGTCCTCGGGATCGACCAATAGCGCCTCGGTGGTCTCGATCACCGTGTTGATGAGAGCTTCCACGAGCCGGGATTGCAACTTCGGATGCTCCGCCGCCGTGAAATAGCCCTCGATCAAATGAGCGATGACGTCCGAAGCCGAATAAACCAGATATTCCCGCGAAACGCTCCGCATCAGCGTGGGGTTGACGATGGACGCCACGGGAAACAGCGCCGGAGACATGATGAAGAATTTTTCCCTGGTCTCTTCATTTGTGACCACGGCCGCCGCGTTCATCTCGCTGCCGGTCGCAGCCAAAGTCAGGATGGCGAACAAAGGTAGCGCCGACTCGATGCCCGCTTTCCCGACAAAAAGATCCCAGACGTCGCCGTCATAGCGAAGGCCGGCGGCGATCGCCTTGGCGCTGTCGAGGACCGAGCCGCCGCCGACGCTCAATATGGCGTCGACCTGATGGGCGCGTCCCAGCGAGACGGCTTCCCGCACCTTGGAAATCACAGGATTGCTGACGATGCCGCCAAGTTCGACCCAAGCGACGCCCTTTTCCGCGAGGCTCCGCGCGACGACGTCGAAAAGGCCTTCGCGCTTGATCCGCTCGCTGCCGTAGCAGAGCAGAACCTTCTTGACGCCATGCTCGGAAAGATGCCGACCAATCGTTTGCTCCTTGCCGAGGCCGAATTCGATTTTGGTCGGATTGAAGAATGTAAAATTTTCCACGTGCTCGCCCCCAGGATTGCCGACGCCGCTCTCTCGGGATCGCCGCGATCCCCGGCCGTAAAGTCCATGCGACTTATCCTTTAAAAACATTGGGCCTGCGGGCGGTATAACGTCCCGCCCGATTTCTTGCCCGATCCTCCGACGCGCTGTTCTTTTATGGAAAAATTGGCGGCGTCCATATTACTCTCCGCCGGACCGAGGAGGGCGACATGCCGAACGAGGACATCGCCGCGCTGCATGAGATGCTGGCCCGGGTTATCGATCGCTGGACCCGAGGGGTCTCGGATTGTTCGACCGCGATCCGCAACCTCGGCTTCTTTCGCCGCGAAGCGCCGGTTCCGCCCGCAGTCTGCCTGATCGAGCCCAGCGTCGTGCTCGTCTCTCAGGGGAAAAAGCAGATTTTTGTCGGAGGCGAAGCGTTTCCTTACGACACCGAGCGCTTTCTGATCACATCGCTCGATATCCCCGCCAATTCGGAAACGATCGCAGCCAGCCGGGAGAGCCCTTGTCTGGGGCTGGCCCTGACGCTTGATCTGCGCATCGTGGCGGAGTTGATCGCGCAAGGCGGCCTGCCGCCGCCGCAGGATCCGCCGAGCGGCAGAGGGCTGGTGATCGGCACGCTCACCCCCGCCATTTTGGGGCCGATCAAGCGTCTGGTGGATTTGCTCGACGAACCCGCCGCCATTCCGGTAATTGCGCCGCTCATCCAGAGAGAAATCCATTACCGCCTGCTGATGAGCGATCAGGCGGCGCGTCTATGGCAAATCGCCTCGGTCGGCAGCCAAAGCCATCGGATCGCGCGGGCCATCGACTGGCTGAAGATGAATTACGCCTCGCCCTTCCGGGTCGAGGATCTGGCCGCCCGCGCCCTGATGAGCCCGTCGACCTTCCACCACCACTTTCGGCAACTTACGGCCATGAGCCCCTTGCAATACCAGAAGTGGCTGCGGCTCAATGAAGCGCGCCGGTTGATGCTGAACGAACGCCGGGACGCCGCGGAGGCGGCGTTCCATGTCGGTTATGAAAGTCCATCGCATTTCAGCCGGGACTACAACCGCCTCTTTGGGGCGTCGCCGAAACGGGACATCAAGGCGTTGCGCCGAAACGCCGAAGATCCGGCCCGGTCGGCTCTGGCGCCGAATCCTCATGCCGGTACGGCTGCGCCGGCGCCGGAGATAATAGCCGCCGCGCTCCGTTGAAAGGCTGGAGGTGAAAATCACGCCGGCGCGACGCAGGGCTTCGACGCCCGGACGAATCCGTCCGGGCGAGAGCGCCCCTATGGGATTCTCACCCCCGCGCGACTCTCGGCGCCACATTGTGCAATCTGTGGTCGGCGGAATCGAAGAAGCGCCGCAGATTACGCGCCGCCTGACGAATGCGCTGTTCGTTCTCGACCAGCGCCAGTCTCAGAAAACCTTCGCCATGCTCGCCAAAGCCGACGCCGGGCGCCACCGCCACGTCGGCCTTTTCGATCAGCAGGCTGGAAAATTCGAGACTGCTCAGTCCGGCGAAGCGCTCCGGCACCGGGGCCCAGGCGAACATCGACGCGGTGGGCGACGGGATGTTCCACCCCGCCTGCGCAAAGCTCTCGACCATCACGTCGCGGCGCTTCTTGTAGATTGAGCGCATCTCCTTGATGCAGTCGTCGGGGCCGTTGAGGGCTGCAGCCGCGGCCACCTGTATCGGCGTGAAGGCGCCGTAATCGAGATAGCTCTTCACCCGCGCCAGCGCCGCGCAAAGCCGTTCGTTGCCGACGGCGAAGCCCATGCGCCAGCCCGCCATGGAATAGGTCTTGGACATGGAGGTGAATTCCACGGTGACGTCGAAGGCGCCGGGAACCTGCAACACCGAGGGCGGCGGGTCGTCGTCGAAATAGACCTCGGCGTAGGCGAGATCGGACAGCACGAAAATCTCGTGCTTTTTCGCGAAGGCCACCAGATCCTTGTAGAAATCGAGCGACGCCACCGTGGCCGTGGGATTTGCGGGATAGCACGCGACCACCGCGATGGGCTTGGGGATCGAATGTTTGACCGCGCGCTCGAGCGCCTCGAAATATTGCGGGGTGGGATCGGCCGGGACCGAACGGATCACGCCGCCCGCCATCAGGAATCCGAAAGCGTGGATGGGATAGGAAGGATTGGGCACCAGCACGACGTCGCCGGGGGCCGTGATCGCCTGCGCCATATTGGCGAAGCCCTCTTTCGAGCCCAGCGTCGCGACGACCTGCGTGTCGGGATCGAGTTCGACGCCGAAGCGGCGCCGGTAGTATCCCGCCTGCGCGCGCCGCAGGCCGGCGATGCCCTTGGAGGCGGAATATCTGTCGGTGCGCGGCCGTCCCGCGGTCTCGACCAGTTTTTCGATCACATGCTTGGGCGCCGGCAGGTCCGGATTGCCCATGCCGAGATCGATGATGTCGGCGCCGCCCGCGCGCGCTTTCGCCTTGAGCCGGTTGACCTGCTCGAAGACATAAGGAGGAAGGCGCTTGATGCGATAGAAATCCGACATTAACGAAGTCCGCTGAGGGTTGAGAACCAAGTTGGCGTTCCAGAGCGCGTTCATGTTTCAGGGAAACATGAACGCCCTCCAAGCTTTTGTTTCAACGCATTTCCCACGCCGAACCGGCGTCCGCTTTCGGCTGGAAACGCTCCAGTGTGTTTTCGAGCGACGTGGATAAAGCTCGCGTCAAGAAAACACGATCGAACAGGGAAAGCCGGCGTCTTTCCGGTTCAATCTGAATCGGAACGACTCTAGAGCATTTTTGCCCCGGGAGGAAAACCCGAAATTCCCCCGGCCGCGGGCGCGCCGTCGTCGTGTTTGCGCGCTAGTCGCGATTTTTTTTGGGCGAAGGGCGCGCGGCGGGCGAATCCGGCGTCTTGACGCGGGCCGCGGCCTTCCGGTTCCGCTCCAAAGCCTTTTCGAGGTCCGCTCCCAGCGCGTCCAGCTCGGCCGCGGATTTCTTGTTTGAGGATTTGTCGGTCGGAGCCAGCGGCTTGTAGTCGAGCGAGGACGAATCGGGCCGCGCCTTCTCGACGAAATCGGCCGACGGGGCGGGTTCGGCGCGAAGATGAAGGGCGTCCAGCGCCCTGCCCACCGCTTCGCCGCCGCTCTGCGGCGACTCCTGCGCCAGAGCTTGCCCGCCAAACCACAGAAAAGCCCAGGCGAGGCCCAATTTTGCTGCAGTGCAAAATAACCTGGACGCGCCCGCGCCGCTTATGTCACATTGCGTTAGCGTGCGTAGGGCACTAAATGCTGGGTCGGAACCGGAGCGCATTCGCATCCGCACAATTGATTGATCAGTGACGGCGTGCGTCGCTAGGGGCATAGTGTTGAGATAACAGAATCCGGACCGCTTGGCCACCGGCCGCGTGTCAGGATCGATGGACAGGAATGAGCATGGCCGCCGATCACGAACCAGGCAGGGAGCCTGGACCGGTCAATAAGCCGGCGAAAAGCGTCGCGCAAACTGTTTCCTGGAGCAACAAAATCAAAAAGACAGCCGTTAAGGAAGAGAGCGCCAAAGCTCCGGCCGCGGCGAGGCTGCGTTCTCGCACGGCGCTCAAGGAATCCGTCTCCGCCGTCGCGCCTTTCGCCCCGCCGATCGAATTGCCGCCCGAAGCCCCGGAGGCGACGACGCCCGAACCCGCGCCCCGGGTTCGCCGCGCCCCGGCGAAAAAGGCCAAAACGCCCAGAGCCAAGGCGGCTCCGGCGCAAGCCGCCGAGCCTCCTCGCACCCCGGACGCCGGGCCTCCCCAAGCGATCGGCGCCGCGCCGAACCCCGACGCCGATCGCGAGCCCCGCGAGAACCACGCCCCTCACGCCCCGACGGGAGAATTCGACGCCGCAGCGGAAAACCTCGCCAAGCTCGTCGATCAGGGACGCCGCGTTCTGGCCGCGGCGATGAGCGCGCCCGACCTCAACGAAACCCGCAGCGAACTGGCGCTGGAAATCGCGGACGCCACAAGGACGCTCGGCTCAGTTGCGGAATACTGGATGCTGCAGCCGGAGCGCACCGCCAAGGCGCAGGCGGCCTTGCTGAGCGGGCTCAACGACATCTGGAGCCAGACGCTGCGGCGCTTCGCCGGGGAGGACAGGCCTCCGGTGGTGCCGCCCGATCCCTCCGACAAGCGCTTCGCCTCGGCGGACTGGACCAATAATCCGTTCTTCGATTGCCTGCGCCAGTCTTATTTGCTCACCACGCAATGGGCGAACGACATGGTGGAGCATAGCGAGGGCCTCGATTCCCAGACCCGCTCCAAAGCGGCCTTCTATACGAGGCTGATCTCCAGCGCCTTGTCGCCGTCCAATTTCGTCGCCACCAATCCCGAGCTGCTGCGGGCCACCCTGGCCGCGCGCGGCGGAAATCTGGTCCGCGGAATGGAAATGCTCGCCGAAGATCTTTCGGCCGGCGGCGGCACGCTGAAAATCCGCCAGACCGACCAGAGCAAGTTCCGCCTCGGCGTCGAAATGGCGACGACGCCCGGCAAGGTGATTTTCCGCAACGAGGTCATGGAGCTCATTCAATATGCTCCGACCACTCCCGAGGTCTACGCCCGGCCGCTGCTGATCGTGCCGCCCTGGATCAATAAATATTATGTGATGGACCTCAATCGCGAGAAAAGCTTCGTGCGCTGGGCGGCGGCGCAGGGGCTGACGGTCTTCATCATCTCCTGGGTCAATCCGGACGTGAGCAAAGCCGACCTCGGCTTCGAAGACTACATGCATATGGGGATACTGACCGCGCTCGACGCCATCGAGCAGGCGACGGGGGAAAAACGCATCGCGGCCGCAGGCTATTGCGTCGGCGGCACGCTGCTCGCCTCGACACTCGCCTATATGGCGGCCAAGCGCGACAAGCGCATCGACAGCGCGACCTTCTTCGCCACCCAGGTCGACTTCTCCGAAGCCGGCGACATGCAGATTTTCGTCGACGAGGCGAAGCTTGCCGCCCTGGAGGAGACGATGGCCAAGACCGGCTATCTCGAAGGCGTCAAGATGGCCAACACTTTCAACATGTTGCGGCCGAACGAGCTGGTCTGGAACTATGTCGTCAACAATTATCTGAAAGGGGAATCCCCCTCCGCTTTCGACCTTCTGGCCTGGAACGCGGACAGCACGCGCATACCGCGCGCCAACCATTCCTTCTACCTGCGCAACTGCTATCTCGAAAACAACCTCACCCGCGGGGAGATGGTCATCGACGGGGTCAAGCTGAACCTCAAGAAAGTGACCGTTCCGATCTATGAGATCGCCGCCAGGGAGGACCATATCGCGCCGGCCCGGTCGGTCTTCATCGGTGCGCAATATTTTGGCGGCCCGGTGAAATTCGTGCTCGGCGGCGCGGGTCACATCGCGGGGATCATCAATCCGCCCGACAAGCGCAAATATCAATATTGGATAGGCGGCCCGCCCGTCGGCGCCTATGAGGACTGGCTGAAGAAGGCCCATGAGACCAAGGGCTCATGGTGGCCGGACTGGCTGGAATGGATGAAATCACAGGCGCCCAAGAAGGTTCCCGCCCGCGAGCCCGGCTCGGGAAAGCTCGCGCCGGTCTGCGATGCGCCCGGAGAATATGTGCAGGTGAAAGCCTGAAAAAATCGGTTCGCGTCGAGCGATCCAGAGCGCCTGAAACGCTCTGGATCGCGATGTTGCGCGAAGCCGTCACTCCGCAGGAGGCGCCTCGGCGGCGCTTTTTGCGACTTCGGCGGCGCCCGAAGAAGAAGCGCCCTTTCTTTGAGCCCAACGCCCGGCGACATAGGCCCACCACGGCTCGCCCACATGCAGATGGCGGCGCAGCGGCGTCTTGATGATCGCCAGCACGAGGCCGATGCTGAAAAGACACCAGACCGCAGGCCATTCGTTGATGTTGTTGGTGGTCAGCGCGGCCACGAACGGCCCCGCCACATAGGAAAACAACGTGAAGCGCCAGCTGCCGATCAGCGCGGGCAGCACGAAGGCCGTCAGCGGATAGGAAAGGAAGCCGCGGCCGAGCCAGGCGTTGTCCGCCATGCTGTTGCCGATGCCGTTGGTGGGCACGAGCCAGGCGAGATGCCATTCGCCGTGAACGGTGCAGAGATATTCCCCGCACAGCGGACGCCCGATCTGGCAATGGCCCGCCCAGGAGAAGGGATAGAGCTGGACCAGCATCGCGATCGAGCCGACGAAACAGGCGGCGTAAGCCCATGGCGCCGCCTTGCGCGCGGCTTCCTTGGGCATGAAATACAGCGCCACGGAATTAATGAAGAAAGGCTGGAAGGCGATATGGAGATAACCGAACAGGGTCATCATCTGGTTTAGCGGCGAGTCGCATTGATCGAGAACCCGATAGCTTACCGCCTGCAACGCTTCCATGCTGGCGAAGTAGAGCAGGCACACCCAGAGAGCCAAAGGCTCCGGATCGCGCTTCAACGCCGAATAAGCGGCCCCCGCGATGCCTGTCGCCGCGAGTACAGTCGATGCTTCCCCACTCCAGCACATGATTTTTTTATCCGTTAGCCGCTCTTGGCTGACCCGATACACGATTGCGCGGCAGCGTCAATCGAGATCGAGGCTCGCGCGCGGGAATTGTCGCAAATTATCAACCTTAACCGCCCATTAACCGCGGAAACCGAGGATCGTCGCAAACGCGCAGGCGTCCGAGGGAGAGAATTCGATGGCCGACAACGACCTTTCGCTACCGCCCCGTAGCGGCGGCAAGGTTTATGGAGAGATGCGGTCGCGCATCGAGGAAGCCGCCGATGAATCCCACAGCGGCTCCGGCCTGCGCAGGCAGTTCTGGATCGCGCTGGCGGCCTCGATCGTCGCTGGCTGCGGGGTGGGGCTCTCGTTCGGCGAGCGCACGGGCGTGAGGCCGGCGATCGAGGCGGGAACGCGACCGGACGCCGCCAGATCCGTCCGCGCCGGCGGCGGCGAAGACGCCGCGAGCCTCACCGAAGAGCTGCGAGCCCTCCGCGCCCAGATCGAACAAATGCGCCATCTCGTCGAAAACCAGAGAGCGACGGAAAGGCTCAAAGCGCTGGAGGCCTCGCAGAACGCCGGCCAGGAGGCGACCCAGACGCTCGAGAAGGCCGCAGCGGCCTTGACCTCCCGCGTCGACGACATCGACCGCCGCCTCACCCGGCTGGTGCGGGCGGGAGTCGATTTCACCCCCGTCGGCGCCACCGGGAGAAACGAGCCTCTTCCCCAGCCGGGAAAGACGGGAATGAAAAAAGCGCGCTGAGCCGCTCCACCACGCGTTCGACTCGAGCGCATTTCCTCAGGAATCGAGAGACTTTCGCGACCAGAACGCGCTTCAGCTATTTCATTATCGGGTCGCGCCGGCCCCCAGCCGAGGGCCGGTTCGGGATATTGACATCCGTCTGTCACATCTATTGGCCATGTGCTGACGCAATGGTAGAGAGCCAGCCTGGACGACCCGGCCTGCGGCCGGGAAAGTCTCCGCGCATTCAAAACCTGAACGACGCCGACGGCGCGACGCATCTCCAAAGGGGAAGGCGTCGCGGCGCCCGGCTGCGCCCGCCCGAAACAGCCTAGCCAGCGAAAAGATCGCATGACGCAGCAACCTCTTATCGCTTTCGCCGGCGGCCGGCGCGCGAATCTGCCAAATCTCTGGGACGCCGCGGCGCTCATTCTGGTGCTGGGCGTATTCGTGCTCATGAGCTACGGCTCGCGCGGCATGACCTCGCCGCTGAGCGCTCCCGAAACCGCCGCTCTCTCGCTCGACTACTGGAAACTTCCCTATTACGGGCTGCGCACCACGCTGCGCATGTTCGCGGCGATCGTCGTCTCGCTGGTCTTCACTTTCACCTATGCGACGCTCGCCGCTAAAAGCCGGCGCGCGGAGATGGTTTTGATTCCGCTGCTGGACGTGCTGCAGTCGGTGCCGATCCTCGGCTTTCTTTCCTTCACGGTCACTTTTTTCCTCCAGCTCTTTCCCGGATCGACGCTGGGCGCCGAATGCGCCGCCATATTCGCGATATTCACCAGCCAGGCCTGGAACATGGCCTTCTCCTTCTACCAATCGCTGAGGACCGTGCCCCGCGACCTCGAGGAAGTCGCCGCCAATTTCCGCCTCACGCCCTGGCAGAAGTTCTGGCAGCTGGAGACGCCCTTCGCAATGCCCGGCCTGATCTGGAACATGATGATGTCGATGTCCGGCGGCTGGTTCTTCGTGGTGGCGTCCGAAGCGATCTCGGTCGGCGACGTCAATGTCCGCCTTCCCGGCGTCGGCTCTTATCTCGCCCTCGCCATCGACCAGAGGCGCATCGACTGCGTCGCGGCGGCGGTGGTGGCGGTGGCGCTCATCATTCTCGCCTACGACCAGCTGCTGTTCCGGCCGATCGTCGCCTTCGCCGACAAATTCCGGGTCGAGCTGACGGCCTCGCAGACCACGGCGGATTCCTGGGTGCGCGATCTTTTCTTGAGGACGCGCTGGATGCAGCGGATCATGACCGGCCCCGCCAGGCTGCTGCACGCCGCGTCGCTGCTTAAAATGCGGCGGCCCGCCGCGGCGCGGCGCAAGGGCCCGCCCAACCCCAGGATCGAGCTTGTTCTCGACCTCGTCTGGTATGCGATCCTCGGCGCCGCGCTTTTCGCCAGCGTATCGATGATCGTCAATTTCATCCGCCAGGGCGTCGGCGTGGACGAGGTGAAGACCGTCGCGACCCTGACCTTCTACACGCTGCTGCGCGTGATGGCGCTGATCGCCATCGCGACGGCCATATGGCTGCCGATCGGGGTCTGGATCGGCCTGCGGCCGCGCATCGCCGAAAAAGCCCAGCCTTTCGCGCAGTTCCTCGCGGCCTTTCCCGCCAATGTGCTGTTCCCGATCGCGGTGATCGCCATATTGCGGTTCCACCTCAATCCCGACATCTGGCTGTCCGTCCTCATCGTGTTCGGCACCCAGTGGTATATTCTCTTCAATGTCATCGCCGGCGCCAGCGCCTTCCCGAACGATCTGCGCGAGGCGGCGCAAAATTTCGGCATCAAGGGCTGGAGCTGGTGGAAGAACGTAATCCTGCCCGCGGTCTTCCCCTATTACATCACCGGCGCCATCACGGCCTCGGGAGGCTCGTGGAACGCCTCGATCGTCGCGGAATATGTGAAATGGGGCGACGACACCGTATCCGCCAACGGGGTCGGAGCCTATATCGCGCGGGCGACCGCGGATGGCGACTATCCCAAGATCGTTCTCGGCGTCGCCGCCATGAGCATCGTCGTCATTCTGATCAACCGACTGTTCTGGCGTCGGCTCGCCTCGATCGGCGAGCGCCGTCTGCGGCTTTTGTGAGGCTTTCGCATGATCGACAATTCTTCGCGCAACCCTCCCCTTCTCTCCATCGACAATGTCTCGCAGACCTATGTCCGCGGCGCAGATAAAGGCGCGACCGTTCTCGACAAGATCTCGCTCACGCTGAACGAGGGCGAAATCGTCGGGCTGCTCGGGCGCTCCGGCTGCGGAAAATCGACCCTGCTGCGCATCGTCTCGGGCCTCAACCGGCCGAGCGACGGCGAAGTGATCTATCGCGGGGAGCCGGTCGCTGGCCCGGTCGACGGCATAGCCATGGTGTTCCAGAGCTTTGCCCTGTTTCCCTGGCTCACCGTGCTCGCCAATGTGGAGCTCGGGCTTCGCGCCAAGGGCGTCCCCGAAGCCGAGGCCCGCAAACGCGCGCTGCAGGCCATCGACATCATCGGCCTCGACGGCTTCGAAAACGCCTATCCGAAGGAAATCTCGGGCGGCATGCGCCAGCGCGTCGGCTTCGCCCGCGCCCTGGTGGTGGCGCCGAGCATTCTGCTGATGGACGAGCCTTTCTCCGCCCTCGACGTGCTCACCGCCGAGACGCTGCGCACCGACCTTCTCGATCTCTGGGTCGAAGGCCGCATGCCGATCAAATCGATCCTGATGGTCACGCACAACATCGAGGAATCGGTGCTGATGTGCGACCGCATCGTGGTGCTGTCGTCCAACCCGGGCCGCATCGCCGCCGAAATCAGGGTCACGCTGCAGCATCCCCGCAATCGCCTCGATCCCGAATTCCGCCAGCTCGTCGATCAGATCTATGCGCTGATGACGCGCCGCGCCGACGTCAAAACCAACTCCGGCTCCTTCCCCGGCCTCGGCATCGGCATGGCCCTGCCCACCGTGTCGACCAATACTCTCGCCGGCATGATCGAGGAGGTCGCCGCCCCGCCCTATGACGGCAAGGCCGACCTGCCCGCTCTCGCCGACAGCCTGCAACTCGAGATCGACGATCTCTTCCCGGTCGCCGAAACCCTGCAGCTCTTGCGTTTCGCCGAGCTCGCCGAAGGCGACATCAAGCTGACGCTCGCGGGCAGGCGCTTCGCCGAGATGGACGTCGACCAGCGCAAGAAACTGTTCGGCGACCATCTCCTGTCCTATGTGCCGCTCGCGCAGCGCATCCGCCGCGTGCTGGACGAACGCCCGTCCCACCACGCGCCGGCGACCCGCTTCCGCGAGGAGCTCGAGGATTACATGAGCGAGGATTATGCCGAGACGACCCTGAAAAGCGTCACCACCTGGGGCCGCTATGGGGAGATCTTCGCCTATGACGAAAGCACCCAGTCCTTCAGCCTGGAGAATCCGCAGTAATCGCAACCTTCCGCGCCAGCGCCGCTTCATAGACCACGAGCGTCTCAGCGACATGCCGCGACAGGGTGGGAGGATTTCGCCAGTAGGACTCGTAAGCCCCCTGCGCCAGCCGGGCGACCTGGGCGTCGTCCGCCATGCGGCGCAGGGCCTGCGAAAGGGAAGCGGCGTCGCCGCTCGCAAACCACAGGCCCTCGCTTCCGTCCGCGATTTCATCGCGCGCGGCGCAGATGTCGGAAACGATCACCGGCGTTCCCATCGCCTTGGCCTCCAGCGCCGTGAGACCCAGCCCTTCGTACCATAGCGACGGAAACACCAGCGCGCGCGCGGCGCGCATCGCCTCGCGCACCTTCGCGGGGCTGCGCCAGCCGAGCAGCCGCGCCCTGGGATATTTCGCGCGCAGCTCGCCCGCCGCCGGTCCGTCGCCGATAAAGACCGCGGCGACGCCGGCCGCCTCGGCTGCTTGCGCAAACAGCGCGGCGCCCTTTTCGGCCGAAAGACGCCCGACGAAGAGGAAGTCTCCCGTGGCCGGCGCCGGCTTGGGTCCGAGCGGCTCGGCTTCGACCGGATTGCAAACCCGGTGAACCGCCGCGCCTTTCGGCAGGAAAGAGGGCAGCAGCTTTTCCTGCAAAGGCGAGATCAGAATGAAATCGCGAAAAACCGAGGGGAAGCCGGAAAGCTCGGCGATCGTCAGGCGGGCGTTGCGCCACAGCTTGAAGGGATAGTTGCGGGAATCGCAATTGGTCGCCCAGCAGGCGGCCGACATCGGCTCGCGATGGCAAACGCGATCGCTGCGATAGTCGTAAAATCCGCCATTGGGGCAGAACAGGAAATACTCGTGCATGGTGTAGACCGCCGGGAGGCCGGAGGCCGCGATGGCCCGGCCGATCGAAGGCGACAGGGCCTTGGCCCAGCCATGCACATGAATGATCGTGTTTTCCCGCGGCAGGCCCCGCAACACCCCGCTCAGCGCCTTCGCCGCCTCGAGGTTCCAGATTCCCTGCATCGCCGCGGCGGCGCGCGAGGGATTTTCCAGAATGTCGCGCTGGCCGAGACAGACGGTTCTTATCCCGGCCGCGGAGAGGCGCTCGTCGACCGGGCCGCAGGCGCAGAAAAACACCGGCGTCGCGCCCGCCGCGGCGAGTCCGAGCGCGCTTTCTATCGCAACCTTGGACTGACCGCCGCTGACGTAGCCGTGATCCACCAGGATCACGACGTTGAGATTGCGAACATCCAGAGGCAATTGGGACTCCGATCAAAACGGCGGGCGGCGGTTGCGCGGAAGATACGCCCGGCGTCTTAATCGAACCCGAAGAGCCGGCGAGCTCGCGCCATTCGCTACGGCGCGGGGTTTTCCGGCTCCACCCGGCTTTTGACGGAGGCGCCCGGCGACGGCGGATCCGCGTCGCCGTCATATTGATAATCCCGCGTCCAGGGGCGGCGGCCCCAGCCGTTTTTGACGGGCTTGTAGAGCAGCAATTGGGCGACCGACAGAGAGCCGCGCTCGAAGGCCGCGGCCATGGCGGCGAGATAGACTTTCCAGATCCGGTAGCGCTCCACGCCCGCGGCCTCGATCGCCTCTTGCTCGCGCGCTTCGAGGCGACGCGACCAGCGCTCCAGCGTGCGAATGTAATGCGGCCGCAAGTCCTCCACGTCGACGACTTCGAAACCTGCGCCCGAAGCTTCCGAAACGACGCGGGAAAGCGGCGCAAGAGCGCCGCCCGGGAACAGATATTTGTCTATCCGGCCGCCCGGGGCCGGCCGCGCCTCGCGCGAGCTATCCCGCGCCACCATTCCCTGATTGAGGAAGACGCCGCCCGGCCGCAGAAGGTCGGACGCCTTTTGAAAATGGGCCGGGAGATTGCGCGATCCGACATGCTCGTAGACGTCGACCGAGACGATCTTGTCGAAAGCGGCCTCCTCGACGTCGCGATAGTCTTGCAGCCTGATTTCGATATCGTCGTCCACGAGGCGCTCTCGCGCATATCGGCTCTGGGGCTCGCTGAGCGTCACGCCGAGCCCGACCGCCCCGCGGCGCTGGGCGGCCCAGCGAAGCAGCCCGCCCCATCCGCAGCCGATATCGAGCAGGCGGTCCCCCGGCCTCAACAGCAGCTTGCGGCAGATATGCTCGAGCTTCTGCTCCTGCGCCGTGTCGATGTCCTCGCTGCCGCTGCGGAAATAGGCGCAGCTGTAGATCATGCGCTCGTCGAGCCACAGCCGGTAGAAATCATTCGAGGCGTCATATTGGTAGCGGACATGCGAGGCGTCGACGCCGGTCGAACCGATGCGCGCCAGCATCGCCATGAAGCGTGTCAGAACCTGCAGCACAGGCGCGCTCTCCAGACGCTCGGCGAGGACGACTCCGGCCTGGAGGATTTCCTCGACCGAGCCGTCGACGACGATCTCCCCCTGGATGTAAGCGTCGGCCAAAGCGCCGAAGTCCCCTCCGATCAGCGCTCTCAAAAGTTTCGGCGAGCGAAGAAAGACCGTGACCTGCGGCGACGGAACGAAATCGACGGCCTCGCCGTCCCGGAAGACGAGGCGCAACGACGGCGGGCGGCCTCCGCGAGAGCAAAGATACCGCAGCGTCTCGGAACGCAGAGACATCGGACGTCATCCCTCCGCTCGGGTTCCCGAGACCATTCCGCCATTCGCGCTTTTCGCAAAAGATCCGCGGCGACTGCAGGAATAGAATAGGCCCGCAGCGGAAATCGCCAAGGCCGGCGTTTCCCTCGGGCCGGCTGACAAGGGAGACGGCGGATTGGCGAGGCCGTATTTCTACGGGAAGCCTCAAATGGCGATCGGCGTGAAGATTGCGGTGAAAACCGCGCACAAGCCGACAGGCTCCCGAAAGGAAGCGCTCAGCGGCCCTGCACCTCCGGCACCGCTTGCGACGGGCCGAAGATGACCTGAGAGGGATCGCGTTCGATGCTGCGAACCGCGCGATCGAGCGAATCCACCGCCTTGCGCGCATCCACAGCCAGCTCCTCATATTGGCGCAATCCGGTCGAGGAGAATTTATTGATGTTGCCGGCGATGCTCTTGATGGTTTTGGGGTCGAGCGCCTTGATAGCCTTGTCGGCGTCGGCGATCAGGCCGTCGAGATGGGACGCGACCGGCTTGAGGGAGTGAACGACGTCGGCGGCGTCGCGGATGAAGGCGCCGGTCGGCGCGCTGTTGTCGGCGAGCGTCTTGGTGAAGGCTTCGACGTTTTTCAGCGTCGCGGTGATGTTGGACGAATTGGCGTCGAGCAGCTTGTCGAGCTTGTCGACCATCTCGATGGCCCTGCCCGAAAGGCGCTGCACATTTTCCAGGAGGTTGGCGATCTCGGAGCGCTCCGCGGTGATTCGCGGATAGGCCTCGCCGGGCTTCTTCACGATCTCGGGCGCGCCGGGCGTGCCGCCCACGAGCGAGACGACGCCGACGCTGGTGAAGCCGCGCTGTTCCAGCCTCGCCCGGGTGTCGGCCTTAACAGGCGTCTTTCTGTCGATATTGATGAGAACGTCGACCTGGCTGGGATCGTCCGGGTCGATCTCGAGGCTCGTGACTTCGCCGACCTTGAGGCCGTTGAACATCACGGCGCTACCGCGGGTCAGCCCTTCGACGGAGCCGCGCACGACGAGCTGATAGGTCTGATAGAGCGCCAGCTTGCTCGGTCCCGAGATCCAGAAGACGAAAAGAAAGCCGCCGATCGCCACCGCGAGAGTAAAGAGGCCGATGAGCGCGAAATGGGCGCGGGTTTCCATTTTTCGTCCTTATTGCGGCGGCGCCTTGAGCGTTTCCAGCCGAAGCAGACGCCGGTTCGGCGCTGGAAACGCATTGAGAACAATAACCTATAGCCTTTTCATTTCATGTTCCGTGGAACATGAAAAGGCTCTAGCCGTCCGGTTTGCGTTCCAGAGTCCCTATCAGCCTGTTGCCGCGCGTGCCGTGGAAATAGGCGCGCAGCCAGGGTTGATCCGAGGCCAACAGTTCCTGAAGCGAACCGACGCCGATCACCTTGCCCTGGGAGAGCGCAGCGACGCGGTCGCAGATCGAGTATAGGCTGTCGAGGTCATGCGTCACCATGAATACGGTAAGCCCCAGGGTTTTCTGCAGGGTGGCGATCAATTCGTCGAAGTCGGCCGCGCCGATGGGATCTAGTCCCGAAGTGGGCTCGTCGAGAAAGAGGAGCTCGGGATCGAGCGCGAGCGCCCTTGCGAGCGCGGCGCGTTTGATCATGCCGCCGGACAGCTCGGACGGAAGCTTTTCAGCGGCGTCGGCGGGCAGGCCGACCAGCTTGAGCTTCAGCAGGGCGAGATCGTCCATGAAGCTCTGCGAGAGATCCCTGTTCTCGCGCATCGGCATCTGGATGTTCTGCTTGACCGTGAGCCCGGAAAACAGGGCTCCGTTCTGGAACAGGACGCCCCAGCGCTGCTCCAGCAGGCGCAGCTCGCGCGGCGGCAAGGCGTCGCGATCCTGCCCGAACAGTCTGATCGAGCCCGCCTTTTTCTGCACGAGGCCGAGGATGGTGCGCATCAACACCGATTTGCCCTGCCCCGAACCGCCGACGAAGCCCAGGACCTCTCCCCGGCGCACGTCGAGATCGAGGCCGTCCATCACCCTGTGGGCGCCGAATTCGACGATCAGGCCGCGGACGGAAATCAGGATTTCGGGATCGTTTCCCGCAGAGGGCCCGTTGATGGCGGCGACGGCGTTCATGATTCTGGTCAGTAGCTGATCGAGGCGAAAAACATAGCGAAAAGTCCGTCCACTATGATGACCATGAAGATGCTTTTGACCACGGCGGCGGTGACCTGGCGTCCGAGCGATTCGGCCGAGCCCATGGTCGCCAGCCCGTCCTGCGTGGAGATGACGCCGATGACCAGGGCCATGAACGGCGCCTTTATGATTCCAACCATGAATGTGTTGACGCCGATCGCCTCCTGAAGGAGCGAGATGAACGCCGCCGGGCTGATTCCGGCGTATCCCCAGGAAACCAGCAGGCCGCCGAACAGGGCCGCCATGTCCGCGATGACGGTCAGGAGCGGCAGCGAAACCGCGAGAGCCAGAACCCGGGGCACCACCAGAACCTCGATCGGCGACAGGCCCATGACGCGCAGTGCGTCGACTTCCTCTCGCATCTTCATCGAGCCGAGCTCCGCCGTGATGGCCGAACCCGATCGTCCGGCGATCATGATGGAGGTGAGCAGCACGCCGAGCTCGCGCAGCACCAATATGCCGATGAGATCGACCGAATAGCTGGTCGCGCCGAATCTCATGAGCTGGAAGATGCCCTGCTGGGCGACGATAGACCCCACCGCCAGATTGATCAGCAGAATGATCGGAATGCTGCGCAGGCCGAACATTTCCATCTGATAGACCAGCGACGTGCCGCGAAAGAGACGCGGCGCCAGCATCGTGCGTCCCAGGGCGACGACGAATTCGCCGAGGAAGCCGGTTCCCCGATAAAACTCCCGCGCCGCGTTCACCACCGAGGCGCCGAGATCGGCCAAAAGATCGACGATCAGAAAGCCGGGCGCGGCCCTCGCGGGGGCGACCGCCGCGAAGGCGGTTTCATCGAGCAGCAGCCGCTGCTCCGCTCTTGTTCCTTCGAACGCGACGGCCGCGCCCGCGCGGGTCAGGGTTTCCCTTGCGCGGTTGAGCAGCAGCGCTCCCGCCGTGTCGAGCCGGGCGACCGCGCTCATGTCGATGACCACGGAGCCTGCCTTGCCGCCCTTCGCCAGGATTGATTTCCCGGCGCGCTCCAGCCCCCGGGAAGCCGCCAGGGTCCAGTCGCCGGTCAGGGAAAGCCGCTTGACGTCGCCGCTTGCGGAGAGGGCGACGTCTGGTCGGTTCGCCAAAAGGTCTGACGCCATATCGCCTCGTCGCGGCCATGCGGAAAGGGCTGCGAAATCGCCTAAATTCCCGGGAGGAAGCCAAAAAGCTTGCGAATCGTCTTAAGCTCGCCGATCCCCAATGTCGAGGGCGGCCGCGCTGCGGTCAATGCGCCAGACCCGCTTTTTGTTGGAGACAAAATGCCGACCAAGCTCGCGATAGCTACCGAAGCCTTTCCCATAAGGGGCGTTTTCGCGATCTCCCGGGGCGCCAAGACAAAGGCCGAGGTGGTCACGGTCCGGCTGCGCAGACGCGGGGCCGAAGGCTGGGGCGAATGCGTGCCCTATGGGCGCTATGGGGAAAGCGTCGAAAGCGTGACCGCCGCGATCGAAGGCGTGCGCGCCGCGATCGAAGCCGGCGCCGACCGCGAGGCGGTGCAAAAACTGCTGCCCCCCGGCGCGGCGCGCAACGCGGTCGATTGCGCCCTGTGGGATCTCGACGCCAAGCTTTCCGGGATTCCGGCGTTTCGCGCCGCCGGTCTCCCCGAACCCAAGCCCTTGACGACGGCCTATACGCTTTCGGTCGGGGCGCCGGACGAAATGTTCGCCGCGGCCTGCGCCGCCGCGGGTCGCCCCCTGCTGAAAATAAAGCTCGCCGGCGCCGGCGATCCCGAGCGTCTCGCCGCGGTGCGGGCGGGAGCGCCGGGAGCGCAGCTGATCGTCGACGCCAATGAGGCCTGGCGGGAGGAGAATCTCCTCTACAACATGGAGGCCTGCGCAAAAGCCGGGGTCATATTGATCGAACAGCCCCTGCCGGCGGGCGAGGACGCGGGCCTGAGCCGCATGGACCGCATCGTGCCGGTGTGCGCTGACGAAAGCGCGCATGATCGCGCCGGCCTCGCCGAGTTGCGGAACCGCTACGACGCCGTGAACATCAAGCTCGACAAGACCGGGGGGCTGACCGAGGCCCTCGCCGTCGCAGAAAAGGCCAAGGAACTCGGCTTTAAGGTCATGGCCGGCTGCATGGTCGGAAGCTCACTCGCCATGGCGCCCGCCGTCCTCATCGGACAGCTCGCCGATTTCGTCGATCTCGACGGACCGCTGCTCCTCGCCCGCGACCGGGAGCCGGGCCTGCGCTACGAAGGCTCCGCGGTCTGGCCGCCGCTTCCCGATCTCTGGGGCTGACGCCGGAAAGTCAGAGCCCTTTTTCGACCTCGAGATTGGCGCCGAGCCAGCCGAGAATGCCGCCGCCGAAATGGGTGTCGAGGTCGCGCCGGCCCGCGAGCCGCGCCATCTCCATCGCAGAGACCGAACGGCGCCCCGAGCGACAATAGATGATCACTTTCTTGCCCTCGGGCGCGACCGGGATTTTGGCGGGGTCGAATTTCGACAGCGGGTTGAACTGGGCCCCCTTGATATGGCCGGAGGCGTATTCGTCGGCCTCGCGCACGTCGACGAGGATGAGGGAGCCGTTTTCGACGCCCTGTTTGAGATCGTCGAGGTTGATGTCGTTGAAAGGGAAGGAAGTCATCTGGCGGGTCCTGCAAGGTGAAACTCCAGACTTGCCATGGGAGGAGTCTGTTGTCCAGAAAATGGGGCCGGGGCGGCAGGGGCTGGAATTGAGAAAGCCACGCCTCACGCACGCGACGCCGAGAGATAAGCGTTCATCTTCGCGACGACTTCTTCGGTCGGCGCGTCGATGAACTGGGCGGGGATGGCCAACGGGGTTCCGAACTGCTTTCGGTTTGTGAACCGGGCGTTTTGACAGAACGGGTTCGTCACGAAACGGAGCATCGCCGCATCTTTTGCAAAGACGACGATGAAGGGTGTCTTCTGGTCGAAGAACCCGTGCTTTCCGACGCCGAGTTCGACGCGCTCGACCGCCGACCAGGGCAGGAAACCCGCCTTGTCCGGGCTGTCGTCGAAAAACCCGTCGGCGTCGACGATCAGGCAGGGAGCGCGCCGCGCCAATCGCAGGACATAGAGGGTTGCGGCGAAAACGAACGCCGGCGCCGTGAAGGCGGCGATGAAGACCGGTTTTGGGATCAAGCCGGCGCTTGGACGAGGCCACCAAACAATGACGGCGGCGCAGACGGCGATGCAGGCTGCTGCGAGGCCAAGCTGAGCGAGAACCACAATCCTGTTTGGGCGCAAGACCAGCGACATGATCGAGGATCCGAAATAGACGGTGCGTCGGTCCAAAGCTCGCGCCTATAGAATTGTTCTCGAACGGCGCGGAAAAATCTACGATACCCACTCGGGCGGAAAACGCACGAGAAAGCCCGTTCCTGCCTCGTGATCTTCTTCTTCCAGGCTGCTCGGATCCAGGCTCCAGAGAGCCGCCAGGCGCAGAAGATCTATTTCATCGGGCGTCGCGTAGGGTACAAGCTTTCTTGTTTCGGCGTGGGATAATCCCTGTTGCTGCAAGGCTTCGCGGCGCTCTTCGCGCGCCTCCTCCTCCGAAAAGAGCGCGTCGTTCACTTCCGAAAGGGGGAGGGCGGAGAGATCGGCGAACTGCAACTGCGCTTCCTCGGGGGTTTGCGCCCCGACATTTTCCCAACATTCTGAATCATTGAAGGCGGAGGCACGGAAGACTTTCCCGTCGATGGCCCGCATCCAGGCCACGAAGCCCGTGACACGGTAGCTGCCGAAGAATTGAACGTCGCTGAAATGGGGGAGGAGACGTCCGATCAGGGCGTCGAATTTTCGTCCTGTTCCGTCGAGCCACTCCGAGCCTCTCGCCGGATGCGGCATCCAGATCCCGCCGGCGATGAAGACCCATCGGTCTAACGGGGGTGAGATAAACACCCAGTGTTCACGTCCGGCCGCAAGATGTAGGCCCGTCGCCCAATTGGCTGGCTTTGAGTCGGCAAAGCCGAGCGCCTTCAGGACGGCTTCCGGCGTGGCGTCGCGAATGGCGAACCACATCATCTTGAAGCCGAATGCGACAGGCCTATCGGGCGTCGCGTCGATCAAATCTTCCGCCTTTTGGGCCGGCGGCTCGGGCACCACCGGCCGCGGCTCGGGGTCGGCGCGCGTATGTGGCGGATGGGAAGGGGGGCTGCGGCCGAGAAGGAGCGAAACGACCGAACGGAATTTGATCAATCGATCCTCGCTCTATGTCGGTATTTGGAGCCTATTCCGCCGCGCGCATTTGCGCGCGAACCTGCGAGCGCAGATCGTCGATCGGCGCCAGCGCGCCCTCGCGCTCGTAATGCCAGAAAGTCCAGCCGTTGCAGGCGGGTAGTCCCTGCGCCAGGGCGCCGATTCTGTGGATCGATCCGACGATTCCGCCTGTGATTCCGAGTGCGCCGTCGGCACGCACCAGCGCCTTGTGACGCCTCTTCGCGTCGGTAAGAACGGCGCCGGGCGCGATCAGGCCGGCCTCCACCACGCTGGCGAAAGGCACCCGCGGCTCGCTTCGCCTGGTCGGCGCGAGGGCGACCGCTTCGGCGCCGAGCGGCTCGACCGCCTGGATTCGCGCCTGCGCCGCTTCGGCATAGGCTGCCTCCCGCTCTATGCCGAGGTAATCGCGACGCAGCCGCTTGGCGACGGCGCCCGTGGTGCCGCTGCCGAAGAACGGATCGAGCACGAGGTCGCCCGGGTTCGAGGCGGCGAGAATGATCCGCGCCAGCAGACTTTCAGGCTTCTGGGTAGGATGGGTCTTGCGACCGGCCTCATCCTTCAGGCGCTCGTTGCCGGTGCAGATCGGGAGCAGCCAGTCGGACCGCATCTGGCAATCTTCATTGGCCGCCTTCAGGGCCTCGTAATTGAAGGTGTAATGCTTCGCCCCGCTGTCGCGAGCGGCCCATATCATCGTCTCATGCGCATTGGTGAAGCGCCGCCCGCGGAAATTCGGCATCGGGTTGTTCTTGCGCCAGACGATGTCGTTGAGGATCCAGAACCCGAGGTCCTGCATGATCGCGCCGACCCGGAAGATATTATGATAGGAGCCGATGACGAAGACGGTCGCCTGCGGCTTCATCACCCGTCTTACGGCGGCGAGCCATTCCCGCGTGAAGGCGTCATAGTCGTTGAAGCTGTCGAATTTGTCCCAATCATCGTCCACGGCGTCGACGACGCTCTGGTCGGGGCGCGTGAGCTTGTTGGCGAGCTGAAGATTATAGGGCGGATCGGCGAAGACCAGATCGACGCTCTCGGGCGCAAGATCGCCCAGCAAGGCGGCGCAATCGCCGCGCAGGATGTGATTGCGTGGCGACCCCGCGCGGGTCGGCCCGGCGATAGTTGACCCAGTACGCGTGACCTTTATCTGGGTGCTGAGGCGGGCCGCCCCGACGCGTGCGCTACTCATGGACTCGATACCGGTTACGCTTGACTACAAGCGCGACTATGCCGGATCGGAGTAAAAGCGACGTTTAACGAGGGGTATCCTCAACGTCTCTTTTTCGAACGTCTTCGTTAAGAAAAATTCAACCTTACCAAGAGCTTAAGATTCCGTCGTTTCGGCGTGGCCGCATCGGCTCAGAGTTCCTCGGAGGGCTTCCGAAGGGGTGAAAAACTCATGCGGTGATAAGGAGTTGGACCGAACTTCTCGATCGCCGAGAGATGACGCGGAACCCCGTAACCGGCGTTTTCCGCGAAGCCATATTCGGGGTGTCGCTCCGCCAATCGACGCATCATGGCGTCCCTCATCACTTTTGCGACGATGGACGCCGCGGCGATCGATAAAGAAATGGCGTCGCCCTTGACGATGGCTTCGCCCCGGCAGGGAAGATCGGGAAGAAACCGTCCGTCGACCAGCGCGTAGGCGGGCCGGACCGAGAGGCCGGCAGCGGCCCGCGTCATCGCCAGCAAGGCCGCCCTGCGGATGTTGAGCGCGTCTATTTCGGCTGCGGTTGCAAAGGCGAAGGACACCGAAAGGGCGCTTTCACAGATCAGAGCGAAGGCGGTTTCTCGCGCTTTGGCGGTCAATGCTTTGGAATCATTGACCCCTTGCGGAGGTTGGTCCGGGTTCAAAATGACGGCCGCCGCGCAGACCGGGCCCGCGAGCGGCCCGCAGCCGACTTCGTCGATGCCTGCGAGCGGCCATAATCCCCTGCCGCGAAAACGGCTGTCGTGGGAGAAATCGAGTTCCGTTTTCCTTGGGCCGCTCAATGTCGCAAATCCTGGCTCGAACCTTTTCATGAGGTTAAGCCGCCCCGGCGAGCCGGCGCAACGGCGCTTCTTCCCGCCCAGGTCAAAACAGCGAAAGCTGTTCGCCTTCGCGCCTGGGCCTCTGGAACAGATCGCAGCGCAGACGTGTCGCGCCGAAGCCGAGACGGGAAGCCGCGACCTCGAACCTGCGGCCGATCATCCAGGCATAAGGGCCCTCGCCCTTCAGGCGGCTCTCGAACGCGGCGTCATAGAGCTTGCCGTCTCTGGTGGAGCGGATCAGCGAAAGCACATGGCGCGCCTTATCCGGGTAATGCGCGACGAGCCATTCGGTGAATATCTCCCTCACTTCGAGCGGCAGGCGCAGCATCACATAGCCGGCCTCCCGCGCGCCCGCGGCATGGGCTCGGGTCAATATAGTCTCGATTTCGGGATCGTTGATCCCCGGAATGATGGGAGCCACCATGACCGCCGTGGGAATTCCGGCGGCGCTGAGCTTTTCTATCGTTTCCAGCCGGAGTCGCGGCGAAGCGGCGCGGGGCTCCATCTTGCGCGCGAGCGCGCCGTCGAGCGTCGTAATGGAGATCGCGACCTTGGCGAGGCCCTTGCGCGCCATGGGCGCCAGAATGTCGATGTCCCGCGTCACCAGCGCCGATTTGGTGACGATGCCGACAGGGTGATCGGCGCGCTGCAGCGTCTCCAGCACGCCGCGCATGACGCGGAAGCGTTTTTCGGTCGGCTGGTAGGGATCGGTGTTGGTTCCGATGGCGATGGTCTTCGGCGCATAGCCCGGCGCGGAAAGCTCGCGCTCCAGAAGCTGCGCCGCGCCTTCCTTCACGAAAATCTCGGTCTCGAAATCGAGACCGGGAGAGCAGCCCATATAGGCGTGGGTCGGACGCGCGAAACAATAAACGCAGCCGTGTTCGCAGCCCCGGTAGGGGTTGATCGAACGGTCGAAGGCGATATCCGGGGAATCGTTGCGGGTGATGACGCTGCGCGGGCGTTCGATATGGATGTTGGTCTTTAAGGGATCGAGAGTCTCCAGCGAACCCCAGCCGTCGTCGATCTGCTCCCGGACGCTGGGCTCGTAGCGGCCGCTCCGCTTCGAGATCGCGCCGCGCCCGCGACGGCGCTCGGCTGCGACGACATCCGCCGCGACGATTTCGGGCGCGGACGAAGAAGATTCCCGCGACCGGCGCGCAGACCTGCCGTCCGGCGCCCGAGAGGCCGCATGATTTACGGAACTTTCGAGAGCGCTCATCGCGACGCCGCCTCCTCAACCCCGTTGCCGTTCTTGACGCCCGGCTTGCGGCCCGAAGCCACGCCGCGGGGACCGCCACGGCGGACCCGGGCCGCAAGCCGAACTAACCTACGCGCACACCGCTCACGCACGACGACGGTTAACCGCCTGACAGAACATACACCGAACAAAAGAACATTTAGCGAACAGTTTCGGCGCTGTCAACAGCTTGGCGCCGTCGAGCGGGGGCCGAAGCGCCTTGGAGGACGGACGAAATTTCACGGGCGCGCCAAGCCACGCCCGGCCGATCAGGCTCTGTGGGAGTATGTCTAGTGAAAAAGCGGCCTATCCGCCGACTCAGGCCGCCGGCGGGGTTTCGGTGGGCTTGGCCGCGGCGCGCCGGCGCCTCGGCTTGCGCACGCCTATGCTTTTCCATTCATTGGGCGCGAGGTCTATGGTCCGGGGCCCTCTGCGCGGGTCGGGGCGCAGACGCCGGGCGATGTCGGCGCGAATCGAGGGCGCCTTGAGCGCGAGGCCGACGAGATCGGAGGCGAAGCCGGGCAGGATCAGCAGCAGCGAACCGAGCGCCTGCAATCCGCCGTCCATCATATTGGGGCTCGCGCCGGGCTTGGTTTCGCTCTTGCCCATCCTGCGGCGCAGATATTCGATCAAGCGCTTGATATCGAGCAGGCCGAGCAGGGTCGTGCCGGCGCCGAGGGCGATCGCCGCCAGCAGTCCGAGGATTTGCACCACCAGCACGAAGGCGACGACTTCGATAAAGAGCCATCCGCCTACCGCATAGGCGACGATTTTCGACCTGTTCACGCGTGTCAATCGTTTCAGCGAGCCTCCGCCAGCTTCCCGTCGAATAGATCGGCATTGATTCGTGACTTGCAACTACCGACATGCTACCGCAAAATCCCAACCCGAGGGAGTGACCTCTTTGCCCAACGACGGATCCTTCGACCCTTCCCTCCTCGTCTTCGCGGCGCTTGCGGTGTTTGTGATCTGGAAGCTGCGCTCGGTGCTCGGCATGCGCTCGGACCGCGACTCGGCGGAGCCCAGCCGCTTCCAGCCGCTCGGCGCTCCTTCTCGCAACCCGCAGTTCGAGCCGCGGCCGGCGGGCGCCGCCGCATCCGCCGAGAACGCCGACCGCTGGCGGGGCATGGCCGAGAAGGGCGGCGAGGCCTGGAACGGACTGGAGGCGATCGCCGCCGCAGACCCCGGATTTTCCGGTCCCGCCTTCATGGAAGGGGCCCGCAAAGCCTATGAAATGGTCGTTCACGCCTTCGCCGTCGGCGATCGGGACACGTTGCGCCGCCTGCTTTCCGACGAGGTCTGCAATAATTTCCTGGTCGAGATAAACTCCCGCGAAGCCCGGGGAGAAACGATGGAGTCCGTGCTGGTCTCGATCGACCAGGCGAGCGTCGAAGACGCGCGCGCGCTGCCCCGCTCCAACAGCATAACGGTGCGCTTTTCCAGCAAACTCATCACGGCCCGCAAGAACAAGGACGGCGCGGTCATCGAGGGCGATCTCGAGCGCGCCGCGCCGATCGTCGACCTGTGGACGTTCGCGCGCGACCCGGGAAGCCGCGACCCCAATTGGAAGCTCGTCGCGACCGAAGCCGCGCGCTGACCCGTGAAGCCGCCTCCCTGGGTCGACGGCGAGCCCCTGCCCTTCGCCGCGCTCGAAGGGTTCGAAAACGACGATCTCGATTGCGCCTTTGAGACATTCCTGCGCTCGGCGAAGATCCACCTGGAGGGCGCGCCGGAGCTGCGGCCCGCGCTGGCCCCTCCCCCGAGCCTCTTGGCGGCCTCCCGCGCCGCCCTGTCTCACAAAGGCGACGCCCGCGGGTTCTTCACGGACTGGTTCGCCCCTTTCCGCGTGAAGGGAGACGGTTTCCTCACCGGCTATTACGAGGTCGAGGTCGAGGCGCGCCGCTCCCGAGAGCCCGGTTTCGCCACCCCGGTCCTGCCGCGTCCGCGCGACCTCGAGACCCTCAACGAAGCGCCGCTCCTTTCCTCCGGCGTCGCCCTCACCAGCGCCCGACGGCGTTCCGACGGCCGGCTGGAGCCGTTCGAGGAGCGAAGCGAAATCGAACAATCCGACCCTTCGCGCTTTGGCGAGCCGATCGCCTGGCTGCGCGATCCGGTCGAGCTTTTCCTCATCCAGGTGCAGGGCTCCGCGCGGCTGCGCTTCCCGGACGGCCCGGCGGCGGCGCTGACCTATGACGGGCGCAACGGCCATCCCTATTCCTCGGTCGGACGCCTTCTGATCGAGCGCGGCGCCGTGCCGGCCGAGCGCATGTCGCTCGAAACGCTCAAGGAGGCCCTGAGGAGGCTGGGCCAGAAGCCGGGAGAAGAAGGCCGACTGCTCATGCAGCAGAACAAATCCTATGTCTTCTTTCGGCTCGACACGTCTTCCGAACGCGCTCTCGGTCCCATCGGCGGCCAGGGCGCGCCGCTGGTCCCGCTGCGCTCCATAGCGGTGGACCGCGGGCTTTGGCCTTACGGCCTGCCGTTTTTCATTCGCGCGACGGTTCCCTGGGAGGGCGGGACGCCGACCGCCTTTGCGCGGCTGATGATCGCGCAGGACACCGGTTCGGCGATTCTGGGCCCGGCCCGCGCCGACCTTTATTTCGGGACCGGCCCTCACGCCGGGAGCCTTGCGGGCGGCCTGCGCCATGGCGCCGAATTCACCGCGCTTCTGCCGCTCGCGCACCCCGCGTAAAATTGAAGCGGGCTCGCGCAGCGCGCGCCAATTTACGAATGCGGCGCGATTCTTTATCGCTCGGATGGAGTGTTGGAGCGGAAAGGGCGCCAGTCGCGGAAATCTTCATGACCGAGCAGACAAAAACCTACTCGCGCCTCAAGACGCCTACCGCCCAGGATCTGGAGCTATGGTCGGCGGTGACCGCGGACGTCCGCCCTTTTCGCGCAAGGCCCACGCAGCAAAAGCCCAAGGCCCCGGCGCAGCCGGCGGAGCCCCGCCCGATCGCGACGCTCATAGCGCATCGGGACGCGCCGCCCGCGCCCCGCTCCGCGCCGCCCCTGACCGACATCGACTATCAGACCCGCAAGAAAATCCGACGCGGCCGGCTGGATGTGGACGCCAAACTCGATCTGCACGGCATGCGCCAGGAGGAAGCCCACAATACGCTGGTCGCCTTCCTGCGCCGCGCCCAATCGAACGGAGCCAAAGTGGCGATCGTCGTGACCGGAAAGGGCCGCTCCAACGACGAGGGCGGCGTCCTGCGGCGCATGACCCCGCTTTGGCTGCAAGCGCCCAACCTGCGCGATGTGGTGGTGGGATTTGGCGAAGCGTCGCGCAACCACGGCGGCGAAGGCGCGCTTTATGTGCGTATCCGCAGATTGGAGAAGGGGCGCAAGGCCCTTGCCGACACATTTCGGCGATAGAGAACGCTCCCAAAAGAATCGCTCTTACACTGTCTGCATCGCTGCACGCCCTCCGCGTTCAGGCTCAGGCGCCTAAAGGCGAATCAGGCTTCTCCGGGGTCAAATGAAATCCGCTCGATTGGAGCGGCGTTTCATATGCGTTCGCCGCAAAAATCGATGCAGATCGGTGATTTTTCGCGACGTTCGCTTCTGCGGATCGCGAAGCGATCTCGCGGAAGCCGTATCGAAGCCGCGCAGCCTCAGCTCGAGGCTTCCGCCGGAGGGGCGGAGACGGCCGCGATCTCCGCCTGCGCCGCGCGGCCCGTTCCGATGAAAGCCGCGGGGATGTTGGGGCGGCCGTCGGTCGTGACGCCATGGCCGCCGTCGGGGGGCGGAGCCCATTCGAAGGCGTCGAGGCGTCCGCTTTTCGGCGAAATCGGGGCCCATGACCTGGAGACGACCCCGTCGGCGATCCAGACCGGATCGCGCGGCGCCCGCGAGCCGCGCGCCAGCCATTCGCGCACCGGGCCGCTCGGCCCGTGTTCGGCGTCCTCGATCTCGGCCATGAGCAGGCAGGTATGGGCCGTCGGGTGCTGGCCCTCGGCGATCAAAGGCGCCAGAGCCTCGCGGGCCTTGGTGAAATTGCGGGCGGACAGGGCCGCCTGCGCCATGAGATGGCGGCTTTCCGGCGCAGCCGGGGCGAGCTGCGCCAGCTTCTCGACGAAGCTCAGGATCTGGGCGTTGGATTCGGCGGGGACCGCCGCGATATAGGCCGCTCCGAGATCGGGATGCGGCGACTTCGGCCACACCGTCTCGATCAGCTTCGTCGCCTGCTTCCTGTCGCCGTGGCCGACCAGCACTTTCGCCGCGACGCCGGCCGCGGGCACGAAATTGGGGCGGCGCTTCAGGGCGAGACGCGCGAGATGCAGGGCCTCGTGCGGATGTTCGTCCTGCTTCTGCATCGCCATGGCGGTCTCTATGACCGCGCGCAGCCTTTGCGCGGCGACGACGTCGATCGCCTTGCTCTTTAGATTGTCTTCCAACGCGGCCCGGGCTTTGTCCCAGTCGCCCTGGGCGGCGTGATGCTCCAGCACCGCCGCGCCCGCCCATGGCAGCGGCGCGATCTCATGCGCCGCCTTGGCGAAATGATGGGCGGCTTCGACATCGTCGCGCCGGCGCGCCTCGATATGAAGACCGCGCAACCCCAGCAGCTTGGTTTCGGGAGCGAGGGTCATTTCGTGGAAAGCGGCTTCCGCCTTCCTGCGGTCGCCCTCGAGCTGGGCCGCCTGGGCCTTGAGATATTGCGCAAGCGGCTCGTCGGGCAGCTGGCGTTCGGCTTCGGCGGCGGCCTTGCGGGCCGAAGCGGCGTCGCCGACGCCGACGGCGATGATGCCGCGCGAAAGCGCCCGGAACCCTTTCTCGCGCCGGCGTCCGATCGAACCTTCACGCAGGCGGAAGGGGAGCCGGAACACCGCAGAAAGTATCGTCCAGCCGAGAATCAGTCCGGCGGCGAGAAGCAGAACGGCTCCGACCGCGACCGGAATTGAGGTGTCGATGTGATAAGCGCCCCAGTCGAGCGTCAGGGAGCCCGGCTGATCGATGACCCATTCGAGCCCGTAGGCCAGGGCCGCGAGCGCGACGATGAAAAGCAGAATGAACCACATGATCGAGCGTTTCCCGCTTTAATTCTTGTTGTGTCCGAGCCCTGCGACCGCTCCGGCGACGAGAGAGGCGACGGCTTCTTCCGCATCCCGGCGCTTGTTCAGAGCTTCGGCGAAATCCTGCGTCTCGGCGCGCTCCTTCTCCGGGAGCTTGGCCAGGGCTTCGCTTGCGGCGTCGAAATCTCCCCGCGCAAGCGCGCTCTCCACCTTCTGCAGGACTTCATTGACGGCCGCGGCGACCTGGGCCTCGCCGACCGGGCGCACCCGGACCAGTTTCTCGGCGTCGTGCAGGAGCTGGCCGGCGAGGGATCCCGAAGGCGCGGGATGGCTTTCCTCCGCGCGCAGACGCTGCGCCGCGCCCTTGAACTCCGCCAGCAGATGAGCCGCCGTGGGGGCGCCTTTCTCGGCATAGGGGGAAAGCGGCGTGAGCAGCTGCGGATCGACGCCGCGCTCGCCGAGCGCCGAAAGCTGCGCCGCATAGGGACGGCCGCGCTCGAAGGATTGCTGCAGCGAGTGAGCGAGCGAGAGCACCTCGACCCCGACCGCGTTTTTCGCCGGCGGCGGCGCAGCCGCCTCGGCCGCTTCGGGCGCGACCCGGCTTTCGCTCTTGGGCTGGTCGAGCCGCTCCCGCAATTCTTTTATCTCGCTTGCGAGTTCGTCTATGCGCCCCTCCAGCGCGGCGTAATAGCCGGCGGCGTCGATTTCGGACGAAGACTTCTCGGTCGCAGGCTTGCCCACGCGCTCCTGGGCCTGGCGCGCCGTCTCGGCCGCGTCGCGCACGGCCGCCTCCAGCTGTTCGATCCTTTTCAGGAGGCCCTGGGTTTGAGCGTCGTGAGCCGGCGGTTCCGCGCCCGGCCCCGATACGTAAGGCGTAGCCGGCGTGGAGGGCGATGTCGCGGGCGGCGCGGCGCGCTCCGCCCTGGGGCCCGGGACCGGCTTCATGTCCTGGGGAGCGGCCCATCCCGGCGCCGCCTTGGCGGGGGCGGGCGGCTCGGGCGCGGCCTTTTCGGCTGCGGGAGCCTTTTGGGCTTCGGCCGACTTGAGGTCGCTTTTCAAGCTCGCGACGCGGACGGGCTCGGCCTCCTCCTGGCCGCGGAGCTTCCTGATCAGGGCCGAGAATTTAACGTCGGCTCCGATCGCGAAGGCGCGCGGATCCTTGACCGCGTCGTCGATCATGTCGCTGATGGCGCGGAGCCGCGCGTCCTTGTCCTTGAACGCGACAGCCGCAGCGCCGACGCCGCCCAGCAGCAGCGCGACGGCCGCCGTCGAAACGAACAGTTTCCGGAGGAATCCTCCGCCTTTACGCGGCGGAGGGGCGATCGCCGGCTCCGGCTCAGGCTCGGCGACGGCGGGCGGGGCCTCGGCCGCCTCGGGCAGCGCGCTCAGGCTCTCCTCTGCGAACAGCTCATGGTCGTCGCCGCGCTCCTCGCGATGCGGCTCCAGGGGCGCAGCATCCTCGACCCCGTGCGGGGCGTTCGGATCAATATGTTCGTTTTTAGACATTATCGTTTCCTCGCCTGCGCTCCTTATAAACGAGCCGGGCCCCGGTTGAAACGGTCGCGGGGCCCGCATTGAACGGGATTTTCAGAGCGCTCTTGTCGGCTTCCCAACGTTTGGGATCAGCCGGCGGCGGCCATCAGGGCGAGAGTGCGGCGCGCGCCTTCGAGGTGAAGCCGCTCGACCATCCGCCCGTCGATTTGCACGACGCCCTTGTCGGCGTTTTCCGGCAAATCGAATGCGGCCAGGATTTTTCTGGCGAATTCGACCTCCTCCGCGTCGGGCGCGAAAATCTCGTTCACCGGCCCGATCTGCGACGGATGGATCAGCATTTTTCCATCCATGCCGAGATCGCGGCCCTGCTCGGCCTCGCGGCGCAGGCCGGCTTCGTCGTTGAAATCGTTGTATATGCCGTCGATGATCTCGATGCCGTGAACCCGCACCGCCAGAACGCCGGCCGAAAGCCAGGACAAAAGCGCCGGCCGGCCCGGCGTGAGCCGCGCCCGGGTGGATTTGGCGATGTCGTTCGGCCCCAGCACCAGAACCTCCAGCCGGGAGGCGGGGTCGTCGGCCGCGCTCGCGATTTTCTCGATATCGAACAAAGCCCGGGGGGTCTCGATCATCGCCCATATGCGCGTATGCGCGGGCGCCCCGGCGGCGGCGGCGTCCGCGGCGGCGGCGAGCACGTCCTCGCGAGAATTGACCTTGGGGATCACGATCGCGGCCGGCCCCGCCGGCGCGACCGCCGCCATGTCCTCGGCATACCATTCCGAGCCCCTGGCGTTCACCCGGATCACGACCAGACGCTCGCCATAGCCGCCGTCCCTCACCGCCGCGACGGCCTGTTCCCGGGCCAGAGACTTCATGTTCTCGGCCACGCCGTCTTCGAGCTCGAACATCAGGACGTCGGCTTTCAGCGTCTTGCCTTTTTCCAGAGCGCGCGCGTTGGACGCCGGCATCGCCAGCATGCTGCGTTTCAACCTCGAAATCATGCCCCTCCCCTTTCGCGCCCGCCGGCGTATCGCTCGCTGGAGCGCTCCGGCTTTCGAACGGCGCGTCTTTTCAATGGCCCGACGAAGGCGATGGATTCTTCTCTTGCCTGCGGGCGCTCGCTCCACAATAAGGTAGCCGCCGCCTCGACGCCAACATGGGTTTGCGCGGGGCGCATCGTCTTCGAGGAGCCGCGGCGCGGCGGAGGTTGTTGAGCTTTTGCAGACCCATGACAAGAACGCCGGCGGATCCCGCGCCGCGCCCCTGCCGAGCCATCTCGTGGCGGGCTACGAAACTTTTCTTTCCGGACGTTTTCCGGGCGAGCACGAGCGCTTCCGCGATCTCGCCGAAAAAGGGCAGCGCCCCGCCACCATGGTCATCGGCTGCTGCGACTCGCGGGTCTCCCCCGAGGTGATTTTCGACGCGGGGCCGGGCGAGCTCTTCGTGCTGCGCAATGTCGCCAATCTCATCCCGCCTTTCGAGCCCGACGACCATTATCACGGCGCGTCGGCGGCCCTGGAATATGCGGTGATGTCGCTCAAAGTGCAGCATATCGTGGTTCTCGGCCACGCCCAGTGCGGCGGCGTGGCGGCTTTCGCCGAGAGCCTCGCCAATCCCGGCGGCCCGCCCTTGTCGGAGGGCGATTTCATCGGCCGCTGGATCAAGCTTCTCGCCCCGGCTGCGGAACGCGCCGGGCAGCCGCCTGCCGCCCCCGGCCGCGCCTATCTCGAGCGCCTGGAATGCGAGGCGATCAAGCAGGGCTTGCGCAATCTGCGCAGCTTCCCCTGGATTCGCGCCGTCGAAGAAAGCGGCCGGCTGCAGCTCCACGGCGCCTATTTCGGCGTGATGGACGGCCGGCTGCTCGCGCTCGACGAGACGAGCGGGGCTTTCGAGCCGGTGGCGAGCGCGGCCCATGCCGCAGCGATAGGAAGCGCGAGATTTTGAACTCTCCAACCAAAGGATCGGCCGTGAACCCGATTCCCATGGCGGCGGGTCTTTCCGAGATGGCCTCCCGCTACGACGCCATTCTATGCGACGTCTGGGGCGTGCTGATCGACGGGATTTCTCATTTCGCCTCGGCGGCCCACGCGCTGAAGCGCTTTCGGGCCGGTGGCGGAACCGTCGTCCTCGTCACCAACGCTTCGCGCCCCAACGACGAAGTGCGGCGCCAGCTGTTTGGCCTCGGCCTGCCGCAGGATTGCTTCGACGATCTCGTCTCGGCGGGAGAGCTGACCCTGCAGGAGATCGTCGCGCGTAAAAATCAGGCCTGCTGTCATCTCGGCCCGCCTCGCGACGACGGCCTGTTCAAAGAGGCGAACAGGCGGCTACGCGGCGCGCTGCGGCTGGTCGGCCCGGAGGAGGCCGATTATGTCGTCTGCACCGGCCTCGTCGACGAAGACCATGAAACGCCGCAGGATTACGATGATCGACTCGCGACATTCAGGCGCCGCGGCATCCCCATGCTTTGCGCCAATCCCGACATTGTCGTGGGCGTGGGCGGCCGCCTCTACTGGTGCGCAGGCGCGCTGGCCCGGCGATACGAGGAGATGGGCGGGGAAGCCGTCATGTTCGGCAAGCCCCATGCGCCGATTTATCGGGCTGCCCTCGATCGTATCGCAGCTTTGAAGGGAAAAATCGACAAATCACGCGTTCTCGCGATCGGAGACGGAGCCGAAACCGATCTTGCGGGAGCGGGCGGCGCCGGTCTTGATTGTCTCTTCATCACGCAGGGCGTCCACCGCGAAGAACTCTATCGCACCGACGGCGCTCTCGACTGCGCGGCTCTCGAGCGGCTGATCGCCGCCGCAAAAACCAAGCCGGCGGCTTTGGCGCGCCGCGTTGTGTGGTAATAGGAAAAATAAAAGCAACCGCCCATCCTGGCCAACCCCACCGGTGAAACCATGTCCACGCCGTTCAAGATTTACTATTTCGAGGATCTCAGCCTCGGGATGCGCGAGACCCTGATGAAGGCCGTGATGGACGACGACGTTATCGCTTTCGCGGATCTTTCCGGAGACCGCAACCCGATCCACCTTTCGGACCATTTCGCCAGCAAGACCCGTTTCGGCGAACGCATCGTTCACGGCCTCTACACGGCGGCGCTCATTTCAACCGTGATCGGCATGTATCTGCCGGGCCCCGGCTCGGTCTATCTTTCCCAGACCTTGAATTTTCGCGCCCCGGTCAAGATCGGCGACGTCATCAATGTGGTGGTGGAAGTGGTCGAGCTGGTCGAAAAGGGACGGCGCGCCAAGCTGAAATGCGAATGTCTGGTCGACGGCAAGGTCGTGCTCGACGGCGAAGCCATCGTCATGGTTCCGAGCCGCGAACAGGCCAGCCGCCCGGCGGTCCCGGCTTCCGCCTGAGCCTCGTCGAGGCCGAGGCGCGCTGCGGCCTCGCGCAATCAGCCTGCCCGCGCGCACGGTTCCGTCCGGACGCGGGAAATCGGAACCTTTAGTCTTTCCGGGAAGACGCCGTGCCCGACGCCGCGCATCAGTTCATTGTCGCTCGCGATCCCGCGTCGCCGCCGCCCGGCCTCGAAGGGGCGGTGCTGGCGCTCGGCAATTTCGACGGCCTGCATCGCGGGCACAAAGGGGTCATCGCGAGGGCCAAAGCGCTGGCCCGGAGGCTCGGCAAACCCTGCGCCGTCCTCACCTTCGAGCCGCATCCGGCCGATTTCTTCGCCGGCAGGCGCGTCATATTCCGCCTGACCCCGCTCGACGCCAAAGCCGCCCTGTTGTTCCGCCTCGGGCTCGACGGCATGATCATCATGAGTTTCGACGCCGGCTTTGCGGCGCTGACGGCCGAGCAATTCACCTGCGACATATTGTCGCAGCGCCTTGGGGCGTCCGCCGTGGTCGCGGGCTACGATTTCCGTTTCGGGGCCAAGAGGCGGGGCGACGCGGAGTTTCTGCAGCGCGAAGGCGCCCGTCTCGGCTTTGCGGTCGAGATCGTGGAGCGCATCTCCAATGACGAAGCCGGCAGTCTCGACGCGGTTTCTTCCACCGCGACTCGCGAAGCGCTGGAGCGGGGGGATGTCGGGCTTGCCCGCAGTCTGCTTGGAAACCCCTATTTCATCGAGGGCGACGTCATCCATGGCGAGAAGCGCGGCCGCAAGCTGGGCTTTCCCACCGCCAATATAGCGCTCGATCCCTCCAACCGGCTGCGTTTTGGCGTCTATGCCGTGACGCTGGAGGCGCGCGGCGTCGTGCATCAGGGCGTGGCGAGCTTCGGTCGCCGGCCGACCTTCGACGACGGCGCCCCGCTGCTCGAGGTTTTCGTGTTCGATTTTTCCGGCGATCTTTATGACCAGCGGGTCGAGGTCGTATTTTACGGCTTCATCCGGGGCGAGGAGAAATTCGCCGGCGTGGATGAACTCGTCGCGCGCATGAAGCTCGACGCGGCGGAGGCGAAGGAAATCCTCGCGAGGGGGTGATTGCGAGCCGCCGCCTCCCTTTGCAGAAGCTCTTGCAACCGCCATATGATAGCCAGTCCGCAAAGACCGGAGAATGCGCGTGGCGAGCGATAACGGATCGCCTTTCGAGACCCCGAAGGGCCAGATCGAGATACTTCCCCCCGAGGAGCGAGACCGCCCCATCGGCGACGGTTTCGAATATTCGAGCGGCTTCGGGCGGGTGAAGATCGTCAGGCTCGGCCCCCTCTCCAGCCTCGCCGTATTCGCCGCCATCTGTCTGGCGATGGCGCTGGGCCTCGTCTTTATCGGGGGAGCGCTTCTTTTCATTCTGCCGATCGCCGGCCTGCTCGCCGCGGGAGCCGCGCTCTACGGCCTCTTTGGCAATCAATTCAAGCGGCTGCGTTAAGCTTCGTCGATTCCCCCTTTTCGCGCCGGCCCTGGCCTGCTAAGGCTTTTGGATGACGCTACGCGCCTTCATTCGAATTACCGGCCCGGCCCGCGCTCGCAGTTGACGACTCGCGCGGGGTCGGGTTTTCGCGCTTGAAAAGCGCCTCCTCGCCAGCTCATCGCAATTCTAAGCGCGTTGTCCTAGTCGCGCCGCGCGCAACAGCCCGGTTTCCTCAATGAACGACACCGATTCCAAGGCCGCCGTCGATTATTCCACGAGCCTCTATCTGCCGCGCACGGATTTTCCGATGCGCGCCGGCCTGCCGCAGCAGGAGCCCAAGATCCTCGCCCGCTGGGAGGAGATCGGCCTTAACGAGCAGATGCGCGAGGCCGGCGAGGGCCGCCCCAAATTCGTGCTGCACGACGGGCCCCCTTACGCCAACGGCAACATCCATATCGGCCACGCGCTGAACAAGATTCTCAAGGATGTCGTGACCCGCAGCCAGCGCATGACCGGGAAGGATTGCGCCTATGTGCCGGGCTGGGACTGCCACGGCCTGCCGATCGAATGGAAGATCGAGGAAGAAAACTACCGCGCCAAGGGCAAGAAGAAGCCCGACTTCTCCGACCCCGAGGCCATGGTCGCCTTCCGCCGGGAATGCCGCGCCTATGCCGAAAAATGGCTTATCCAGCAGCGCGAGGAGTTCAAGCGGCTCGGCGTCGCCGGCGAATGGGAGCGCCCCTACACCACCATGGCCTATCCGGCCGAGGCGCGCATCGCCGCGGAGATCCTGAAATTCGCCGAGAATGGCCTGCTCTATCGCGGCTCCAAGCCGGTGATGTGGTCGGTGGTGGAGAAAACCGCCCTCGCCGAGGCCGAAGTCGAATATGAGGACCATGTCAGCGACACGGTGTTCGTGGCGTTTCCCACGGGCCAGGGTCCTTCGGTGGTCATCTGGACAACGACGCCCTGGACGCTGCCCGGCAACCGGGCGATCTCTTTTTCGCACAAGATCGCCTATGGGCTTTATCGGGTGACCCAGGCCCCCGAGGGCAATTGGACCAAGACCGGCGCGGAATATATCTTAGCGGACAAGCTCGCCGAGGGCGCGTTCAAGGCGGCCAGGGTCGAAAGCTTCGAGCGCGTTCGGGACGTGGCCGCCGCGGAGCTCGCCGGCCTGACCTGTTCTCATCCCCTCGCGCATCTGGGCTATGATTTCCCAGTCCCCCTGCTCGACGGCGACCATGTCACCGACGACACCGGCACGGGTTTCGTCCACACCGCCCCCGGCCACGGCCGCGAGGACTTCGATATCTGGATGGCCAGCGGGCGCATGCTGGCCGACCGCGGAATAGAGACGCGCATTCCCTATACGGTCGACGAGGACGGCTTCTACACCGCCGACGCGCCGGGTTTTGCGGGCAAACGCGTGCTGACTGAAAAGGGCGACAAGGGCGACGCCAACGAGGCCGTCATCGCGGCGCTGGTCGAGGCCGGCAATATCCTCTCCCGCGGGCGGCTCAAGCACCAATATCCGCACAGCTGGCGCTCCAAGAAGCCGGTGATCTTCCGCAATACGCCGCAGTGGTTCATCGCCATGGACAAGCCGCTCGGCCCTTCCCACCCTCCCCTCGAGGGGGAGGGTCGCGCTGCAAGCGCGGGGTGGGGTGAGGCGACGGCTACGATGGGGCACAACGCCCCGACGCTGCGCCATCTCGCGCTTTCGGAGATCGCGCGCACGCAATGGACGCCGCGGGCGGGCGAGAACCGCATCACCGGCATGATCGCCAATCGACCCGATTGGGTGGTCTCGCGCCAGCGCGCCTGGGGCGTGCCGATCGCGCTGTTCGTGAAGAAAGGAACCCACGAACCGCTCATCGACCCGCGCGTAAACGCCCGTATCGTCGCCGCCTTCGAAAAAGAGGGCGCCGACGCCTGGTTCGAAGCCGGCGCGGCGCAGCGTTTTCTTGCGCCCGAGCACGATCCGGCGGACTATGAAAAAGTCTCCGACGTACTCGACGTGTGGTTCGATTCCGGCTCCACCCATGCTTTCGTGCTGGAAGACCCGGAAGCCTTCCCGACGCTGAAAGGCATCCATCGCAAGCGCGACGGCGGCGAGGACGAGATCATGTATCTCGAAGGCTCGGACCAGCATCGCGGCTGGTTTCATTCCTCGCTGCTCGAATCCTGCGGCACGCGCCATCGCGCGCCCTATGACGCCGTTCTCACCCATGGCTTCGTGCTGGACGAGAAGGGCCGCAAAATGTCCAAATCTCTCGGCAATGTGGTCGCCCCGCAAAAGGTGATTTCAGATTCGGGAGCCGACATCTTGCGTCTTTGGGTCTGCGCCTTCGACTACGCCGACGACCTCCGGGTCGGGCCGGAAATCCTGAAGACTTTCGTGGAAACCTACCGCAAGCTGCGCAACACCATTCGCTGGATGCTGGGCACGCTGGCGCATTACGCGCCCGGCGAGCGCGACCTGCTCCACGCGCCGGAGCTCGAGCGGCTCATGCTGCATCGGCTGGTCGAACTCGACGAACAGGTCCGCACCGCCTATGCCGCCTATGATTTCAAGAAGATCGTAGCGCTGCTGACCCCGTTCATGACCAGCGATCTCTCGGCTTTCTACTTCGACATCCGCAAGGATGCGCTTTATTGCGATCCGCCATCCAGCGCCAAGCGCCGTGCGGCGCTCGCGACGATCGAACAGATCTTCCGCTGCCTGACGACCTGGCTCGCCCCGATCCTCGTCTTCACTGCGGAAGAAGCCTGGCTGTCGCGTTATCCCGGCGCCGGCTCCGTGCACCTCGAGCTCTTCCCCGACGTTCCGTCGCATTGGCGCGACGAGGCCCTGGCGCAAAAATGGAGCGACATTCGCGCGATCCGCGCCGTCGTCACCGGCGCGCTGGAGCTGGAGCGGGCGCAAAAACGCATCGGCTCCTCGCTGGAGGCGGCGCCTGTGGTCTATATCGCCGACCCCAAGCTGCGACTCGCGCTCGACGGCGTCGATTTCGCGGAAGTCTGCATCACTTCCGACATCGTCCTCGATACCGAATCCGAAGCGCCCGCCGACGCCTTCCGGCTCGAAGAGACCAGGGGCGTGGCGGTCGCCTTTGCGCCGGCGGCGGGGGTCAAATGCGCGCGCTCATGGCGCTATTTCGATCCCGCCGCCGCCGACCCCGCTTACCCCGACGTCACTCCGCGCGACGCCGAGGCGCTGCGCGAACTCGCAGAGGCGGGGCTTTGGCCTTGAGCGGCGCGTCTGAGGCCGCGCCGGCAGGGACGCCGGCGCAGTGAAGGTCCTGTTTGCATTCTTGACGAACTCGGTCGCGAATTTCGTGATCGGCCTCATGGTCGCCAAATATCTCGGCCCCGAGGAATACGGCCGGTTCGCCATCGCCTTCTCGATCACCGCGGTGGTTCAGACCGCGCTGTTCGACTGGCTGCGCCTCTCCGCGACGCGCTTCTATTCGGAGCGCGTGCGGGACAATCAGCCGGTGGTGCGCGCGAGCCTCGACGTGTCCTTCATCGCGGTGACGGGAGCGCTGGGGCTTTCCACCTTCCTGTTCGGATTTTTCGGCCCCGCCCTCGATTTCGAAAGCGAACTGATCCTGCTCGCCCTGCTGGCCGCAGTTGTGAACGGGCTGTTCGATTATTCCACCGCTTTGGTCAGGGCGCGCTTCGAGGACGAACTCTACGGCCGGCTCGTGCTCGGCAAGAACCTGCTGTCCCTGATCCTCACCGGAGGGGGGGCCCTGTTGTTCCATTCCGCAGCGGTGGCGATGGGCGGCGCGATCCTCAGCCTGCTCGGGACCGTCGTCGCCGCGCGCGCCTCGTTGACGGACACGGGGGCCTCGCTCGTCGCCGCCCGTTTCAAGACCGCCAGGACGCTGGCGGCCTATAGCGCGCCGATCGTCGCGGCTCATCTGATCTATCAGGCCATTCCCCTGGCGACGCGTTCGGTCGTCGCCAGCGTCTACGACCTCGCCGAGACGGGGCAATTCGCCCTCGCCTTCGACCTCGGCATGCGCGCCGTTCTGGCGCTGGGGCAGGCTCTGGACGTCCTGCTGTTCCAGATCGCCGTGGCGGCGCATGAAAACTACGGCGACTACAGGGCGCGGCGGCAGGTCGGCCGCAACATGGCCGTGGTGCTAGCCTTTCTGCTGCCGGCCTGCGCCGGGGTCTATCTGGTGATGCCCTCGATCGAGCTCTTGATCGTGCCGAGCCAGTATCGCGGCCCCTTCGGCCATTATCTGAACCTTCAGCTGCCCGGGCTTTTCGCCATGGGGATGATCCTTTTCGGCGTCAATCCCGTGTTCCAGATCGCCAAGAAAACGGCCCCGATGGTCGGCGCGGCTCTGTTCGCCAGCGCCGGAGGTCTGCTGATACTCGCGATCCTGCCCTGGGGAAAGGACGCCTCCAATCTCGCGCTGGCGCAATGCGGCGCCTATATCGCGGCGCTGGTTGCAACGCTCATTTTCGCCGCGCGGGAAAAACCCTTCTGGCCGCGGCTGCGGGACATCCTCGCCGCTATTGCGGCGACGCTCGGCATGGCCGCCGCGCTGCAGCCTCTGCGCGAAATGACGCCCGGCGTCTTCGCCATGCTGGTTCAGGTCTTCGTCGGCGCCGCCGTTTACGGTCTCCTGACGATGGCCTTCGACACGGCGGGATTGCGCAGCATGGCTCTGGACTGGCTGCGCCGGCGGCGCGAGGCCTCGCAGGCTTAATCGGCGCTCTAAACGCCCGGCGGAGCCTTTCGAGCGGAATCCGCCTGAAAGCCCGGATCGGCTCTATATGTCCTCGATGATGAAGCAGCCATAGGTGGACATGGGCCGCCCGACCTCGTCGGCGATCATGTTCCAGCAGCGGCCCTTGCCGCGGATGACGCGGAAGATGAAGACGCCGGTCGGCTGGGTTTCCTTTTCGTCGCGCTGGCCGCTCCGACCCAGAAAATTGAAATAGGCCAGCGCCTCGTCATTGTGGCAACGGTAAAGAACATGCCGGTCGAGATGCTCGACGCGGAAATGGTCCTTCGCCTCATTGACGCAATCGGCGTAATAGGTCAGCGCCGGACCGGTGACGTCGGCGTCGTTTTCGGGAATCATTCCGCGCCTTCCCGCCTCGCCGGAGACGCACCCCAGCGCCCAACCGCACAGGGCCAAAGCCATAACCGCCGCGCTTCTACGCATCAATCTCGCCCGCTCCGCAACCGCCGCTTTCGGCGTCGGCTGTTTATAGCATGAAAGACGCAATTTTTTTGACCGCGCCTTAGGGCCTGTTGAGAATCAGGATTCCCATTTTGGTGGAAGGATGATTCAAGCTCCGAAAGGAGTTTGCAATGCCCCGATTCTGTCTGACGGACGGCCAATGGTCGAAGCTGGAGCCCTTTTGTCTTGGCAAGCCCTCCGATCCCGGCCGGACCGGGAGCGATGGGCGATTGTTTTTAGAGGCGATCTTGTGGATTGCGCGCACGGGCAGCCCCTGGCGCGATCTGCCTCCCGCCTTCGGCAAGTGGAACACCGTGTTCAAACGCTTTCGCGATTGGGTGAAGGCCGATGTGTTCAAGCGGATGTTTGACGCCGTGTCGGACGATCCAGACATGGAATACGCCATGATCGACGCCACCATCGTCAAGGTCCACCGCCATGGACAGGGCGCAAAAGGGGGACTCAGGGCCAGGCCATAGGCAAATCCAAAGGCGGCTGGACCACCAAAATCCTCGCGCTCACCGACGCGCTCGGCAATTTGGTCCGCTTCGTTCTGCTGCCGGGGCAACGCTTCGACACGGTCGGCGTCGCGCCTTTGATCGAGGGCGTCGAATTTGGCGCGCTGCTCGCCGACAAGGCCTTCGACAGCGACTGGATCGTCGCCGAACTGAACGAGCGCGGCGCGCAAATCGTCATCTCCCAACATCCAAGACGAAACGCGCCTCTCGCCATCGACATCGAGCTTTACAAAGCCCGTCACCTCATCGAAAACTTCTTCGGCAAACTCAAGGAGTTCAAGCGGATCGCCCTGCGCGCCGACAAAACCGATCAAAGCTTCACAGCCATGATCCGCCTCGCCGCCGCGCTCATCAATTCGCGATGAATCTCAACAAGCCCTAGAAAGGCTGAGGCGGCCCGATCGCGCGAGTCGCCGCCTAGAGGCTTTTGTCTTAACGCGTTTCCCGCGCCGAACCGGCGTCCGCTTCGGCCGGAATCGCTCTATGCCGGTCGGACGGCCGCTTCGGACACGGAGCCAATCGCCTCTTTGAGAATATATTCGGCGAGCGGAACCCGGTCGTCATTCTTGAAATAATGGCAGTAGAATCCGGGATCTCCGTTTATGTCGATGACCGCTCCCCCGGTCTCGGCGACATCCTGGCCGATATCCGAGGTCATTATGTCGATACCGACCAGCTTGAGCCCGAACTTGTCGACTATGTTCTTGCCGATGCGAGCCGTCGAGCAGGATATGCGCTCGAGCGCCGTTATATTGTCACAGGCTAGATTGTCGTTCGCCACATATTTTATCGTAAACTCGCGGCGGGCTTCCGGAACGGAATCGAGGCCGAGGCCCTGCAAGGCGAGGGCCGCCTTCATGTCGCCGTCCACGATCAGAAGCGACTGGCTTCGCACATATCCTTCCGCGAGACGCCGCCGGTTCTCGTCCCGGACCAAGCGGCGCACCGTCGAGCTTCCGTCGCCTACGAGACTGGGAGATTTCCTCAGGACGCAATCCAGAAGCTCGCCGTTGAGATAGAGCAGCCGATATGTGTCTCCCTGAATATGCCGCTCTATCAGCACGCGCGAGCAATAGGCTCCCGCCCAGGCCATCGCATGCCTGAGCTCCGACGCGGTCCGGATGTTCGACGTCACCCCGACGCCGCCCGCGGTGCCAGCCGCCGGCTTTACGACGACCGGCCCATCCTGGGAGCGCATGAACTCCAGGGCCATCTTAAGCGCATCGGCTCGCAACGCCACGTGATCGGGAACAGGCGCCCCGACTTCCCGCAGCAGCCGGTAGGTCGCCGGTTTGTCGTCCGTCACCCGCACCGACGCGTGACTGTCGAGCACGTTGAGATTGCGGTTCACATAAATCGGCCGGCCGATCCCCTCTTGGGTAATCCAGATAACCCCTTCGTTGTTTTGGGCGAGTTCGGCTCCGCACGCCTCGGCGGCCTCGCGCCAGCAGTGCAGGTAGAAACTGTCCCGTATTTTATCCGCTTGCGCCTGTTGTCGGTTGCGGCGGGCGGAGGTGAGCAGACGGCGAAAAAGATAAAACCCGCGCAGAATCATTTTAACCCCTTACTATCAGTTGTTTATGCTGACCATCTCGCAGATCTCCTTTCTTTGTCCCGGACTGCCCATGATCGCCCAGATTGCACCGCGGATGAAAGGCGCCTCTGGTAGTAGATTTCAGAAAAAATGAATTAAGACGTGATGAGTATTTCTTCAGAATGAGATTATCTTATCCGGCTCGGCCGCCAATTAAACGCTCAGATCAAGCCGCTATGTCCCGCAATGAGATTTTGTTTTGGGAATACATCTGGATTATATTTCATACTTCAAAAGTAAATACATATAGTAATTCTTAGTTTCATTAATAACTCAGTATAACCACCAGCGCACGAGATCAAATGAAAAGCAGCATTAGTGAGCAAAATTAAGATCTTGCGCGGACTACGCCGATGCGGAGGCGCCGAGAATTTTTGCAGCCGCCATAATTGCCTGCGATTTTGACGGTGCAAAAAAAGATGCGCCCGATTTACAACCAACCACAACCTAAGCTACAATAATAGGGGTTACATATGCGGCAGGTTTTGTCGTATCTGAAAGTCGCTTGCCCCATTCCCGATTGAGCCTTGCCGATGCCATCCATTGTGCCCGCTTCACAGTTAGGTTGCACGACCGTCACCGTGGAGACGTCTCATCCGTCCCTGATCGCCGGCTGCATTCACGTCAAAGGAGACGATCTCGCCACCTACCCGTTCTTCCGGCGACCGTCGACGGACAGCGTGCACCACTATCTTCTCGAGGATGTCGTCATCGACGGAAGCTTCGAGCACATATGGCGCGGGGACAAGTTCGTGGAAGAATTCTTCTACGGCATGGACAAGTCCCAAAACCTGAAAACCGACCCCAAAATCCTTGTCGACGACGGCGATCCGACGCCGGTCATCATCGGTTTCAACTGGACTTGCAGCAATTATTTTCACTGGCTGCTCCAGGCGTCCGCATCGATTTACTCCATCGTGTCGCGTTTTGGGCATTCCGGCTTTCGCATCGCTCTCCCGCAGCTCAGCCGATGGCAGGAAGACAGTATGGCGCGCCTCGGCTTTGCGAACCTGCCACGCGTGCTCGTCAGCCCGGAAAAGCAGTATCGTTTCCGCAAGGTCGCCTTCGCGAGCATTCTGACGGCGCGATCTTCGCTCTACTCTCAGTTCGGGGCCTACACGAACGCCTTGCTGAGCGCGCGTTCGCCGCGGCGAACCGCGCATAATCTTCTCTATGTCTCGCGCCAGGACGCCCAGCTGAGGTCGATCGAGAACGAAGAAGCGATCATCAGAATGGTGAAACAGAGAGGATTTTCCATCGTCGAGGCCGGACAGCATTCTCTCGACCAGCAGATCAACATTTTCAGGAACGCCGACGTCGTCGTCGGGCCGCACGGAGCCGGCATGACGAATATGATGTTCAGCCGGCCCGGAACGATCGTTTACGAGTTCATGACCCGCCAATATGTAAATCATTGTTTCGCGACTATCGCGCAAAATCTCGGCCATGAATATTTCGTGGATTTCTTCGACCGTCCGGGATCGTCGCAGACCAACGGCTGGGTGGCCGACCTCGATCGGATCGAACGGGGGGTCGACAGCGTCCTGGAGAGGCTGGCCTTGTCGTAGAGCGCGTTCGGTTTGAACACAGTCGAATGTGCTCCAAATCTCTTTGACGGAGCATGTTCTTTTCCAAAAACCGCTTCGCGCTTTTTGGGACCATGCTCTAATCCGCAAGAACCGGGTCGGGCTTGATTCAGGGCGCGGCCTCGTAGGTGATAACCCCCTGATATTTGCGACGCGGCGCAGCCGCAACGAGCGCGTAATCGCCGTCGCCATAGGCCAGTCCCGCAACTGCCCGGCCCGCGAAAGCTATTGCGACGACCGCCACATTGGCGCTGGTTTCCTGCGCCTGTCCATAGCCGGCGAAGGCGCTGTTGACGGCGAAAGGCAAGGAGAAGAACAACCGGCCGGCGCAGGTTCCCGGCTTTGCGTTGCTGACCGTAAACTCGACCACCACAGTGTTCTTGATGCGCGTGTAGGCCGCGCTCGCGGTCGCCTCCGCAGGCGCGCCCGACTCGCAGCTTATGACGGGCGCATATCTGGTCCAGGCCGCCCATTCATTGGTGTTCATATCGAGATCTTCGCCGAGATTGGATTCGTGAATCGACGACGCATTGAACGTCTGCCTGCCCGAAAAGACATTATGTCTCCATGTCGACCAGACGGCGCCCGCCGCTCCCGTCTCCAGCACGGAGACCGGGGACCTCAGCGTGTTTCCTTCCGCGAAAGTGCGATAGACATGGGCCGCTGCGCCATCGAGACAGATATCCGCCAGGGAGGAAAAAGAAATATTGGAATTGGAGATATTGTTGTCGCCCGCGGGCGCCGCCGGGCTACCCTTTATCATTATTCCGCAACCCGGCCACAGCGCGGCGGTCAACATGTCGAAATGCGATTGAACGACCGCCCCATGGGCGTAGAGGCCGTGCGTGCCGGGGGGAGAGTCTCCATGCCCCCCGAGCCATATGTCGTGCAATTGCATGTTCGCCACCGCATAGCCGCTGTCGCCGTCGAGCTCCAGCGCGGGTCCGGTGGCGGAATCGATCGTTATGTTTTCCATGCGGTTGTTCAGCCCGCCCGAAAACCTGACGCCGACTCCCCCGACGGGTGAACATCTCAAATTCTGGATTTGAACGCCTTCGATCGGAAAAGAGGTCTTGGCGTAGCTTATGCAGCCTGCGGAGCCGAGCGACTGAACGTCGAATACCGCGCTGTTCGTTCCGTTGTCGATCGATCTGATGTCCCAGCCCGTCTGCGATTGAAACCACATATGGCGAATGGTCCAGCCGCCCGCGCCTTTGTTCAGGACGCCATTGGCGAATCCTCTGACGTACATGTCTTCGATCGTGATGAAATCACTGGTATTCAAAGCGGTCGCAGGATCGATGCTGATGGCGCTGACGGCATAGGGCGCCTGATTGATGAGCTTGCATCGACGAAGCGTCGCCGCGCCGTCGGAGGCGATCCTGAACAATTCGGCGAGGGCCGCGCCCGGTTTTATCACCGCCGCGTCGTCGCATTCGACGGTTACGTTCTGGCGCAGGATACAGGTCGAATCGAATCTGTAGTAACCGCCGTTTTCAGGCGCGGGAATCCTGACGATTCCGCCGCCCGCGGAAGAGACTCTGGTCGTCGCCTGATTACAGGCTGAAGAAGCGTCACGGGTCCCGTCGCTTTTGGCGCCGAAATCGCGAATGTCGACTGTCGGTTTGGGTTTCGGAGAAGAAGGCGGCGCGGTCGTCGAATTTGCGCCGCTCAAATGCAAGCGGTTGTAGTAAGCGACGACAGCGCCGGCCAGCGCTACAGTCGCGAACAGGAGAATGAAAAACCTTCCCATTGTCGGCGCTTTTTCGCTTTTGCGGATGCGTCGCCAATCCGAGCGGAAGTCACTCGATCGATTGACCTACAGGCTTCGGGCGGCGGCGACGCCGTTTGGCAGCTCGTTGCGACGCAACAGATCGTCGAAATAGGCGATGGTCGTCTCCAGCCCCTGCCGCAGGGCCACTTTCGGCTCCCATCCCAGCATCTCTTTCGCCTTGCGGATATCGGGCTGGCGCTGTCTCGGATCGTCCGAAGGCAGCGGCTCATAGATCAGTCTCGAAGTCGATCCGGTGAGATCGACGATCAACTCTGCGAGCTCCCGAATGGTGAATTCGGAAGGGTTTCCGATATTGACGGGCCCCGTCACTCCCGGGCTCGTGGCCATCATCTTGATCATCGCCGAGATGAGGTCGTCGACGTAGCAGAAAGAGCGCGTCTGGGCGCCGTCGCCGTAAAGCGTGATGTCTTTTCCAGTCAGCGCCTGCATGATGAAATTCGATACGACACGCCCGTCGGCCGGATGCATGCGCGGGCCATAGGTGTTGAAAATGCGGACGACCTTGGCGTCGATTTTATGCTGGCGAACATAATCGAACACCAGGGTCTCGGCGCAGCGTTTCCCTTCGTCGTAACAGGAGCGAAAACCTATCGGGTTTACGTTCCCCCAATATTCCTCGATCTGAGGATGCACGACCGGATCCCCATAGACCTCCGATGTCGAGGCCTGAAGAAACCTCACCTTCAGGCGCTTGGCGAGACCGAGCATATTGATGGCGCCGAGGACGCTCGTCTTGGTCGTCTGGACCGGATCGAACTGGTAGTGGATGGGCGACGCTGGACAGGCGAGATTGTAGATCTGGTCGACTTCGACGTACAAGGGAAATGTGACGTCGTGGCGCAGGAGTTCGAAGCCGCGATAATCGAACAGCTTCGAGATGTTCCGGCGCGAACCGGTGAAGAAGTTGTCGACGCACAGGACGTCGTGGCCGGCGTCGAGAAGCCGCTCGCATAGATGCGAGCCCAAAAAGCCAGCGCCTCCCGTGACCAATATCCGCTTGTACATATTTTGCTGCTCCAAAGCTTTCTTCGGGCGCCAATGAAGGATTTTTACGGGCGAATGTGGCCCGACCGCACTGAATTTCGGATGCGTCTCGCAATAATGAATTCGCCGCAAACCCGGATGTCAACCTTTGATTGTATTCTTGTTTAGAATCAATCCGCTAGGCCGGGCCGTGCCGGCTTCGCCCAAGGCGTTAGGGCTGCGGAAGCGCTTTTGCAGCATTCGCGCGAGTCGTTTTATGCTGAAAAACGGCCGCAGCGGCTTGGTTCGAACCTGAAGGGCCCGGATCGCACATCGGCTCATCCCTGCGGACAATCGATCCGGGCCTCCCGCGCCCGCGCTGCGACGACCGACGGACGAGCCGCGATCCGTTCGACATAGGCCGTGACGTTCGCGAAGCCTACGAGATCGACCGCCAACGCCGGCATCCACTCCAGAACCGTGAACAGATAGGCGTCCGCCACCGAGAAGCCGTCTCCCAGAAGGTAGGCATGCTCGGCCAGCCTCGCCTCGATCAGGCCCAACCGTTTGACGAGACGGCTCTTGAAGATGTTCCGAGCCGCCTCCGGCAATTCCTCGTCGAACAGCGGGCTCGACCCGGCGTGGACCTCGCTGGTGATATAGTTGAGCCATTCCTGAAGCCGCACGCGCGCCAGTGTGCCGCTGGCCGGGGCGAGCCCCGCCTCGGGCCGCAGATCGGCGAGATACTGGAGCAGAGCCGGCCCCTCGGTCAGGACCTCGCCGCTGTCGATGACGAGCGCCGCAACATAGCCCTTGGGGTTGATTTCGCGGAAATCCCCGCCCTCCGAGGTGCGCTTGGTCCGGTTGTTCACGCACACGAGATCATAGCTGAGTCCCAGCTCCTGCAACACGATATGCGGCGAGAGGGAACAGGCGTTAGGGGCGAAATAGAGCTTCATCGAGCGGTCTCCTGTGGCGGTCGGGGTCGCGGGGAGATTGGCCGATCCCCTGAAAGAAGAAAAATTATCGAAGCAGAAATCTGGTATAAGTTTTTGTACTATGAACCTGACCCAGCTCCGCAGCCTGATCGCCGTCGCCGAGGCCGGCAGCTTCACAGCCGCCGCCGAGACGGTCGGCGTCACCCAATCCGGCATGAGCCAGGCGCTCGCCGCGCTGGAAGAAGCGCTCGCCGTCAAGCTGCTGGTGCGGCGGCGCCATGGCGTCGAACTGACCGCTTTCGGCGAACAGGCGCTCGCCCATGCGCGCGCGGCCTTCGGCCATCTGGAGGCGATCCGGCGGGAGGCGGCGCAAACGAAAGGCGAGGAGACGGGCTCGCTGCGCATTGCCGCCTTTCCGAGCGTCTATGCGACTGTGCTGCCGCCGCTGCTGCGGCGCTTCCGAGCCCTCCACCCCGGCGTGGAACTGGTGGCCCTGGAAACCGACGATCGCGAGGTGGAGGTCTGGCTGGCGGCGGGCTCCATCGATCTCGGCGTGGTGTTGAATCCATCGCCGGAAAGAAGGGCCGCGCCGATAGGACAGGACGCCTGGGTCGGCGTCCTGCCTGCGGGCCACCGCTTCGGCCGGCGCGGCGCGCTCTCGCTTGGTCAACTGGCTGCGGAGCCGTTCGTGCTCGCGACGGGCGGGTGCCATGTCCATGCGCGCTCGCTCATGGAAGCAGCCGGCCTGTCGCTTTGCGACGTGCGGATGGAAGTGCGCGATTGGACCAGCGCGGTCGCGCTGGTGCGCGAAGGCGTCGGCGTCAGCATCGTGCCCCAATCCACCCTGCCCGAAAAACTCAAAGGTCTGCGCGTCGCCCGGCTCGACCCGCCACTTTGGCGTCGTTTTGGGCTGACGGCGGCGCCGGGGAGAAAGCCATCGCCAATCGCCGGTCGGTTTTTGGAATTGGCGCGCTCGGGCGCAACTCAGGCGGGATAGTTGGAATGGCTACGACGACGGGACGGGAACGCCTGTAAATGCACGCAGTTTCAGGATTTGCGATTTTATGGCGGAAGGGGTGGGATTCGAACCCACGGTGGAGTTTCCCCCACGGCGGTTTTCAAGACCGCTGCCTTAAACCACTCGGCCACCCTTCCCGTGGCTAGATGCGATATAACACCTTTGGTCGGCGCGCCAGTGCGGATGTTTTCCGGGCAACCCTCCCGGCCCGGCGGCGTATCGGCGCGCTTTCTCCCGGCGCCGGCCGTAGTATACTGGAGCGCGGCGGTTGGGGCGCAATCTCTCCCTCGCCGATCCGCCGGACCCCGCCGAAAAGGCCTCCGCTCGATGCCGCTTTATTTCGCCTATGGCGCCAATATGGATACGCAGGCCATGGCCTCGCGCTGCCCGCGCTCGCGGCCGCTGGGCCGGGCGCGTCTTGCGCGGCACAGGCTGTTCATCATGGCGGAGGGTTTCGCCAGCATCGTGCAGGACCCCCGCGCCAATGTCCATGGCGTGCTGTGGGACCTCGCCCTCTCGGACGTTCCCGCGCTCGACCGTTTCGAGGACATCGCGTGCGGGCTCTACAAAAAAATCCAGCAGCCCGTGCTGCGCGAGCCTTTCGGCTCGGCGCGCGCCTTCGTCTATGTCGGCCATTGGGCGGAGCCGGGCGCGCCGCGGCCGGGCTATATCGAAGGCGTCGCCGCCGCCGCGCGCCAATGGGAACTGCCAAAACCCTATGTCGCCTATCTCGAAAATCTCGCCGCCGTCCCTGCTCGATAGCAGGACGAGCGCCGCAGCCTCAGGGAAACCGAAAGAAAGACCATGACCGCTACGATCGTCGTCAACAGCGTTGAGGCCATGCGGCGCGAAGTCGCCGGTTGGCGCTCGCAAGGCTTCAAGGTCGGGCTCGTGCCGACCATGGGGGCCCTGCACCCTGGCCATATTTCCCTGGTCGAGGAAGCGCGCAAATACGCGCAGCGGGTCATCGTCACCATCTTCGTGAACCCCGCGCAATTCGGGCCCTCGGAGGATTTCGGCAAATATCCGCGCACGCTGGAGGCCGACGTCGAAAAGCTCTCGGAAGTCTCTGCGGATCTGTGCTTTGCGCCGACGGTCGAGGAAATCTACCCCAAGGGATTTTCGACCCGCGTCGAAATGGACGGGCCGGCGCGGGCCGAGCTCGAGGACAGTTTTCGCCCGACGCATTTTTCCGGGGTCGCGACCATCGTCGCAAAACTCCTCAATCAGGCGCAGGCCGACGTCGCCGTCTTCGGCGAGAAGGACTATCAGCAATTGCTGGTGATCAAGCGTCTCGCCCGCGATCTCGACATGACCACGAAGATTTGCGGCGCGCCGACGCTGCGCGAGACGGATGGGCTCGCCATGTCGTCCCGGAACGTCTACCTCTCGGCGGAGGAAAGACGCATCGCGCCGAGGCTTCACGCCGGGCTCGAAGAGACCGCGCGCCGGATCAAGGCGGGCGAAGCGCTCTCCCCCGCGCTGGAATCGGGCCGCGCGGCGCTCAGCGAGGCCGGCTTCGCGATTGATTATTTCGAGGTCCGTCACGCCGACACTCTGGCGCGCGTGAAGAGCGCCCAGGACGGTCCGCTGCGCCTGCTTGTGGCGGCGAAGCTCGGCGCGACGCGGCTGATCGACAATCTGGCGGTCTGAACCAATGGCGGGGCCGTCCGAAATCCGGCGGTTTGTGGCGCGAGGCCGGGTCCAGGGCGTCGGCTTTCGAAATTTCATCGCCCGCGAGGCGCGCAGGCTCGGCCTTGCGGGATGGGTCAGAAACCGCGGCCTCGATGAGGTCGAGATCGTCGCGGCCGGCGCGGCGGAAAGCCTCGACGAACTCGCGCGCCTTGCAAGGAGGGGCCCGCCCGCTGCGCAAGTGAATGACCTTTTTTCCGAGCCCGCGGACAAGGCAAATCTCGCCCTCGGCAACAAAACCGGCGCCGGCATGGCCGTGGCGGCGAGCGTTTAACTCTCCGCCGTTGGCCCGAAAAACTCTTCAAACCGCTCGCGCAGCCTTGCGTCGACCAGCTTCATGTCGCTCGGAGCTCCGAGCTCCTTCAGGCTGGTCACGCCGAGATGCCGGGCGCGAAGGCCGCAAGGCGCGATGCCCGAAAAATGCGCAAGGTCCGGCGCGACATTGAGGGCGACGCCGTGGAAACTGACCCAGTGGCGCAACCGCACGCCCAGCGCCGCGATCTTGTCCTCCGCCGCTTCGCCGCCGAGCCCCGGCGGCTTGTCCGGCCTCGCGACCCACACGCCCACACGGTCGCTGCGGCGCTCCCCTCTCACGCCGAGATCGCCGAGCGCCGCGATCAGCCATCCTTCCAGTGCGCAGACGAAGGCGCGCACGTCGCGCCGGCGTTCCGAAAGGTTCAGCATCGCATAGGCCACCCTCTGTCCGGGGCCGTGATAGGTGTATCGGCCGCCGCGACCGGTCTTGTGCACCGGAAAACGCGCCTCGATGAGATCGCCGTCGCTGGCGGAGGAGCCCGCCGTATAAAGCGGCGGATGCTCGAGCAGCCACACTTCCTCGGGCGCTCGGCCGGCGGCGACGGCCTCGGCCAGCGCCTCCATACGCGCCGCGGTTTCTTCATAGGGGGCGAGACCGTCCAGCACGCGCCACGCCACCGGCCGGGAACCGGGCCGGGGCAGCAGGGAAAGATCGATTTTGTCGCGAGCAAGGGACATAATCGTGAAAAGATGTCGCCCGATAAGCTTGTTTGCAAGATAATAACGCATGGGCTGGAGGAAGCGAGCGCGCCGCCGCCGGTCCGCCCAAATTTGGGCGAAGAAACGGCTATGATGATCCGCCCTGAACCCTTTTCCGACCGAATGGAAACATGCGGCCTCGAGAAACCGCCCAAGACAACAGCCCGGAGCGCATTCTTGTCGCGAAAGCGTAGCGACTTTCGCGCAAAAGCGCTCCAGAGCGCGTTCGACCCTCCCGCCCGCTCACCTCGAAGAAAGACGATGATCTCCCGGATTTCCCTCGCCGTCGCGACGCTGGCCTTTCCTCTTTCCGCCTTCGCAGTCACAGGCGACGGCGCTTTCCAAACGGCGCAAATCTATTCACGTCCTTCCGCGGATGCGCCTGCGGACATCGAAGAGCTCGAACCGCCGGCGGCTCCGCGCGATTCCGGCCTCAGCACCCGCGTGGACCGGCTGGAGCGCGAATTGCGCAACATGACCGGCCGGATGGAAGAGCTTCAGCACAGCGTGCAATTGCTGGAGGAGCAATTGCGCGCCGCAAAACAGGACAGCCCGCACGGCGTTACGCCGCCTCCGGCCTCCGGCTCCGGCCCGGGAAGGCGCAGCGACGCTTTCGATCCCGCCGGCAACCCCGGCGCTCCCGGCGCGCCGCGCGAAATCGGCCAGGCGACGCCCTCGGCTCCGCTTTCTTCCTCGTCTCACCCGGCGTCGAGCGGGCCTTTGCGCGAACCCGGCGCGCCTCTCGACCTCACCGGCCATCTGGCGCAACCTTCGCCCGCCATCGCCGCGCCCGTCGACGGCGCGCCGTCGCAGACGACGGTCAAGGAGGATTACGAACAGGCCGTCGCCCTGATGCGCGCGGGCCAATATGAGAGCGCCGAGAAAAGCCTCGTCGCTTTCCTGCAGAAATATCCCAAGAGCAAATATTCGCCCGCGGCCACCTATGGGCTCGGCGAGAGTTTCTATCAGCGCGCGCGCTACCGCGAGGCGGCCGAGAAATACCTCGAAATTTCCACCAAATACGGCCAGTCGGCCCAGGCGCCCGAGGCGATGCTGCGGCTGGGCCAGTCCCTGAGCGCGCTCGGCGCCAAGGAGCAGGCCTGCGCTTCCTTCTCCGAGATCGGCGCCAAATATCCCGGTTCGCCCAACCGCATCAAGGATGCAGCCCAAAAGGAAAGCAAGAAGCTGCAATGCTAGAGCATGAGCTTTTGCTCCGGCTTTCCCAATCCGGAGCAATCTCTCATCATCCCGAGGATTGCGCGCGGCCGCAGGGCCCGCCGGATCGCGCGGCGCCGGCGCCGGACCTCCTGGCGTCGCTGGCTGGGGAAGGATCGCTGCTGCTGGCCGTCTCCGGCGGGCCGGATTCGGTCGCCCTCATGCTGCTGGCCGCGCAATGGTCGCGGACGAGGCCCGACGCCAGGATCGAGGTCGCCACGGTCGATCACGGCCTGCGACAGAACGCCCATGACGAAGCTTTGCTCGTCGGGCGCTGGGCGCGCGCACAAGGGTTCGTTCACCATATTCTGACGTGGGAGGGGCCCAAGCCCGCGGCGCGAATCCAGGAGAGGGCGCGGGAGGCGCGCTACGACCTGCTCTGCGCCTGCGCAAAAGAAATCGGGCCAGAATGCGCCATCGTGACCGCCCATCACGCCGACGATCAGGCCGAGACCATCCTGTTTCGGCTGCTGCGCGGCAGCGGCGTCTCGGGGCTCGCCGGAATGGCCGCGTCTTCCCAGCGCGCGGGCGTGAGGCTGCTGCGGCCGCTGCTCGGCGCCTCCAAGGCCGAGCTTGAAAACATCTGCGTCGCGGCCGGCCATGCTTTCGTGCGCGATCCCTCCAACGAGAACGAGAAATTCGCACGCGCCAAGCTGAGAAAAATGAGCGCGACGCTCGAAGAGCAGGGGCTTCACGCCGTGGCCCTGCGCCGGCTGGGACGCCGCGCCGCGCAAGCCGACGAGGCCTTGAACTGGTGCGCGGAACGCGCCTGGCCGGCTGCGGTCCTGGTGATAGAAGGAACGCAAACCCGCTTCGATCCGGCGGCGTTGCGCGAGGCTCCGGCGGAGATCGTCCAGCGCCTGCTGCTGATGGATTTCCGTCGCCGGGAGGGAAGAATCCCGCGGCTCGACCGGTTGGAGCGCGCCGCTGAAACAGTCAAGGAAAAGCTGAAGACGGAGACGAATGCGCGAATCGCGCTCGGCTCTCTTTTGATCGAAATCGGCAAGGACGCGGTAACGCTCCGCCCTGCTCCGCCGCGGTTTCGCGGCTTCGCCAAATTTGAGACCAAGTCGCGCCGCAGCGCCGACAACGTTTGAATTCAGGTTTTTCTTGCAGCAGCGCGAGGCCCGCGCCGAAGCGCTCACTTGGCAAGCGGGGCCCGCGCGCCTAAGTTACGCATAAACGGAACGTTCCCCGGGGATGGTCCCGCGGGATTCCATGACAGGCTCTCGATATGAACGCACACTTCAGGAACCTGGCCCTCTGGGCGATAATCGGCCTGCTGGTCGTCGCGCTCGTCATGCTGTTTCAGCAACCTGGTCAGCGAACGCCGATTCGCGACATATCCTTCAGCGAATTGCTGACGCAGATCGATCAGGGCCGCGTGCATGACGTGACCATCTCCGGCAATGAGGTCACCGGCCACTTCTCGGACAACAGGCCGTTCTCGACCTATGTCCCCAATGATCCCAACCTCGTGTCGAAGCTCGAGGCCAAGAACGTCCAGATCAGCGCCAGGCCTTTGACCGACGGCAACGGCTGGCTCATGACGCTGCTGCTCAACGGCCTGCCCTTGATCGCCTTCCTCGGCGTCTGGATCTTCCTGTCCCGCCAGATGCAGGGCGGGATGGGCGGCCGGGCGATGGGCTTCGGCAAATCCAAGGCGAAGCTGCTCACCGAGTCGCAGGGACGCGTGACCTTCGAGGACGTCGCCGGCGTCGACGAGGCCAAGGAAGACCTCGAGGAAATCGTGGAATTCCTGCGCGACCCGCAGAAATTCCAGCGTCTCGGCGGCCGCATTCCGCGCGGCGTGCTGCTGGTCGGACCGCCCGGCACCGGCAAGACCCTGCTGGCGCGCGCCATCGCCGGCGAAGCCAACGTGCCCTTCTTCACCATCTCGGGCTCCGATTTCGTCGAGATGTTCGTCGGCGTCGGGGCCTCGCGCGTGCGCGACATGTTCGAGCAGGCCAAGAAGAACGCGCCCTGCATCATCTTCGTCGACGAGATCGACGCGGTGGGCCGTCACCGCGGCGCCGGGCTCGGCGGCGGCAATGACGAGCGCGAGCAAACCCTCAACCAGCTCCTGGTCGAGATGGACGGCTTCGAGGCCAATGAAGGCATCATCCTGATCGCGGCCACCAACCGTCCCGACGTGCTCGACCCGGCCCTGATGCGTCCCGGCCGCTTCGACCGCCAGATCCAGGTTCCCAACCCCGATTTCATCGGGCGCGAGAAGATCCTCAAGGTCCATGCCCGCAAGGTGCCGCTGGCTCCCGACGTCGATCTGAAGGTGGTGGCGCGGGGAACCCCGGGCTTTTCCGGCGCCGATCTGATGAACCTCGTCAACGAGGCGGCTCTGCTGGCGGCCCGCCGCAGCAAGCGGATCGTCACCAGGCTGGAGTTCGAGGACGCCCGCGACAAGATCCTGATGGGAGCGGAGCGCCGCACCCTGATGATGACCGACGAGGAAAAGCGCCTCACCGCCTATCACGAGGGCGGCCACGCCCTGGTGCAGCTGACCATGCCGGGATCGATCCCGATCCACAAGGCGACCATCATCCCGCGCGGCCGCGCGCTGGGCATGGTGCAGGGCTTGCCGGAGCGCGATCAGGTCTCGCAGACCTATGAGCAGCTGGTGGCGATGCTGGCTCTGGCGATGGGCGGCCGCGTGGCGGAGGAGCTGGTGTTCGGCCACGACAAGGTGACCTCGGGCGCCGCCAGCGACATCCAGCAGTGCACGCGGATCGCGCGGGCGATGGTGACGCAGCTGGGCTTCTCCGACAAGCTGGGGACGGTGGCCTACGCCGATCCGCAGCAGGAGCAGTTCCTCGGCTATTCGCTGGGGCGCCAGCAGACCATCTCCGAGGCCACCCAGCAGACCATCGACGCCGAGGTCAGAAGGCTGGTCCAGGAGGGCTATGAGGCCGCCAAGAAGATCCTCACCGAAAGGCGCGCCGATCTCGACACTCTGGCCAAGGGCCTGCTCGAATATGAGACGCTTTCGGGCGATGAGCTGATCAACCTCCTCAATGGGGTCCAGCCGGTCAGGGAGGAAACTCCTCCCTCCGCGCCGCAGCCGCCGAGAGCCTCCCCGGTGCCGACCACGGGCCGCAAGCCCGAGCCGGACGTCGGGGGAATGGAGCCCCATCCGGTGTGACCGGGGAGTTTCAACAGGATCGGAAAAAGGCCCGTCGCTCGCGGCGGGCCTTTTTTGTGGGTCCGAGACCCGCAGAGCGCCCTGCCGCGCCGATAAAACCAGTCGCCGCAAACTCGCCGTAACTCTCCTGAATTATCCTCCCCCTATGATCGCGCGCGAACCAAAGCGCGACCGGCGCGTACTCGGCGATTAACTAACCAGTCAGGATAGACTGCAAGAGAACCGCAAAATGCGCTAAGAGATTCGTAACCAAACCGCACTTCGACGGCGTTTTACTCAGGGATTGAGACCGGATGACCCGCTCATATTTTGGAACGGACGGCATACGCGGAAAAGCGAACGAGAAAATCACGCCCGAGCTGGCGCTCAAGGTCGGGCAGGCCGCCGGATATATTTTTCAGCGCGGCGAGGGACGCCATCGCGTCGTGATCGGCAAGGACACGAGGCTCTCGGGATATATGATCGAATACGCCCTCGTTGCGGGCTTCGCCTCTGTCGGCATGGACCCCTTGCTGCTCGGCCCCATGCCCACGCCGGCCGTGGCGATGCTGACCCGCTCGATGCGCGCAGACGTCGGGGTTATGATCTCCGCCTCGCACAACGCCTATGAGGACAACGGCATCAAGCTTTTCGGCCCCGACGGCCATAAGCTCTCCGACGAAATCGAGCTGGAGATCGAGCGCCTGCTCGACAGCGACCTGTCGAGCAAGCTCTCCCAGCCGCACGATCTCGGGCGGGCGAGGCGCATAGACGACGTTCGCGCCCGCTACATCGAATTCGCCAAGCGCACATTGCCCCGCAATATGAGCTTCGAGGGCCTGCGGGTCGTTCTCGATTGCGCCAACGGCGCCGCATACCGGGTCGCGCCCGAGGCGCTGTGGGAGCTCGGCGCCGAGGTCATCGCGATCGGCGTGGAGCCCGACGGCTTCAACATCAACCGCGAAGTCGGCTCCACGGCGCCCCAGGCGCTGCGGGAAAAAGTGCGGGAGCTGCGGGCCGACGTCGGCATCGCCCTCGACGGCGACGCCGACCGCGTGATCCTGGTCGACGAGCACGGCCGCCTGATCGACGGCGATCAACTTATGGCCGTGGTGGCGGAAAGCTGGCGCGAGCAGGATCTGCTCTCGAGACCGGGCATCGTCGCCACCATCATGTCCAATCTCGGGCTCGAGCGTTATCTCGCCTCGCTGAACCTTTCCATGGAGAGAACCGCGGTCGGCGATCGCTATGTGATCGAGCGCATGCGGGAGGGCGGCTACAATGTCGGCGGGGAACAATCGGGCCACATCATCCTGTCCGATTATTCGACCACGGGCGACGGACTCGTCACCGCCATGCAGGTGCTGGCCGTGGTGAAACGGCGAGGACAGCCGGTGAGCGAAGTCTGCAGGCGCTTCGAGCCGCTGCCTCAGGTGCTCAAGAACGTCCGCGCCCCGCAGAGCCTGTTGCGGTCGGAAACCGTGCTCGGCCAGATCGAAAAGGCGCGCGGCCGTCTCGGCGAGGCGGGCCGGCTGGTGATCCGTCCTTCCGGCACCGAACCGGTCATCCGGGTGATGGGCGAGGGCGACAACCGCGATCTGGTGGAGCGCATCGTCGCCGAGATATGCGACGCTTTGAGAACCCCGGCGCAAGTCCAGGATTTGGCCTGATACCGCTTCCGACTGATCAGTTCACGTCATCGCGAGCGGAGCGAAGCGATCCAGAGCCGCGCCAGTCCTCCTGGATCGCCGCGGAGCTTTCGCTCCTCGCGATGACGGCGCGAAGCCGCTTTTCATTCAGCGGGAAACCTATGACGCGCCGGAACCGAACCGGCGCCCGGATTTTTGAGCGCGTCGGTTCGAGCAAGGCCGAACGCGCTCCAAATCTCTTTGACGGAGCATGTTCTTTTCCAAAAACCGCTTCGCACTTTTTGGGAACAGGCTCTAGTTGAAGTGATAGTTGACGCCGACGCGGGCGATCACGCCCCGAAAGCCGAGCGTCGTCGTGGCCCCGTTTATGATGGCGATCGAATTCGGCGCCGCCGGATTGATGAGCGGGCTGAACTGGCCATAGACCGATTGCGAGCCGAGATCGTAATAAAGCGCCTCGATTTTTGCGCTCCAGTGTTCCAGGAACATCCATTCGCCGCCGCCGCCGACGGTCCAGCCGACGCTTGTGGCGTCCAGCGCGCTCCAGGTCGGCGTGACGGGATTTTCCGGATGTGCAATCTCATGTCCCGGATGCCAATGATAGCCGCTCGTGGCCACGTTCGCATAAGTGTTTCCATAAGCGAAACCGCCGGTGGCGAACAACAGGACGGATGGCGTCGCCAGGAAGCCGACGCGGCCCCTGACCGTGCCGATCCATCCGGTTCCGGCGGAAACATTGACGATGCCGCTCTGCAAATGCAGAAAATTATGGGCCGGATCCGGCGTGGCGCCGGCTCCCCCGGCCAGGGCGTAGGACGAACCGCCGCCCGAAATGCCGGCTCCCTGAAAATCCGTTTCGACGCCGACGACCAGGTTCGGCCCGATCTGATAGTTGAAACCGACTTGCCCCCCGCCGACCACGCCGGCCTGGCCGACGCTGGCGTTTCCGGTTCGGTAGCCCGCCGTCCAGCCGAACGGAAGCTCGTAGACGCCCGCGGCCCAATCATAGATCGAGTATCCGGTCGTCGCGGCGTTGGTGGAGGCGTTGAATCCGCCGCCGAGGTTCAGGCCGAGGTAAAATCCGGTCCACATCGGCCGCGGGGCCGGCGAAACGACTGTCTCGGCGGCGGCCGCGCCTCCGGTCAGCGCGAATATCGCGACGGCAATGATCTGGCGGTTCATCGAATCTCCCCTCCTGCCCTGAAAAGATGGACAGGGGAGCCGCAAAGATCGGCATCGTCAACGACTTCGGCCCGATGATGCGGGAAAAGGCCGCCCCTGTTGCAAAAGGGCAACGGGCGCAAATCAAAATAAAATTTTGTCGGGCGTCTCGACGGCGACGATTATGGCGCCGCGCCCGGCGAACCGCTTAAAGACGAAACGACGCCAAAGCCGGCGCCGCCGGTCCGCCGTCCGGCCTACCATATTTGAAGACTTCAAGACGCTTGGCGATCGCTTTCAATGCGCGATCTCTTTTCATTATGAATCCAAATCCGAGCGAATACTGTCTGGTTGCTTTTATCCGACGCCCGCTCGACGGCATCGAACTTCGCGAAAGCAACCGTCTCGATCAATCTCACCCGCGCGCCCTGCCGTAATATCGATCGGACCATGGTTTTAACCGGCAGCGCAGCGCGGCGGTAAGCATTTCAGCCTGCTTTATGGTTAGGAGGTAAGGTTAACTTCAATTTAAGCCTTTGAGGTCATTTTTCCTTTTGTCGGCATTGTGCCGCGGGTCCGCAAGCGGCCCTGCATGAGCGAAGGGAAGATGTACCATGGGCAATTCCAAAGCCCTCTTTTTGGCGGCTGCAGTCGCCTCCGGCGCGAGTTTCGCCGCCAACGCCGCGGACCTGCTTCCGCCCCCGCCACCGATCGACATGCCTCCGCCCCCGGAATACGGCGGCTGGTATCTGCGCGGCGACGCCGGCGTCGGCGCGGTTCAGATGAGCGGATGGCGCTCCACGCTGCAGGCTTACGACGAAACCGGGCAGTCTCTGGCCGCGTCCGGCAATTACATCGCGCCCGCTTTCGCCTCGATCGGCGATCAGGGCTTTGTCGACATTGGCTTCGGCTATCAGTTCAACAGCTGGTTCCGCGCCGACATCACCGGCGAATACCGCACCGAGGCCAGCTACCGGGCCGGCATCGTGGGCGCCAACGCCTTCAGCGGCTGGGTCGGCGGCGATTATTACAACGCCGGCGTCAGCACCGCGCTGTTCATGGCCAACGGCTATGTGGATATCGGCACATGGCATGGCGTCACCCCCTTTGTCGGCTTCGGCGTCGGCATCGCCGACAACCGGATCTCGGGGCTGGTGGACACCGGATTCGGCGTCGCGGCCGATAAGACTCAGGCCAATTTCGCCTGGGCCGTCATGGCCGGGCTCGCGCTGAACGTGACGCCCAATTTCAAGGTCGAGCTCGGCTATCGCTATCTCGACATGGGCAGCCTCACCAGCAATCCCATCAGCTGCATATCGCCGACGGGCTGCTGGAGGGAGACGCATTCGTTCCATCTCGCCTCCAACGACCTTCGCCTCGGCTTCCGTTACGCCTTCAACGAGCCGCCCATGCCGGTGCGTCCGCTCATCACCAAATACTGAAGGCTAATGATGCGCTTTTGAGTCTTTCCGGTTCGGATCGAACCGAAAAGACTCCTGAGCTCCTCATCGTCGCCTGGAGAATCCCAAGGAGCGGACCCATCGGGCGTTTGCAGGTTGGCGACCGATCAAAATCCAAGCTGTAATTGGCCTTCGGGCTCCTGTCGCCTATCCTCGAGGGAAGACAGGGAAACTCCGAGCAGGCGGATTCCCGTTCGTGCAGGAAACACGGACCCGAGCAAAGCCAGCGCGATTTCTGCGAATTGGCGCCGCGCCAATATTGCCGCAGGAGCGGAACGCGCGCGCGTGATCTGTCGGAAGTCTGCGTATTTGACCTTGACCGTCACCGTGCGTCCGCGAATGCCGGCCCTCTCGCAAGCCGACCACACCTTATCGATTATCGGCCCGAAGCCTGCGCGCGCCGTCTCGAAATCGAAAATGTCCTCGGCGAAAGTGGTTTCGGCGCCGAGCGATTTGCGTCGGCGGTCGGCCCGCACCGGGCGTTCGTCGACGCCACGCGCGATCCAGTAGTAGTAGGGGCCCGATTTGCCGAAATGCGCGCTGAGGAATTGAAGCGATTGCGCGCGAAGGTCGAGGCCGGTGCGGATGCCGAGCCGGTTCATCTTGGCCGTCGTCGCCGGCCCGATCCCATGAAAACGGCCGACATCGAGCGCTTCGACGAAGGCAGCGCCCATCCTCGGCGGGATGACGTAAAGGCCGTCGGGCTTGCGGAAATCCGACGCGAGCTTGGCGAGAAACTTATTGTAGGAGACGCCGGCGGACGCCGTAAGCCCGGTCTGGACTCTTATCTCCGCCCGGATCTCCTCGGCGATGCGCGTCGCCGACTCAATGCCCTTCAAATTCTCGGTCACGTCGAGATAGGCTTCATCGAGCGATAGCGGTTCAATGATCGGGGTGTAGTCCGAAAAGATCGTCCGGATCTGAAGCGACACCTGCTTATAGACCTCAAAGCGCGGCTTGACGAAGATCAACTCGGGACATTTGCGCAGCGCGGTGACTGAAGGCATGGCGGAGCGAACGCCGAATTTGCGCGCTTCATAACTTGCCGCCGCGACAACGCCCCGGGCGCGGGCGCCGCCGACGGCGACTGGCTTGCCCCGCAGCGCCGGATCGTCCCTCTGTTCGACCGACGCATAGAAGGCGTCCATGTCTATATGGATGATCTTGCGTTGAGGGGCGGCAGCGGCGGCGCCGGCTCCCGCGTCGCACCGGGCTCCGCATTGACCCCCGCCGGTCTGGCCTCTCATCGCGCTATAGTCCCTTGGCTCCGGCCATCCATACGGCTTTCGCGAGATCGCTTCGCGATCCGCGCAGCATATCATGTCCGCCCGGGCTGCTCGCGGCCTCGATGCTCGACGCTGGGGCGGCGCTGGCCCGCCTGCCCGTCGAAGATCTAAGGCCGGCGCGAGCGCGCCGTTTTCCTTTGGAGCGGAAATCGGCCATATCTGGCTGATGCCGCCGCGCCAGAAAACCTCCCCGGAATCCGACCCCGCCTCCCTCAGCGGAAATGCGCCGGAAATCAGCGTCACGGAACTCGCGGGCGCCATCAAGCGCACGGTGGAGGATCGCTTCGGCTTCGTGCGCGTGCGCGGCGAAATCAGCAATTACCGCGGTCCCCACTCCTCGGGCCATGTCTATTTCTGCCTCAAGGACGCCGGCGCCCGGATCGACGCGGTGATCTGGAAAGGAACCTTCGCCCGGCTGAAGACCAGGCCGGAGGAAGGGCTCGAGGTCGTCGCGACCGGAAAGCTCACCACTTTTCCGGGAAAATCCTCATATCAGATCGTCATCGAGGCGCTGGAGCCGGCCGGGATCGGCGCGCTGATGGCGCTGCTCGACGAACGCCGCAAGCGCCTCGCCGCGGAAGGGCTGTTCGACGAAGGTCGCAAACGCCCGCTGCCCTTTCTTCCCCGCACGATCGGCGTCGTCACCTCTCCGACGGGCGCGGTGATCCGCGACATATTGCATCGTTTGAACGATCGCTTCCCGAGGCGCGTGCTGCTGTGGCCGGTGAGGGTTCAGGGAGAAAGCTGCGCCGCCGAGGTCGCCGCGGCGATCGAAGGCTTCAACAGGCTTGGCCAAGACGGCCCGATTCCGCGTCCCGACGTGCTCATCGTCGCGCGCGGGGGAGGTTCGCTGGAAGATCTCTGGGGCTTCAACGAGGAGATCGTGGTCCGGGCGGCGGCGGCCAGCGAGATTCCCGTCATCTCCGCGGTCGGCCACGAGACCGACACCACCCTGATCGATTTCGCCGCCGATCTGCGCGCCCCGACCCCTACCGCCGCCGCCGAAAAGGCGGTTCCGGTGCGGATGGAGCTCATCGAACAAAACGCCGTGCTGTCGCGCCGGCTCGCCGGCGCAGAGCGCCGGCTGCTCGACGCCCTGGCGGCGCGCCTCTCGGCCAATTCCCGGCTTCTCGGCGCGCCCGACAAGGCGCTCGCCGTTCCCCGCCAGCGCAGGGATTTCGTGTTGGAGCGCCTGCGCGCCGCGATCCGGTCCGGGCTCGACAAGCGTCGACTGCGCCTCTCGCGCGCCGCCCATACGCTGGCGCGGCACTCGCCGCAGGCCGAGCTCGCGCGCGCAAGCGAAAGGATCAAGGGGCTCTCGACGCGGCTGCGGCAGGGCCTGCTGGCCCGCGCGGCGGTGGCGAGACATGAGGACGCGGTCTTGAAGGGCCGGCTGGAGACGGCCGAGCGGCGCCTGAAACGAGCTGTCGCGGAATTTATCCGGGAAAAACGCGGCGGGGTGGCGCAGCTCGAGCAATTGCGCCGGTCGCTGGGTCATGACGCCGTGCTCGCAAGGGGCTTCGCGCTGATACGCGACGAGAGCGGCGGCGTCATCGACGCTGCGGCCAAGGTGCGGCCCGGCCAGGAAATGACCGCGCAGTTCTTCGACGGCGTAGTTTCGGTCAGGGCCAAAGAGGCTTCATCGGGGGAAGAAAAACGCCCGGCCCCGGCGAAGCCGCGCCGCCGCCCGCCGGCGAGTCCCGGCGGAGATCAGGGGTCTTTGTTTTAGAGCGTTTCCGGCCGAAGCGGAGCCGGTTCGGAGCACATTGGGCCGAGTTGAACCAAATGCGCCCGCGGCGCTCTTACTGCCCGCCTCCAAGGCCGACCGCCTGTTTGACCGAGTCGAACCAGCCCGTGCTCTTGGCGTCCGGATCCTTGACCCCGGCGAGGCTTTTGGTCGCATGGCGATAGCCCGGCGGCGGTTCGGTCAGGTTTTCGCGGGCGGGTTCGCCGTCCGTCGGCTTGGCGCTGTTTGCTGCGCGCGCCCCGCTGCGGCGCGCGTTGTCCTGATCGACCGGCCAGGAGGCGGGGCGGGATGCGTCCTGCCGCGGCGCGGGAAGCGCCTGCCGGTTCGGCGGCACGACCACCTTGGCGCGCTCGCGATAGTCGATTTTCTCGCCGCTGTTGTTGGTGTTCACGCCGACGAGGCCCATGAGGGCGCCGCCGATGGTGGCGTCGTCCGCGGCCTGCGCCACGGGCGAAAAAAACCCGACGGCCGCGAGAACAGCGGCGGCCGCGCTGACTTTCGCAAATCGGCAAGTCGCATTCATTGCAAAAACTCCTTCGAGGAGGGTTTGCGGCGAAACAGCGCCGCCGCTCCCTTCAACCTTCGCTCAATATGCCCGTTTTCTTGGCGTTTTGGAGGCGCCGGAATTTCTATCGGAAAAGCCGGGCGCTGGCGAATCGGGCCAATGCGCGTCTCATTGCGCGGAAGCGTAAGACGCCCCTCAAGCCGAGCTTTTCCCGGGCGCTTCGGAAGCGACGAGACCTTCGATCAGAAGCGCCGCGACGCCGCAGGTGATCGCGACATCCGCGAGGTTGAAAACATAATTGGCCAGCGGCCCGACCGGCAGCGTGGTGTGCAGATAGAAGAAATCGGCCACCGCGCCCCGCAGCAGCCGATCGGCCGCATTGCCGAGCGCGCCGCCGATGACGAGGCCGAGGCCGAGAGCCGTGACGGCGCTGTTGGTCCGTCGCAGCCAGACCGCGAGGCCGAGAATGATCGCGAGCTGAAAGAACAGCAAAGCGAGCCGCGCGACATCGTCATGGGCGGTAAGCAGGGAATAGGAGACGCCGTGATTCCAGCTCAGGACGACATCGAGAAAAGGCAGCAGCCGTATCGGCGGTTTTTGGCCGATCCCGAAGACGTTCAGCATCCAGTATTTATGCGCCTGATCGATGAGGAGCGCGGCGCATGCGACGACAAGGCCATAGGCTTGCGGCGCGGATAGAGGCTTCATTCGCGGCGCCTGTTTCCTAAAAAAGGGGCCCCTCGCTTCGAGGGCGGCTCCCCTTTCGCCGAAGGCGGCGCGGGCGTCAAGAGAAAGACGCGCCGAGGCGAGAGCCTAGAGCCCCCAATGCCGCTGTCGCCCCCGCGCCAGCGCCCTATTTTCTTTGACGGAAAAGGCAAGCAAACCGGGCGGAGCCTCCCGATGACCGCCAATCTCGCGCAAAAGCTCATCGATGACCATCGCCTCGGCGGAGATCGCAGCGTCGGGGCGCCGATCGCGCTGCGGATCGACCAGACCCTCACCCAGGACGCCACCGGCACGCTCGCCATGCTCTCGCTCGAAGCCATGCTGAGCGGGCGGGTCAAGACCGAGGTCAGCGTCCAATATGTCGACCATAATATTCTTCAGGTCGACAACCTCAACGCCGAGGACCACATCTTTCTGGAAAGCGCCTGTCGGCGTTTCGGGATCTGGTATTCCCGCCCGGGCAACGGCATCAGCCATGTCGTGCACATGGAGCGCTTCGGGCGGCCGGGAAAATCCCTGCTCGGCTCCGACAGCCACACGCCCGCGGCGGGCGCGCTGGCCATGCTGGCGATCGGAGCCGGAGGGCTCGACGTCGCTCTGGCCATGGCGGGCGAGCCTTATGCGACCGCGATGCCCGCGATTTTCGGGGTCGAGCTCACCGGCGAGCTTCCCGAATGGGTGAGCGCCAAGGACGTCATATTGGAGCTGCTGCGCCGTCACGGCGTCGCTGGGGGCGTCGGCAAGATCATAGAATATCACGGCCCCGGCCTGCGCGGCCTCTCCGCCATGGACCGACATGTCATCGCCAATATGGGCGCCGAGCTCGGCGCCACAACCTCGGTGTTTCCGTCCGACGAGGCGACCAGAAGGTTTTTGTCGGCGCAGGGCCGGGAAGAAGACTGGAAGGAGATCGCGGCCGATCCCGGCTGCGACTACGACCAGCACGACCATATCGACCTCTCGGCTCTGGAGCCGCTGATCGCTTTGCCCTCCAGCCCCGGCAATGTGGTCCCGGTGAGCGAGGTCGCGGGCGAGGAAATCTATCAGTCCTATATCGGCTCTTCGGCTAATCCGGGCTGGCGGGATTTCGCGGTCGCGGCGGAAATCGCGCGCGGCAATGTCGCGCCGCCCGGCGTATCCCTGGACATCAACCCCACTTCGCGCCAGGTGCTGCAGATGCTGATCGACGACGGGCGCCTCGGCGCGCTGGTCGCCGCCGGCGCAAGGCTCCATCAGACCGGCTGCAACGGCTGCATCGGCATGGGGCAGGCGCCCGCCAAGGGGCGCAACTCGCTCCGCACCACGCCGCGCAATTTCCCCGGCCGTTCGGGAACGGCGGAAGATTCGGTGTTCCTGTGCTCGCCCGAGACCGCGGCGGCCTCGGCGCTGGCCGGAAAGATTACCGACCCGCGCACGCTGAAGGTCCCCTGTCCGAAGCTCGAAGAGCCGGTCCGTGCGCCGCAGGCGAGGAATCTGTTCGAGCCCCCGCTGCCCGAAAGGGAACGAAAAACGGTGAGGCTGACGAAGGGCGAGAACATCCGCTCCTTGCCGGACTTCGACGCCCTGCCTGACGCGCTGAGCCTGCCGATACTGTTGAAGGCGCCCGACAATATCTCCACCGACGAGATACTGCCCGCAGGAGCCAGGGTGCTGCCCTATCGCTCCAATCTCGAAAGAATAGCGGCTTTTTCCTTCGAGCGCGTCGATCCCGACTATGTGCGGCGCGCCGAGGCCGTCCGCGCGCAAGGGGGCCACGCCATTATCGGCGGAAGAAACTACGGTCAGGGTTCTTCCCGCGAACACGCCGCGGCGGCGCCGAGGGTTCTCGGCCTCAGACTGGTGGTCGCCGAGAGCTTTGCGCGCATTCACCGGCAGAATCTGATCAATTACGGCGTGCTCCCGCTGCGTTTCCTGGACCTGCGCGACTATGAAAAGCTCAATCCCGGCGACAGGCTGGAGGTCGAAGGGCTGCGCGCGATGCTGAGTAAGGGCGGCCGCATCCGCCTCTCCTGCAGCGGACGCGCCATTGAAACCGAGCATGGCCTCACGGGCGTGCAGATCGAGATCCTGCTCTGCGGCGGGGTGATCAACCGGCGGCGCGAAGCGGCCTGAAGGCGGCGCTATTTTCCGCGCAGGGGCTTCGCCTCCATGCGGGCGAGGAAGAACAACGCCATCGCCGTACAAACGCCGACCACGGCGAAGGCGAAGCGAAACCTCATGACGAGATCCGCCAGCGCAAAAGCCTGCGAACCCGGCTCGCCGGAGCCGGTCACGAGCGCGCCCAGCGCGGCCACGACGAGGGCGCAAGCAATCTGACGCACGAATTGCATCGTGGCGGTCGCAGAGCCGAGGTGGCGAGGGTCGACGGCGTTTTGCATCGACACCGTGCATATCGGCAGCATCGCCCCGACCCCTAGGCTGAAAGCCGTCAGCAGCGCGACAAGCCAGGGCAAAGCGAGGCTTTGCGCCAGACCGGCGAGCGCCGCCGCAGACAACGCGGCGATAGCCAGGCCGGCGAGCGCTGGTAGCTTGTAGCCCGCAATATGCGGCATCATCCGCCCCGAGACAGTCGCTCCCACCACCGTTCCCGCCATCACCGGAATGAGGGCCGTTCCCGATTGATCCGCCGACATTCCGAGCACGCCCTCGAAATAGAGCGGCATCACCACCGAAAGGCCGATGAACGAGCCGAGCCCGAAGGCGCTGGAGATGGTGGCGTCGCGCGCGACGGCGTTCTGGAGCAGGCTGAGCGGGATGAAAGGTTCTTCGGCCCGCCGCAACCGCCAGACGAACAGCGCCCAGAACAAGGCGTCGAGAGCGAGCAGTGCCAGCGAGGAAGCCGCCGCGCCGCCGCGCCCGCTCAAGCTATAGGCGAGAAGGCCCGAGGCCGCGCCGAGCAGAAGCGCTCCCAGGCCGTCCAGCCTGTGAGGATGGGTGCGCAAAGGCAGTCGCTTCAGGGTTTTGTTGGCGATGGAGAAAGCGAGGATTCCGAGCGGCGCGTTGATCCAGAAGATCAGCGACCAATGAAGATAATGGGCGAAGAAGCCGCCCAGCGCCGGGCCCGCCACGCTCGAAGTGACGAACACGACCGAAATATAGGTCTGGTAGCGCCCGCGCTCCAAAGGCGTGACCATATCGGCGAGCGCCGTCTGCGCCAGCGAGATGAGCCCGCCGCCGCCGGCGCCCTGAAGCCCGCGCGCCGCAACGAGGAGCGCCATGTTCGGAGCCAGCGCGCAGGCGACCGAGCCCCCGACAAAAACCGCGATCCCCACGAGGAGCATGACGCGCGTCCCATGGATGTCGGCGAGCTTGCCGTAAAGCGGCGTGACGACCGTCGAGGCGATCAGATAAGAGGTCACGATCCACGGCGAGTCGGCGAAGTCTCCGAGCTCCGCGCCGATCGTGGGCAAGGCCGTCGCGACGATGGTCTGGTCCAGCGCGGACAGAAACATCGCAAGGCAAAGCCCGATCATCACGCGGCGGATTTCGCTCCTTCCAAGGGCGGCTCCGGCTTCCATGGGGCGTCGTTTCCTCCAAAATGCCGCGCGAGATAGGCCGCGGCGGGTTGAGGCCGTAATCTCGGGCGGCTCGCCGTCACGCGCCGAACAGGCGCTGGCGTCGGCGCGCTCCCCGCAACCGGACGGAACCGTCCGGTCGATAAGAATCTGCTTCAGCTCATAGGGTTGGAGCGCATGTCTTTCGCAGGAACATGTCCGGTCCTGCGAAAGTGCGCTCTAATCCTCACGCGATTTGCGCAGGATGCGCAGGAACTCGGCGGCGTCCTCGCGATCGACCCCCTCCAGAGCGGCGGGCTCGGGGAGCGCCGCGGCGGCGGCGAGGTTCACAAGGCGCAGCAGAACGCTTTCGTCCGCGACCCGCTGGGGCGGCCTCCCACGTCGGCGGGCGATGCGCAGCCGCGCCGCCGTCAGCTCGCGCAACAGCCTTTCCTGCACGACATTTAGCTTGGGCGCGGGCGCCGGCGCAACATCTCCCAGGACGCCCATGGCCTCGTCGTCGACCAGACCATCCGGCTCCGCCGCAGGATCGTATGCCGTCGAGACGAGGCTCGCCGCCTCGAGGCGCAGGCGAAACGATAACGACCTCAGCCGGCGCAGCGGCGCGAGAAGCCCGCGGCAATGATCGCAGCGCCCGCAGGGCGGGCTATCCTCGCCGAATTGCGCCAGCAGGTTCCTGGTGCGGCAGCCGGGGGCGACGCAAAGCTGCGCCATCGCCCGCGCCCGCATGAATTTGGCCTGGGCGTGGGGATGCCTCCCGAGGATTCCCTCTTTGAACGTGTTTTCTTCGCGCGAACCGGTATCCGCTTCGCTTGAAAACGCTTCCGGGGGCGCCCTCCAGCGCTGCGACAATTCGCGCCGGCTGAAGAGAAGAAGCGTTTCCGCCTCCATGCCGTCGCGGCCCGCGCGTCCGATCTCCTGATAATAGCCCTCGACGGAATCCGGAACGTCGGCATGAGCGACGTAACGCACGTCGGCTTTGTCGACCCCCATGCCGAAGGCGATTGTCGCGACCATGACGACGCTCTTTCGCGTGAAGAACGCATCCTGGTTCATCGCGCGCCGACCCGGATCGAGGCCGGCGTGATAGGGAACCGCGTCGAACCCCAGACCGATGAGGTCGCGCGCCAGCGCGTCGACCCCCGCGCGCGAATTGCAATAGACGATCCCGCTCGTTCCCGAATGCCGCCGCGCGAAAGCGGCGAGTCGCCCGAGCCGCTGGCGTCGCTCCTCAAAGGAAAGACAAAGATTGGGGCGCGCAAAGGACCGCACGATCGCCACGGGAGGTCGAGAAAACAGAAGCTCCGCGATATCCTCCCGGGTGCGGGGCGCGGCGCCCGCCGTCACCGCCAGAACCTGGGGATCGCCGAGGCGGCGTGCGATCGACCCGAGTTCGCGGTAGTCCGGGCGGAACTCGTGGCCCCATTGGGAGATGCAATGGGCTTCGTCAACCGCCAGCAAAGCCACGCGCCTGCTGCGGAGAACTGCCACGAAGCTTTCCTGCGCGAGGCGTTCCGGCGAAAGATAAAGCAGCTTTATCCGGCCAGACGCCACCCCTTCCAGGGCCTGGGAATATTCGAGATCGTCCTGCCCCGAATGGAGGGTTGCCGCCGGCAGGCCGAGCTCGGCGAGGCGTCGAAGCTGGTCGCGCATCAGGGCGATGAGCGGCGAGACCACGACGACGAGGCCGGGACGAAGCATGGCGGGAAGCTGATACAGCAGCGACTTGCCAGCGCCGGTGGGCGCAACCATCAGGACGTCGCGGCTGTCGAGCACGGCCTCGAGCGCCTCGGCCTGGCCGGGCAGGAAATCCCGATGGCAGAACCGCTCGCGCAGGAACCTCCGCGCGTCGTCGAGGGTTGGCGGGGGGAAACTCACTTGCGGCGTCCTCAATCGAAATGAGCGCCACAACCGGGACAGCCCGCCGGATGGCGCAAGCGCCGCCATGATGACATGGTTTTGCAGAGAAATACGCGCGGGGTGCTAAGATTATGCTCCAGCTTTTTGAATCTGAGCCGATTTCGGCGCAGCCGAGCGGACGGGCGGAACTGGGATGACGGAAGATATTCTTCTTACCTCGACGCGGATAAACACCTTTGTGGGAGAAGCGGCGCAAACCAACGCCAGCGGCTTTTTTTTCGAGCGAGGCGAGCGGCTTTTTCTGGTCACGAGCCGCCATGTGCTCCTGAACGAGCCGACGGGGCATTTTCCCGACCGCATCGAGATCGATCTTCACACCGACGAAGCGAACATCGCCAAATCGGTTTCGCTTTCGATCCCGCTCTACCGTGAAGGCGCTCCGCAATGGCGGGAGGGGCTCGACTGCGGCGGCAAGATCGACGTGGCGGCGATAGAGCTTGATCGTGAGCGCTTGCCGAGGCCGGCCGTGTTTCGCGCCTTCAGCCCCCTGAATCTTCAGCCGGACCTCGGCGCGGAGATCGGGGATTCGGTTCTCGTCATCGGTTTTCCGCTCGGCTTCCACGACACGCTGCATCATCTGCCCGTCGCCCGCGGCGCGGTCATCGCTTCGTCTTTCGGGCTGAGGTTCCAGGGAGAAGGCTATTTTCTCACCGACGCCCGCACTCATCGCGGCGCCAGCGGCGCTCCCGTGGTGATGCGGATTGACCGCGCGGGCGGAGACGACGGGGAGTTGCCCTGGCGCCTCCTCGGGATTCACTCGTCGAGATTGGACGTCGGCCCCCGCGATGTCGGGCTCGACGAAGCGCTCGGACTCAATTGCGCCTGGTATGCCGATATTCTGATGACCCTGACCGGATAGGCGAAGGGGCCGATCGGAACGCGCGGCGACCTGCGTCAAGGGCGCTTGCAGGCCGCTGGCAGGGCGGGGGAAAGGCGCATCCCTCCGGCGAGGTCCGTCAGGCGTTGCGTACGCGACACGGATAGATGTTTTGAGGGGCGCGATACTCCCGGTTTCGTGCACGCCGAGATAAGCGGTCTACGCGAACGGCAGCAGCTCAGCTCTAGGGGCCGTGCGAATGGTGGTTCGATTGGGAACCCAACGGGGCTTGAACGCACGCGGGCGGGCTTTTCGCAGCTTCACGACATGAAACGCAGCAACGCTCCGGATATGAGCCTTTTAGAGGGCGCATATCCGGAGCGTTTGGGGTTTGGCGTGCGGAACGCCGTCGATTTGAGGCCGCTTGAAGGAGCCATTGCGCTTAGCAGGCCTGGCGACGACCTACTCTCCCAGGTCTTGAGACATAGTACCATTGGCGCTGAAGCGTTTGACGGCCGAGTTCGGGATGGGATCGGGTCTGATCGCTTTGCCGAAGGCCACCAGGCCGGCTAAGAGCAATTTACAAGGGGAAGCAAATGGTTTTGGAGGGCATTGATAATGGGAGCGATCAAGCCTGACGAGCTATTAGTACCGGTAAGCTGCGCGCGTCGCCGCACTTCCACACCCGGCCTATCGACGTGGTCGTCTTCCACGGCTCTTAAGGGAGAACTGGTTTTGAGGTGGGTTTCCCGCTTAGATGCATTCAGCGGTTATCCCGTCCATACATAGCTACCCTGCACTGCGACTGGCGTCACAACAGGTCCACCAGAGGTATGTTCATCCCGGTCCTCTCGTACTAGGGACAAATCCTCTCAATTCTCCGACACCCACGGCAGATAGGGACCGAACTGTCTCACGACGTTCTGAACCCAGCTCACGTACCACTTTAATCGGCGAACAGCCGAACCCTTGGGACCTTCTCCAGCCCCAGGATGTGATGAGCCGACATCGAGGTGCCAAACAACCCCGTCGATATGGACTCTTGGGGGTTATCAGCCTGTTATCCCCGGCGTACCTTTTATCCGTTGAGCGATGGCCCTTCCACGAGGAACCACCGGATCACTATGACCGACTTTCGTCTCTGCTCGACTTGTCTGTCTCGCAGTCAGGCAGGCTTATGCCATTGCACTCGACGAGCGATTTCCGACCGCTCTGAGCCCACCATCGCGCGCCTCCGTTACTCTTTGGGAGGCGACCGCCCCAGTCAAACTGCCTACCATGCACTGTCCCGGACCCGGATGACGGACCGCGGTTAGACATCCATGACGATAAGGGTGGTATTTCAAGGATGGCTCCACACGAGCTGGCGCCCATGCTTCAAAGCCTACCACCTATCCTACACATGCCGACACGAATGCCAGTGCAAAGTTACAGTAAAGGTGCACGGGGTCTTTCCGTCTGACCGCAGGAACCCCGCATCTTCACGGGGAATTCAA